>MWBL01000175.1 GCA_002069015.1 Firmicutes bacterium ADurb.Bin300 | reverse complement strand
ATTGTCTTCATTGATTTTGACAACCGCGCCAGAAAACGCAATATCGTCGTGCAGATTATCGGGGAGTAAAAAGCGTTCTTTCTTCTCCATATTAAATAGAACCGTCAACATTTTTGCCGTTGAGTGTTATTTCTGCCTAATTGTATTCATTTTTTTCCGATTAAACAAAATGCCAAGAATAAAGGTTCGACCCCGATTCTTTTCCTGTAATTCTTGCTATCGTTTTCATAGGATTGTTTGCAATTAGTTAAACTATGGAGTAAATATAACCAGAAAATCAGCTTAAGGAGGGAAAAGTCATGGGAGAGTATAGTAAATATATAGCCCCTGAGCGCAGGGCAGTTCCTACTCCGTACAGCATTGTTGATGAAAACGGCAAGGCTGTGTTTGGTACCTTCGACAAAGAGTTTAAATCGATGGACTTCCTGAAGATCAAGAGACCTACAAGCGCGCCTCAGTTTATGAACCGTCTCAAGCTAACATTGTGGCAGGCCACCGAGGTTAACCTCAAGGATGGACTACTGCTTGCGGTTGTCTGCGATATGGGTATTTTCGGAAAGACGATGAATGTCTTTTATGACAAGCGCACGAAGAAGGTTTACACGTGGGATACCAACCTAAAGAGCAAGGACACAAAGATTGCACCGACACTCTTAAATGGAGATGTTTCCGAAGGTGAGACACCGGTAAGCCATGTCAAATATGTTAACTCGCTCGACAAAAACAAGCTGTATCTTAGCGGATATCACAAAGGCAAATGCTTTATTGACAGCAAGGAATACAGCGAAAAACCGGCAATCGAATACGATTTTGAACTAACACGCGTTTCAAAGCCGTGCTGTGTTTCCATTCCATTCCCGGGCAGCCCGAAAAACAACAGGCCGCTTTACAGCCAGAAGGACCTTTACAGCGTATCCGGCAAGCTTGTATTCAACGGAGAGGAGTTCAAGGTTGACGAGAATGCCGGCGCGATTATGGATGACCACAGAGGTTATTATCC
>MWBL01000174.1 GCA_002069015.1 Firmicutes bacterium ADurb.Bin300 | reverse complement strand
TTCTCACGCCGTATCTTTCTTCCATAGGAGAGTTGTATTTTCCGTGGAGCGATATTGCTTCCGGCAGAAAAGGAATCGTGTGGGAGGACTATCGTGCGCAGGAACGGTTTGAAGAGGAACTGTCCCGCTTTAGCGAAAACAAAATCCGGCTTAATTTATTGCTTAACGGAAATTGCTACGGTGAATTGGCAATTTCCAATGAGCTTTCTTACCGCGTTTGCAGTCTTGTCGACTATTTGTGTGAACGCTTTGGGCTGAATGCCGTTACCACCTCTTCGCCGTTTCTGGCACAAACGGTAAAAAAGAATTTCGGCGGGGTAGAGGTCAGAGCGTCGGTCAATATGTGGATTGACGGCATATCGGGTATGAGTCAATGCCTCGATATTTTCGATTCGTTTTATGTTAAGCGGGAGTATAACCGTAATATAAAAGAGGTTGAAAAGCAGTACCGTTTTTGTCACGAAAACGGCAAAAAGCTTTATATGCTTGCAAACAGCGGGTGCTTGCCGAACTGTCCGTACCATATTTTCCACGACAACATCGTTTCTCACGAAAAAGAAATTTCACATATAAAAAATGATGAGCAATATATTCCGTATTCCTGCCACCGTGTAATGTCCGTTCCCGAAAATCACTATATGCTGTTAGCGGGCAACTGGGTGCGCCCGGAGGATATTTGCAATTACGAAGGCATTATAGACGGCGTAAAGCTTGCAACACGGATTCTCTTTTCACCCGTGACGGTAATAGGGGCGTATGTCCGCAAACATCATATGGGCGACCTTTGTATGCTGACCGAACCCGGATTCGGAAAATTCATCGCCCCGTATTATCTTGAAAATTCCGCCATACCGGAGGATTTCTTTACTAAAACATCCTCCTGTTTGCGCGACTGTGCATCCTGCGGATATTGCAGAACGGTTTTTGACAGTATAAAACGGAATTTACTGCAATAAGGCATCCGCTTCATCTATCGGTAAATTAAGGTGATTTGCAGATAATAGCCGGCATTTTCATT
>MWBL01000173.1 GCA_002069015.1 Firmicutes bacterium ADurb.Bin300 | reverse complement strand
TGTTCTTAATACTTATAGTGAGTTTCAAGGGTACTTTTGCGCATTTTTCTCTGATTTCTAATACAATCCACATAAGTTAATACTATCCCTCTCATTAATTACTGCGTTTTTTCAGCTTTTTTACAACCCTATTGTAAATTTTGCTTACCATTTGTTGACTAATTCGCATTTTTTCCGCAATTTCTTGCTGTTTGTACCCCTTACGATAAAGATCTAATACTTGCCGCTCTCGCGGTGATAGCATTTTTGCAGCTTCCTTGAAAAAGATCTCATTATCTTTTGCCGTGTATTCACTTGTAGGAACTTCAGTGCCCTTTACCCTATCATCTATCGCCCAAATTTTCTCGCTTTGTTCTTCAGGCGTGTATTGATCGAATTCCCGCTTATCGTACTTACTGCGCCCGTTTGCCGCATTAGGGTATTCGCCTGGATATATAGCCGCTTTATCGCTGTCGCTTAGTCGGTTATATAGTTGATTTTCATTCAACGCCCCCCGTGGCATGCTGCGGTATTTGTTCAGGTCATCCCGGCTCGTTTCGTAGCTGTTAGTGTGCGCCTTGATCTTGTTTCCGCCGCCTGCATTGCAATATTGTACGCCGTCAATTAATTCTAATTCCCGGTGATCTTGTTCGTTCCTTACCTCTGTCTGATACTGGCTTACCCACTCTTTTAACCAATGTGGCCATGTGCTGCGGTCATTGCCGTAATACTTTAGGCAAGTCGGGCATAAGGTCCAATTCGCCTTGATAAGCGCGCCGCATACACATTGACGCTTACCCCAACCCCTGCGGTCTGGATTACATATAGGCACATTTTCTTGTGGCTCAAGCTCTTTTATAGTTTTATCTTCTGGATCCTTTAACCATGCATACCGCTTAAATTCTCGTTTCTTCGCCAATTTTTGCCTATTCTCTTTTACCCCTGGGGAAGGCGATTTCTTACAATCGCCCCCCCCCCGGTTTTTGCGGTGCTTATTCCTTTGCCATTGCAGCGAATAATCGCGGGTGTATGGATCTCGCATCCCG
>MWBL01000172.1 GCA_002069015.1 Firmicutes bacterium ADurb.Bin300 | reverse complement strand
CATAGAGCGCCTAAACTTTGAATTTGGATCTCTGTTTTCATTTACGCTTAATCTTTTTATCCCATACGGCGGATCAACGCAAGAAAGATCTGCCTCTTTTTCTTTAATATGTTTCATCACTTCCATGCAGTCGGCGTTAATCATAAGTATATTCCCATTTCGGTAGTGAACAGGAAAAAGCTCTTGTAGTCTATCTTGCATTATATTTGATTGAACCACTCCGCGCTCCTTTGTATTTCTGAAAAATATCTAGCCTCTGTTTTGAATGGTTTGTATCCAGATTGCAACATGCGCGATACAGTAGCATAGGAAATGCCTGTTTTTTCAGATATTGCCCGCCGGCTTAATCCGCTGGAAAATAAATCCGATACAACCTTGAAATCTTGTATTCCTTTTTCGTCGTAATAAGATCCAGCCAAAGAGTCAACGCGATAATTAACGGTATCAGGCATATCATCGGTTTTTATATACCCGATCATTTTTGTATCAAGGCACACAAGGGCAAAAACATCAACCTCGTTATTCCCATATCTTTTCTCATTACCCTTGCCACATCTCTTTATGTTAAAAATATATGCCTTTGATTCAGTTGTACGCTGCGGTATAACACGCGGTCCGCTTGTAGTTTTTACTTGAACCCTTATTAGCTTTTCTCCGGTATCAAGTAAAACGTCATAAGGCAACCCTTGTTCGCTTGGGAAAGCGACAAAGCCTTTTAGTATTAAGTCGGCGCACACTAGATATTCACCGGCTTTGCCTGTCTGTAGTTCTTTGCTTGTTCTCATGTCCATACTGTACTACAAAGTATGTATGTTGTCAACAATCGCCAGATCGAACGCCTTATCCGGCAGGGTCGCCATGTAATCCATGCAGTTGGTGTGCAACATTTCTATCATTACGCACTCACAAAACAAAAAGGGTTTATAGGATGCTCGGCTGGCTGGCCGATTAGTGACGTGCAAGCGCCACTACATCCTATAAACCCTCTGCTATTATCGCCTCTTGCAAGGCCGATTGTCAAGGTCGCCA
>MWBL01000171.1 GCA_002069015.1 Firmicutes bacterium ADurb.Bin300 | reverse complement strand
GGGGATGAGTTGAAAGAGCTTCCGGCGACCTGAAGTATTTTTATACCAGCCCGGCGAGCCCAACGCCCCCGGCGCGCTGCGCCACCCCCGGAGGGGGTTTTGCTGATACCGAGAGCTGCTTGGATTATTTACGGATAGGCATAATATACTCGCCGTGTAAGCGCAAGGGGTTACAACCCCTTGTTCTCCGAAAATATTAGACAAGCGATGATCATGATCATCGCTTGTCCTTTATCCCACGAATAATCCCCTTATTACAGAGCAAGGGGCTGTAGCCCATTGTGGACGATGACCGATTGTAACTTTCAACTTTCGCCTGTTATCCCCCCTCACCTGCGGCAAATCCCGCACCGCTCTCGAGCGGGTTTTTTGTTTCGAGGGGCTTATTGCATTGTGCATACCTAATTATCCAACCATCAAACTCTCTGGAGCGACTTTACTGGCTCTCGTCAACCTTCTCATAGGCTGCAATATATTCATCTGATCTAATAACAGTGTCATAAAGGCCAACATCTTCGCCTTCATGCTTGTTTATACCCGTATAAGATAAGCTTGAATCCTCATAGCGTTTAAATTTATAGACCGCATCGTTCATCAGGGCGCTATTGAAAACACCGAGGCTGACAAGCAATTCAAAGTCCTTAACGGTCAGTCCCGTTACCTTTTTAAAAAGGCCTGGCTCTAACTGAGTAATTACGTCTTTAAGGCTTCTTTCCCTGAAATCCGTAAGGTACATGAAAATCGGAATTCTCGTCGCGAATTTAATGAGCTTTTCCTGGATCTGTTTTCTCAGGCTTTTATACTCTCTTTCTTCTTCGCTTAATCTGATTTTTTCTTTCGGGGTCAGGTCCCCTTTTACTTTCAATTTTTTTATCGAATCCGATTTATTTATAATTGTTTCGATATCCTGATTGAGGTTTCGAAAACCTTCTATGTTCATCAGGGCCTTCATGGCCGCCTCGTTATTTATAAGGCGTTGAAGCGTGAAGTTGTCGACATTGACCAGCAAAGCGCTTTCCCATCTTCTCGCGAGC
>MWBL01000170.1 GCA_002069015.1 Firmicutes bacterium ADurb.Bin300 | reverse complement strand
CTCGAGAAGAATATGGTTCCCGTCTTCGGAGACCGCCGCCGTCTGTTTGCGCCCGCGGGAGTCGGTCCACTTCGCTACCTTGCCCGCCCTGGTCCGGGTAATGGTTGCGCCCTCGGGGATTGGTTTTTTGTGTGTCCTCTTGAAAAGCATTTCTCTGTGTCCTCTTTGGTTGCCGCTAGTCCTCTGCTCTTAACCTCTTAAGAGCGCGATCGAGCTCCCATATCTCCTTTGGATCGTTAAATATGCCTATTTTCCGTAACATGTTATCAATAATTTTATGAGTTCTTGAGTTAAGTTCATTTTCTTTTTCTATATCGTTATATCCAAAACGCTCTAAAACAAATGCGTGTAGCAATTCATGCGCTTGTATGTTTTGTAACACGTCAAGGGGCATACTTAACGTATAAATCCTAAACTGAATTATACCCAGAGGAAACGTAAAATTAGCATGTGCGGGTGTATTAAATCTGCCGCCCACAAGTATAAAAAGTTCACCCAAACGCTGGGTATACCATTTAATAATTGGTCTTTTATAACTAATTGGAAACATGTTCCAAACGCTACACAACGAATCGCAAAAGTAATCTATCTTCTTTCTTGCCTGTTTGCTGCCCTGAATACTAATGTGCGCGTTAAAATTGCTACCTAACAATATCTTTTTTTCTATCATTATCTTTTCCATGCCCATGTCACTTTTTGCGTCTTAACTCGAGCCCGAAATACTCACATAACGGGTCTGAATTCCGCGCCGTAATATTGCCGCCCGCAAGGAATTTAATTATTACCACGCGGTCAACCCCTGTTTCCTTTGAGAGTCGGTAGTTGGGTATGCCGCTCTTCCGTATGGTCTCTCTCAATATGTCGCTGGGTTTCGTCATGTTCTTAAAATAACATACTCCGTCTGTTTAGGTCAAGTCTTTTTTTTGAGTGCCGCCCGTTCCGCGTCAATAAGCAACCGCGCCGCGTCCGGTCCATACCGCCGATCAATTTCGCGGGTGGCCTGCCTGAAGGGTGCGAATACCCGAGAGAACATTTCGCGG
>MWBL01000169.1 GCA_002069015.1 Firmicutes bacterium ADurb.Bin300 | reverse complement strand
TCTTTGCGGACGTCAAAGACTATTTCACCTATATGAGTAGGTATAACGTGATACTCGACATTATGCTCAGCGCAAAGGGCTGAAACGGAGCTGTAATCGCCGGCAATACCGCCGAAGTTTGGGTCAAGAGTTACTCCGACAAGCTCATAATCAATTCCGATAAAACGTCGCAGAAGAATAAGCCCGTATAGCAGAACAAGGCTGTCCTTGCCGCCGGAAATTCCAACGCATATTCTGTCACCATTTTGTATAAGGTCGTATTCCTGAATAGCTTTACGCATATATCCAAGTATCTTTTGCATGAAAAAGCTCTCCTTTGTCAAAATAAAGCTTAAATTAATGTTGTTATTTGTACATTATATCATGTTTTTTCAGTTTTTGCAAATAGTTCTTGAAAAAAAGAGAAAAATGGTATATAATGAGGGTGTGTATTTAAATATTTGATGCGTAAAGGAGTATCTGATGTAAGACGCATACGGTGTCTCTTGCAGGCAACGCAACGCTTTCAGCTAAATTATGAGTAATATATTAGTTACAGGCGGAACAGGTTTCATAGGCAGCAATACTTGCGTTGAACTCATTGAATCTGGTCACAACGTCATAATTATGGACAACCTCAGCAATTCTAAAAAGGAAGCCGCTTCACGAATCGAAAAAATAACAGGCAAAAGCGTAAAGCTTTATGTTGCCGATATTTGCGATGCTGACGCTACGCATAGAATTTTTTCCGAAAATAAAATTGATTCCGTTATACACTTTGCAGGACTAAAGGCAGTCGGAGAATCCGTCGAGAAGCCAATTGAGTACTATTCAAATAATATTACCGGAACCCTCGTCCTTTTAAATGCTATGAGAGAAGCCGGCTGCAAAAAAATCGTGTTCTCGTCTTCTGCAACCGTTTACGGTATGTACAATAAAGCACCTTATACCGAGGATATGCCAACATCTGCCACAAATCCGTACGGCTACACAAAGGTTATGATAGAACAGATTCTTCACGACGTCTGCACAGCTGACAGCGAATTCAGTGTTGTAGCACTTAG
>MWBL01000168.1 GCA_002069015.1 Firmicutes bacterium ADurb.Bin300 | reverse complement strand
CGAAAACGGCATACCACAGGCAGGACGTTTCAAAGCCGGAAGCAAGCCGATGCGCAAGGGCATCACAATAAACAAGTTTAATAATCAGCCTTGTATTTATTGCGACGGATGGCAGCTTTATAAGTATGTCGAGAAATCGGCCTGACGGTTTGGCGGTGCATATGTCAATAATTTTATCGGTCATAATACTCGCCCTGCTTGCGGTGGGCGAAGGAAAGAAATAAGATAATAAAAAAGCTGTCGCATCGGCTACACGGCGAGAAAGGGGAACGGATGGTAATTATTGCAATCATGTATAACGAATCCGGCGGCGCTCTTATAAGAACTCAATCGGCAGAACCTGAGAGGGCGTTGAACGAAGTCGCGGAATGGTTCGCTCGGGATTTAATTGAGCAAGGTGACTGCGTGAGGCTTGAAACAACGAATGGAGAATAACATGGAACTTTCGCAAGTTAAAAGGGAAATAAAATATGCTGTCCTAACGGCTTAACGGGGGGAAGGGGTAACATATGTATAACAAAAATGACATACTGACGCTTTTGAAAAATCGCTTAAAGTGGCACACCGAGGTTATTAACGAGATGGAAAAAGGCGGTAAGCGTATGCCCGCGCCATATAGCGCGGATGATAGCCGAGGGGCTATAAAAGAATTAAAAATAATTATTAATATACTGGGGGGCAAACATATGAACAAACAAAACACAATGCCCGAAATCAAGGAGGGCGATTTAATTAAATTAGATTACAATGACGCCGATCATTGTGATTATTATCAGTTTTTTGATGTTAGAAAGCTCACGGTAGAAAGTTGTGAGCGATTAAAAAATGAGGGCGCATATGGGGAAGATCCCGGACGGTTGTATTTGTTGGCATGGTATTGCAACAGGGATTCTTTTGTTCATTTTGTGGATGACGAAAAGGATAGTGTTACAGCAATATACCGAAAAATCAACAAGGATTATATCTGTATATGGGAGAAAGAAGGCAACACATGAACGGCGAATATAAAATAATTTTAGTCAAAGACAACGACGAGAAAACACTCG
>MWBL01000167.1 GCA_002069015.1 Firmicutes bacterium ADurb.Bin300 | reverse complement strand
GAATTGACAAGGGCCGAACAAATTGCCCTTGACAGGTTTCTTCAAATCATTACGGACGAAAAACACCCGAAGCATTCAGCGTTAAAAGACTTCCTGAAAAATACACCGGCACAAGCAAGCGGGACGGGGGTGCAAGCATGAAGAAAGAACGGAAAGCATGGACACCGGAAGCGCGGGCGCGTCATGCCGAAGGGGTAGCGCGTTACCAAAAACAAAGAAAAAGATACGAACTAATGGAATTGTTTTTTCACCTTAGCGATTTGATTAAGACAGAACCAACGTCAATCTTTAAAACATTCCTTGCAAGAAACAAGGAATTTAAGCGCATTTCAGCTATTGAAAGCCGGGCGGAAAAGCTTCGGCTTATCCGTGAACTGGTTGCCGACACTATGCAGAAAATAAAAAGCGGCATTCTTGTTGACCCGGTAATAAAGGCGGCGCAATCGAAAGAAGCGCAAGCAAAATTCAGCAAAAAAGAATTGGCAATGATGACGGGCGAAGCCGTATAATAAGACAGAGCAAGGGGGGCTAGGCCGACGGGCCGAACACCGGCAAACCCTAGCCGGTTGCCCCTCTTTCACCATAGGGACGCGAAGGGGGCGGACATGACAAAAGTCAAAGATAATAAATCGAATCCTGCAATTGATGACACCAATAAACAATTATTAAAATATTATCCCCTCGTCCGAACCGAACCGACATCCTTAACGTCAAACCGCAATGGTTACAGGCTAGTAACTGCCCCTAGGGACATACACAATTGGCGCGCCGAAAATCTAATAGGACTATCGAAAAGATTATCTGCAACAATATCAGCATTACAAGAACGAGGCGTTATCCCTATAGAAGAACGAGGTGCTATCCCTACATTAGCGGATTCACTTCCTTTTATACTAAGTATGATGCAATCAGGATATAAGGGGTTTAGTTACCGACTTGGATTAATTATAAATAATAACAAATTTTTAGATGATAAAGTTGCTTTATTGGGGAAAAAACCAACACCGACAGAAATTTTAAATTCGGATTTTAGTAAAACCTTTCGTGAACTAT
>MWBL01000166.1 GCA_002069015.1 Firmicutes bacterium ADurb.Bin300 | reverse complement strand
AACTCCTTCAAATATCTACTGAAGCAAGCGTCGTCCCATCTGCGGTATGTGTTACTCATTATTTTGCCCACGTTTTTGGGTGTAAGCACCTCGGGAAAATACGCTTCGTCCAGAACTATGCCGATATCTTCCTTTACCGTTTTAAACTCCGGGTTTGTATTGTCAACGCCCAGTACCTGGACGCTACCCCCATCGCGCGGGATTGCGTTCATAATGAGCTTTATCAACGTGCTCTTTCCGGCTCCGTTTTCACCGACAAGCCCCATAATGCTCCCTTCAGGTAGAGCCAGGTTTACATCCTGAAGCGAAAAACCGGGATATGATTTGCATAGCCCGCAGATTTCAATAGCATTCATACGGTTAGCCCTCCTTAATTATTAAACGCAACATAAAAACCAGATCTTCCTCTGTTAAATTACACGAGGGAGCTAGCTTGACTATAGTGCGCATGTATTCCTCTATTTGTTTTAAATGCTCTTCACGGATTATTTCCGTGTTCTTTTCGGCCACAAAGCTGCCCTTTGCAGCCACAGTGCAGATATATCCGTCCTTTTCCAATTCATCATAAGCGCGTTTTGTTGTTATTATACTTATACGCAGGTCTTTAGCCAGCGCTCTGATAGAAGGAAGCGGATCGCCCTCCGTAAGCTCGCCGGAAACAATACTGTTTTTTATCTGCGTATATATCTGTTCGTAAATAGGTAGATTGCTTGCGTTGCTTATGATAATATTCAAGACAAACCCTCCGCCTATTCATATACTGTATATTAACAGTATATACAGTATACACGGAAATATATCAATTGTCAATAGAGAAACATTATTTTTTTATTAAAAAATAAATGCCGGAGATCCTTAAATTTAAACCGTAGGCGAAGCCTGCGGCCTTACTGTCTTGATGAAGCTTGAGGGTTGTATAAACTAACTTCAGCTTTATTTTCTTAATCCTGCAACATTCTCAAATACATATCAAAACGCTCGTTTAACCGCGTTATCGGAACAATATCAACACCTTCGGAACAATATTGTGCAATTACCGGAACAATAGCGTTCATATTAAAAAAGATTCCGTCGGCAG
>MWBL01000165.1 GCA_002069015.1 Firmicutes bacterium ADurb.Bin300 | reverse complement strand
TCTGTTTATCAATTAGTTAACCTTCATTTTTGCGGTGCTGTATGAACCGCAAGTGTTAAAACAGCCCCCGGAGAAATATGCTATCTCCGGGAAGCTGCTAAGGCACCGGCCCCAGCCACGAAGCCGGACCTTTATTGTTTTTCTTTTAGCTCTGAGATTAAAAACAAAAAAAAGAAACTGTGACACCACGAAATTCATTTCGTGTAAGCTTTGTATTATAGTAGATTTAGTATATAAATAAGCTTTGTATAAATAGACTATGTATAGTTGTACGCTCTCGTATATAGTTGTACGTTTCGTGTATAGTTGTACGTTTTTCATGCGTTTATCCTCTTTTCACGTTTAATATTTATTACTCTGTGAAGCTCTTCTTTTGTCATTGTGAGCGACACAAAAAACTGACGGCCGGTGCAGTAATATGAAAAATGCCCGTTCTCTTCGGCCTTATCAATTAGCCTTTCCCATTGCCTCCGTCGGGTTAAATTTTCGTGTTGTCCCTTCAAATGCGGATTTACATTAAAGAAGTCGGTAAGTATGCTCGCTTTTTTGCATCCGAACATCCGGCACAACAGGACACTTTTATAAGTCGGATTAAAGTTTTTCTTACTCAGGACACTCTTTACGGCAGCCACCAACCGTAAATAATTCATGTGTACTTTGCCATTATAAACATCAAATATTAAACTTGTCGGAACGGAAGTCCAGGCGTCCGCACCGTTCCGGGCTTCAAAGTCCTGAATAAACATAACCGCCTCCGTGTATTTGGCCTCAAAGTCCGGTTTTAAGTCAGGATTAAGGTTCAATAATGATAATGCCTGCCTTTCCTTATAGAGGGTGACACACTGTCGTAAAAAGCCGTTATTAGCCGCAAATTCAGTCATCATACCTTCGTTCTCTTGCTCAGGTGTGAAAGTGGCACCGCCGAAGCCGTGATAATCTTCATCCTCTTGCAACCGGCCGTCCTCAATCATGTCATCAATGTGCCTTCTTAGTTTCTTAGGTAATGCCGTCGGATTACGGTAATACAGATAAATGATTTGATTTGCGACACTGGTTTTCTGAAAGTTCATCTTTTCTGAAAAGCTCATTACCCCAAATGCGACAAGCATCA
>MWBL01000164.1 GCA_002069015.1 Firmicutes bacterium ADurb.Bin300 | reverse complement strand
CTTTCGCATTACTTGCCGGACAGATGCTTGTCTATCTCCGACCTGTTGAAACCCACTATGATATTATCGTCAATATCTATGACCGGGACACTGTATTGGCCTGATTTTGTCACCATCTCGTCGGCCTTTGCGCTGTCGGCCGAAACGTCAATATAATCAACCGCATGACCTTTGCCTTCAATATATTTTTTTGCCATAACACAGTACGGGCATGAAGGCGTGGAATAAATCTTTATACCCATTACATTTCCTCCTTTGAAAACAAATATAACTTAATTATATATTATTGATTGATAAATTAAAAGCCCGTCAAATATCCGGATGTTTATTATAACTGCTTTTTTCATGCAGATCAAATACCGTATGGTTCCCATCGGCCGAATAATCGTATCCGTCACTGAAAATACTCTTATAAATGATGTCAAAAAGAGATCGGGATCTTTTTTTGTACATACTCATTTGCATTCACCTCTTATGAGGTTTATTCTCCCCGCAATACGGAGCGCATATAGTTGCAATATATTCCAGACGAAGGCACAGTTAATTGTTTAGTTGATACCGGGCATAAAATTTGGTATTATTATAGCAAATCGATTTGGAGGTGTATTATATGTCTGCCGAAAAAATCAAAGAGATTGAACAATCCGCTCAGGACAGGATGAGCAAATCGCTTGTTAATTTTAAAAGAGAGCTTGCAACCATCAGGGCCGGAAGGGCAAACCCCTCGGTTTTGGATAAAATACAGGTGGATTACTACGGCTCAAAAGTGCATATTAAAGAGATTGCAAATATATCGGTGCCCGAACCGAGAATTTTAATGATATCATTATGGGACACATCGTCAATGAACACCGTTATGAAGGCGATACAAGCCTCGGATATAGGAATAAACCCGTCAAGTGACGGCAAAGTAATCCGGCTTGTGTTCCCCGAGCTTACCGAAGAGCGGCGCAGGGAAATCGTAAAGCTGGTTAAAAAACTCGGTGAAGAAGCAAAAATATCTATACGGGCAATCCGGAGGGATTCTAACGAACAGCTCAAGAAGTATGAGAAGGAAGGCAGCATAACCGAAGACGAGCTTAAGCGCGGGGAAGACGCCGTTCAGAAGCAAAC
>MWBL01000163.1 GCA_002069015.1 Firmicutes bacterium ADurb.Bin300 | reverse complement strand
AAATCTAATAGCGGTAGCGTTTTCCGGATATGGGTCGTAATAATATCCGGGACTGCTTCCGCGGCCGAAAAGATCGGCGCCTTTGTAAAAGCCGTCGGAAATCCGGCTTGAATTATAGGTAAAGAAAGGATTTAAACTGTTCTTGTCACCAAAACCTTCATATAAGGACTCGGCGACATAATACTTTTTAGTACCGTATTCAGCTCCTGCCGGATCTTGAACCGAATGAGAAACGGCAAATATATCCTCGCTTGAGTTATCACTTCGTTTCATTTCATACTCATAATAATAGGTTTTGTTTGGCGCAAGCTCGAACAATTTAGAAACAGAACCCATATTCCCTTCATCCACAGAAACGCCTAACAAGCTTTGATTTTCACCCCCTATAGACAAGATCGCATCTTTAAGCCCATTGCCTTCGATATCTATAGGACTCGGCATGATAAGCATTCCGTTTTTGCTTTTTGCCTTTTGTTCCAGCGAGGCAATCAATTCCTGACTGTAGCTTGCCATAGGATTTGTTTCGTCATGTATTATCAACACATTGATGTCGCTTCCGCCTTTATAATTCCTTCCGATATAGCGGTCAAGGATCATCGGTAATGACTGATTCCAGACAACCACATGGCTTTCGCTGCCAAGACTCAGGTTCGGGTGGTTGTTTCCCGTTTGAATAGCTGTCAAGGTATCGGAAGAATAACCGTATTCTGTAGTAGAAAGAGGAAAACCCACATCGATGATGGAGCCTTCTATTAATTGTGTTTTGCTTATAGAAGGATCAAGCTTAAAACATTTTGCTTTTTGAGGATAAGCTGAATAACCCACGTTCGCCACATATACCCATTCCGCTCCCGTACACAAATAAACCTTTCCGTTAATCTCTCTTGCGAAGGGAATTTTGTTGTCTACGCTGGGATAATCATTGCTGTTAGATATGTATCCCGTAGCCTTATACCCGTTGGTCACTCCCAATATGGTCGCACACACATTATATTTCCCGTTGTCATAAGTAAAGCCCACATAATTGCACTTCCCTCCTTCGTCAAAAATAGGGATTGCTTTATATTCATACATACTACTTGAATCAATCATGGGATCTGCCGCAAACAACAGCTTATTATCGCTG
>MWBL01000162.1 GCA_002069015.1 Firmicutes bacterium ADurb.Bin300 | reverse complement strand
TGTAAGCGTGGTGACACGTTCAGCTTGCGAGTACTAATCGGTCGAGGGCTTTTCCTTTTTGATTCATGTGAGTTCGATAACATTAGCATTCAGCTTTATTCAGTATGAAAAGTTTTTCAAAAAAATTGGAAAACCGCTTGACAAATGAATCGAAATATGCTATAATAGTTAAGCAGTTTGAAATGCACCATTAGCTCAGTTGGTAGAGCAACTGACTCTTAATCAGTGGGTCCTGGGTTCGAGTCCCCGATGGTGCACCATTTATGGCCCGTTGGTCAAGCGGTTAAGACACCGGCCTCTCACGCCGGTAACACCAGTTCGATTCTGGTACGGGTCACTTAAATAGTCGGTGCTTATGGCAATGAGGTCACACCCGTTCCCATTCCGAACACGGAAGTTAAGCTCATTCACGTTGACGATACTTGGCTGGCGACGGCCTGGGAAACTAAATCAGTGCCGACACTTATATTCCTCCTTAGCTCAGTCGGTAGAGCAAGTGTAAGAGATTATACCAGTCACCGTGAGGGAAAACGAGCTAATATAAATGACTAGTGTTGTTAAAGAAATATACAGCATTAGTTAAATATATTCCTCCTTAGCTCAGTCGGTAGAGCAAGTGTAAGAGATTATACCTATCACCGTGAGGATAAACGAGCTAATATAAAAGACTAATGTTGTTAAAGAAATTTACAGCATTAGTTAAATATATTCCTCCTTAGCTCAGTCGGTAGAGCACTCGGCTGTTAACCGAGTTGTCGCCCGTTCGAGCCGGGCAGGGGGAGCCAAAAGAGAGAAATTTATTTATAAATTTCTCTCTTATTTTTTTACTCTTTGGATTTTTGATCAATATATTGAATAACTACATATATAATAATAGGAAGTCAAAAAAAGCCGATCATGTTTGTTTCGTACAGAAGCCACACAGGATCGGCTTTTTTGCATATATAATCAAATTAAGGGAGGTCGATAGAACTGGCATGGAAGAAAAAACTCACTCCCCGTCAGAAAGCCGAATATAAGTCGAAGAAACGAGAGGAGATGCAGAACCTGTTCAAAAAGATAGATGACGGAGTAAAAGCTGTATTTGAATCTGATAAATATAAGGATTGTCTGCGGTATATGAGTAAATTTACCAATTATTCCGCAGGCAATT
>MWBL01000161.1 GCA_002069015.1 Firmicutes bacterium ADurb.Bin300 | reverse complement strand
GCTCTTTAAGTGTTAAAGCTCGGTTAGCCCCGCCGTTTGTTTGTGCTTCCTTTTTCTCCTCGTCGCTTATGTCGGGGTTGTGAAAATAACAAAAGCTCGTGCCTTTAACGGCGTATGCTTCGCAATTCTGCCCGTCTGGTTTTATAAACTCGCATTTCATTTTGTCTCTTTTAAAAAATCTTTAACTTTCTCAATAAAGCCCTTTTTAACTGGCTTGTCCTGCCCCGTCTCCCCTGCTTTGTCCTGTCCTGTCTGGTCTGGCTGGTGTCCTGTCTTGTCTGCGTCGCCGTTAATAGGCTCTTTTGGTTGCTCAAGCATTAAAACTTTGCTTTGTAATTGCCCTATTAAAATGTTTGTCTCTCGGTCTCGCTCTATAAGCTGGTCTATTTTCCCGCCTAAATCCTTAATCTGCTCGTCTTTTTTAACTAACTGCTCTTTTAAAAGCCCCGTCGTTTCCTTTAACAGCGTTATAACTTCGCTGTCTTGTCCTGTCTCCTCTGTCCTGTCTTGTCTTGTCTGCTCTGGTGTGTCTTGTCTTGTCTCCTCTGTTTGCCCTTTAAAATCTTTGTTTTCTAAAAACTCCGCCTTTTTAATAGGCTCGTTGTGTCCTGTCTGGTCTGTCTCCTCTGTCCTGTCTTGTCTTGTCTGCTCTGCGTTTAGTGCCTCTTGTGCTTTAAAGGCTTCTATGTCGGCTTTGCTAAACCTATACTCAAGCGTCCCCTGTTGGCTTTTAACTTTTTCGGGGTGCAATAAGCCCCGCCTAATATAACGGCTTATGCTTTTTTTGCTTCTGTTTAACAGCTCGCAAGCCTCAAAAAGTGTAATGTTAAAGTCGCTCATAGTTATTTTTTAATAAGCCCGTTTATAATGTCGGGTATGCTTTGCCCTTTTTCTCGTAGCTTTAAAATCTCTTTAAGCCTCTGGCTGGCTTCTTTGGCTGGGTAATACTTGGCTAACCTCTTGCCGTGTTGCTCAAACGGCAATAATCCTAACTCGCTATAAAACTTAATCGTGCTATACCTAACCCCGTTAAGCTCGGCAAGCTCGCTCATTTTCAAAAGCTCTCTTTTTTTAATCTCGTCTATGGTGCGTTTTCTTTGTGCCATAAGTTTATAAAGTTTTATAATTCTCGCCTGACATTAAAAGGCGGGGTAA
>MWBL01000160.1 GCA_002069015.1 Firmicutes bacterium ADurb.Bin300 | reverse complement strand
ATAGGGCATGCAATTGATATAGATAATATAGTATGGGTAAAAAGCGGTACCGGTTCGTTTACGCCTTCTTTAAAAAGAATTTCAGACGATGTCGCTGTTACGACAATAACATGGAACGGAAGTTCCGCAATATCCGGCAATGCTGGATGGACAGCGTCAGACCAGTATATTGAACTGGATTTAGATATGTATGTTTCAAGCCCAAGTACATCATGGGACGTAAGAATATATACGGATAACGGTGCAGAGGACAGAAACGGGCTAATGTCGCCGTCGTTGAATCATAAAATACCTCTTTGCTGGCGTGCAAGCGATTATAAGCTTCCTTATGAAGTCGGAGGAGATACAAGAACTTTAACAATAGGCGAAGTAGCGGTAAGCAGCGTTACCGCAAAATTATATGATGCGGGCGCGGTGTCAAATCCTGCAAGCGCAGATTACTGGTGTTGGTTTTGGATGCTTGACAAAGCGGAAAATCATACTGAAGATTATAACGTAATATGGGATAAGAGAGGATTTCAGGGCGCTGAAAATACGGGCGCATTTTATGGAATGAATCAGACTTTGGGAATATTTCCCAGAATATATTTGGGAGCAAAATTTTTAAACGTTGTAGGCGGGCAGAGATACAGCGCGACTATAACGGCAGAGTTTGCTTATGAATAAAAAGATTAAAAATTCATTATTAATTTTAGCATTAGCCGTATTAACTCCTGTTTGTATGTTTGCGGCTATTTATACATACGATGCCGTCGTTACCATAGGAACGCCGACAATCACTATACTGCATACGGCGCCGGAACAGGTTCCGCCTATAAATAAAGAAATGGTTGTTGTAGGTACCGTAACGTTTTCAGAAAGCGGAAATTTAAACAGCATGGATTTTACGTATACATTACAGGGCAGTTCAGCCGTTACAGAGTCTGTAACTATAGTGCCTATATCTGCTACGTCTTACAGATTTGTTAAAGCTATAGAAATAGAACAAACAAGCGGTAATATCAGCTATCTGTTTTCGGCATCGGGTCAGTTAAGCGGCATGTCGGTGAGTACGGCAACGGCATTATATGTGACTACCGTAACCGCAGTTTCATCTCAAAATGTTGATCCTTCAAATCCGGTTCCTGTTATTTTAGAATCCGGAAATCAGACAGCCGGAAATACTTCAATAGTGTTTGTAAACGGTTCGTTTACCGG
>MWBL01000159.1 GCA_002069015.1 Firmicutes bacterium ADurb.Bin300 | reverse complement strand
TTGAGACCACCCGCCGGTGTCAACAACGAGTTCGGTGATTAACAGCTCCGGAAGCGTAACAGCAACGCCAGCGCTTGCCGGAAACACCGTGATCAGCGCGGCAAGCATGACCACGATTAGAGTAACCGAAAGAATTTTTTGCATAGTAAATATACCTTCCTTTTTAATTGTATTTTAACTGAAAGTGTGGACCGCCTGAGGAAACACGCGATAACTCCGAACCCTCTCCTCCTTTGCTCTTTGTTGGCTTAATTATATTCATTTTGCCTTCTGGTGTCAATGCCAAGTCGTCTTTTTTTTAATATAAAACAAGCATTTTGACGTCATTTTCAAAAGAATTTACTTTATTGAGAAAGTTTATTCACAAACGGGACATTTTTATCCCGCCTCCCGAGTCTCCGGGACCCCGCGGGTTTGGAAATCCTATCCGGGCCGGCCTGCCGCAGAGTGCTTGCCTAAGCTCAGCAGTATTTAAAAAACTCTGTGCGGTAACTAGGGTCGCTAGGTTCCCGTCCGAAAAAACGGCTAAATAATGCTCCGTGTGAAGGCCTTTCCTCAAACAAGAAATCATAGCATCTTTGTTGCCGTTATTATAGCACGCACCCCATAACTTGTCAAGTGTTTTTTGAGGTTTTATTGCCGATTTGTAAACAAACTATGAATTTTCTTCACTATGCACAAATCGCGAGTGCTTATATTGGCTATTATCAACAATAACGGCATACCGTAACCGGTGGCTTTTCAATAGTTTGAGTGAACTTTTTTCAGGCCCTTATTTTTACTTGCAAAAATAAATCGCATATGATAAAATTATCTATGAATCCAGACCCAGAATACATAAGGATATTTTAGCCGCCTTAGCGGCATGGAGGTATGATATATGTCAAAAAACAATATTGTCGACTGGACTACCATCACAAACTTCGTTGTAGATGCATTTGTCGGCTATGGCGTCCCGCGGAATGACGCTATAATCTGCGCCGACGTGCTCCTTGAGAGCGACAAACGCGGCATCGAGTCTCATGGCGTCAACCGATTCAAGCCCATCTACCTTGACAGAATCAAGGCCGGGATACAGAATCCCGTCACCAAAATTACGGTAGTCAAGGAAACAGAGACCACCGCTGTACTTGACGCAGGCGACGGCATGGGGCAGGTAGCGGGCTACCGCGCCATGAGTATGGCCATAGAAAAAGCCAAGCGCTACGGCATGGGCGGCGTGGCGGTGCAGAATTCCTGCCACTAC
>MWBL01000158.1 GCA_002069015.1 Firmicutes bacterium ADurb.Bin300 | reverse complement strand
ATGGTGCTTGACGAATACGGGTATTCAGACCGACCGCAACGGAAATATTGTTCCCGTAAAAAATCAGTCGCCCCGCCAACGGATTGACGGAGCGGCGGCATTGCTTGATTGCTATGTGGGGCTTTATGAGCATTACGCAGAGTACACGGCAGCAATATGAGATTGGCACAATTTTGTGCCGACCTAACGAGCAAATTTGCCCGAAAGTATAGGAGGGTTATACCATGAAACTGAAAGACAAGAAAATCGAACTGTTGCGGCAGGTACACATAAGGGATAACGAGGGCTTTACCACGACGACCCTTGAACCGATATGCGCCCCGGTATGGGCATATTTCCGGCAGCTATCCGGCAAAGAAGTGTTCGCAGCCGCAACGACCAACTACAAGGAAGAAGTGCTGTTTACCGTCAATTACCGTGCGGATATTACGAACAGCGACGTTGTGCGCTATAACGGCGTTCTGTACGATATTACCCGCGTGGACGTGTTCGAGGGGTATAACGAGGACTTGACGCTGTATTGCAGCCGCAGAGCAAGGCAATGACGGTAAAAATAAAATATCACGGTTCACAATATAATGTTGGAATTGCAAGCCCTCTTGTGCTATACTATTTCATGTAGTAGTGTACGCAGGAGGGCTTGCCTTATGATTTTCAGCTATAACAAGCTATGGAAAATACTGATAGACCGCAAAATAACAAAAACCAAAATGCGAAAGTTGGCGGGCATTAGCACGAATATGCTTGCCAAAATGGGCAAGGACGAGCCTGTTTCTATGGAAACCCTTGCAAAGATTAGTACCGCCCTTGAATGTGGGCTTGACGATATTGTGGAAATAACCGCTGACGGGGGTAAGAAATAATGGCAAATGACGCTTTGCTTAATGCGCGAAAACAACAAAATGATGAATTTTACACGCTGTATGAGTACATACAAAAAGAGGTAAATGCTTACCTTGAATATAACCCTGAAGCGTTTAGAGATAAGGTTGTATTATGCCCTTGTGATGACCCGGAATGGTCAAATTTTACACGTTTTTTTGCACAGAATTTTGAAATGCTTGGTTTGAAAAAACTGATTAGTACAAGCTATTCTATGGTATCAAAAAAAGCCAAGTATGAGCAGTATCATCAAATGACATTGTTTGAAAGTGCTTATCCACAGTATGATGAAGAAAAAGCTATTACAAAGGGCAAAATATTCACTTTAACAAGAGATGTGAACAAATCCGGGAAAGTTGATTACGACGATTTAGA
>MWBL01000157.1 GCA_002069015.1 Firmicutes bacterium ADurb.Bin300 | reverse complement strand
GTTGTACTCGTCATGCTCTGCTTGATGAGCATTGTGATACCCTCGTCGATATACTTATCAACGACAGTCCAGTTCGGATAACGCTTTGCAATATCCTCATACCATTGCATTTGGTTTTCAAGTGCAGAGAGCTGCGCTTCGTGTTCTGTGGATACTCGTCCGTAAAACACTACCTTTCTCGGACGGTTACGGTCAAGAGATAAAAAACCTAACATTATATGTACCTCCTCAGTCTAATACGAAATTTTTGAATTCGTGTTTGATTATGTTCTTGTATGTGTCCTCATTTATGACATCGTGCTTACGAAGTACTTTCAGCATAAGAAAAATACCCGTTTTGCTATCAATCTGTGTCATACTATATTACCTCCATTTTAGCACTTTAAAGCGTTAATGTCAAGTCCATTTGCAGCGTTTCTCGCAACATTTTATGGACTTATGTAAAATGCGACAGTCTGTATATAACCGCCGCACGATTGAACTATGGTTGAATTAGCTCCGAATGCGGGAAAATGTTCTGTTCTTTCAGGAAATCATAAAGGAACGCTCGTCCTTTTTCCGTCCAATACATTATTATGAATGTTTTGCCTGTTTCGGAATGAGGAACGGGCATTGTTTTTGTTTTTGTCAGTCCCATATTCTGATATGGAGCGTATAAACACCAAGTACCTCTGAGCTTGTACTGAATACGAAAGGCATTCAGAATACCGTTAAGCCTTGTAGCCGACATTCCGTAATCTTTTGCAATGACGGTCATCGGAATGAGCTTTTCGCTCTGGAGAACCTCATCATAATAATCGGCTTTATCGCCAAGAGCAGAAACGGTTTCTTCCAGTTCTTTGTTTTTGAGCTTTTCCGCTTTGAGCTTTTTGAAAAGCGTTTCGGCTTCGGAGCTGTTCTCCATAACCCTGTCGAGCGTTTCATCGGTAAAGTAAGCTCCGTACTTGCGGATAGACGGGAGAACCTCTTTTGTAACCCAATGCTTGAAATCTTTAGCCGACGGAAGTTTGCTTGATAGTATTAGGCTGTATAAACCACTTTCGTTTATTGTTGCAAGACTTTGCATTCCACCAAGGGAGTCGCATTTTGCGACTCCCTTATCTTCATCATCAACGTGCTTTTTTATTGCATCTCGGAAGTTTTTATAACCGAGTGCAAGAGCCACATCCTTTGCTACAAACCACGGTTCTCCGTCAATCATTTTTGTTCGGATTGAACCGAACTGCTCATTTTCAAAAGTCCTAATTTCATTCATCGTC
>MWBL01000156.1 GCA_002069015.1 Firmicutes bacterium ADurb.Bin300 | reverse complement strand
CATAAACAAAACCTATATCGGGAGACGTTAAATATTTACTGCTGTATCCGACGCTTATCCCGTTTGTAAATTGCGCAAGCATTCCTATATCAGCCGTTAATCCTCCTTTTGAAGAAGGAAGACCGGTGCTGTTGCTTAAAGAAAAATTATATTCGTGTCTCAAATACTTTAAATTTAATCCGGCCGTTAAATTTACTATATTTGTATCCAGATTAAAAACATCGTTTAAATATCTGGCATATCCTATATTAAAAGTATCTTCTCTGCTAAGACCCGGGCTTGATAAACTTGCCCACGCAAAAGACATTACTCCGTATTTGGCAGTTTTCATAGAAAGAGGCTGAGTATAGCCGAAGTAATTTGTGCCTATTTCAACGCCTTCAAGTCCCGTAAACAGTCTTGATGCCGTTAAAGAAATTTGTCTCTGTGAAAGGTTTGCGATACCGGCAACGTTATAAAGAGGAGCATTTACATCGTTTGCAACGGCAGTAAAAGCTCCGCCCATCGCCAGAGGTCTTACTCCCCAGTACATACTTTCAAAAGCACCGTCTAATCTTGCAAAGGCCGCCACTGTTATTAAAAGTGATAATACGGTTATTTTCTTTATCATCGTAATTTCCTATTTTACAAAAGCTATCGTGCCGCTTATAAGTTTACCTTTCCCCTGAATTTTAAGCTGGTAAATATAAGTTCCGCTTTCTGCCCAGTCTCCGCCGTCTTTTCTTCCGTCCCATTCAAAGCCGTCCGCATATCCGCCTCTTGACGTTATTTCTCTTATTTTTTTACCGTTTATGTTAAATATTTTTAATTTATCGCCGTCATTCATATTTTCAAATTTAAACGTATCCTGCCTCATTATAACGACTCTCTTTACCGGTCTGTAATCGTTGTCAGGCGTTACGCCCTGAGTTGATACAGCATAATATCCCAATCTTCCGATTCTTGCTGAAATTGTTTTCATATTTGTATCTATAACAACGTTGTCTGTAATAGTTATCCATTTCCCGGTATCGGGATCTCTGTATTTCATAAATAGTTTTGAAGAGCTTACATCTCCGTAATACAATGTTAACGTAGCTTTCGGATCTACCACAAGTCCCTCAGGCTCAATCAAATACAAAGCTACGAAATAATCCGTTTCGGCAGCTTTACCGGCAACACCGGTAAACGACGGCGGATTATTCGGATCTAACTGCGTAATAATGATATTTTGAACTCCGGTAAACGAACCGTTTACAAACACTATTGAAGTATTTCCGGCTGTCTGATTTCCGGATTCTAAAATAACAGGA
>MWBL01000155.1 GCA_002069015.1 Firmicutes bacterium ADurb.Bin300 | reverse complement strand
ATAGGTCGAGGGCTTGACCATATCTTTGGTTAGCTTCCTTTCTTTATTCGGTTTTCAGGGCACATGAGTCCCTTTAGGTTCGTTTAAGAAGCTTGATTATTGTCCTGTACGGAAACGCACCTTTAGCTCAGTTGGTAGAGCACCTGACTCTTAATCAGGGTGTCCAGGGTTCGAATCCCTGAAGGTGTACCAATTGTGGCCCGTTGGTCAAGTGGCCTAAGACTCCGGCCTCTCACGCCGGCAACATGGGTTCGAATCCCGTACGGGTCACCAATACAAATAAACGTAAGTAGCGTTTATATAGTCGGTGTCTATAGCAATGAGGTCCCACCCGTTCCCATACCGAACACGGTAGTTAAGCTCATTAGTGCCGAAAATACTTGACGGGCAGCCGTCCGGGAAGATAGGACGATGCCGACACAAATCCGGAAACGCGATACTGCATTTCCGGGAATATTCCTCCCCTTAGCTCAGTCGGTAGTGAAAGCGTAGTGCTTTTACACCGGAAGAACTATAGTGAGGTTCCACAAAAGGGGTGCGCACAATTTGTGCAAACCCTCCATATTCCTCCTTAGCTCAGTCGGTAGAGCATGCGGCTGTTAACCGCAGGGTCGTTGGTTCGAGCCCAACAGGGGGAGCCAACCTTGAAAGCCTTGTAAATATGCCATTTTTGGCTGTTTACAGGGTTTCTTTTTTACTCTGATTTCCCCTGTTTTTTAGCAGCTTTCTAACACTTTTTTTAACACATCTAAACAGCTTGTTTTTATTATTTTTGTTTATTTGATTTTTTCTCTGAAAATGAATTCATCATTGTTTCTGTTATGCTGTTTTTGTGTTGTGTATTAAGATGTGAATATATCATTTGATCAATGATAACTTGCATTCCCGTTAACATTAAAATAATAACAATAATTATTACTATTGACCTCTTTTCAAGAAGCTTTAATTGAGGCATGTGTTCAGATAAAGCTTTTTCCTCTTGCTTGCATAGATATTCTGTAGCATCGTTTTCAGATACTTCCAAACTCAATTCCTTAATATCCTCCCTGTATATTACTTTGTTTTCTTCAAATCTGTCTAATAAAATGAACAAATAAATTTTCGCCCGTCTGGAACCAGTCAAAAGGCGTTGCGTCTGTTTGCAGAAGTTCGCCGAATTTTTGACGCCTCTCCCGCGTTTCTTCCTTTGACGGCACGTCTTTATGATTTTTGCTTTGTTTCGTCCTTCTCTGTTTAACATATCTCTCATCCCTCAAGTTTTCCCAGAGGTCTGAAATTTTAATGCGTTATTTAACTACT
>MWBL01000154.1 GCA_002069015.1 Firmicutes bacterium ADurb.Bin300 | reverse complement strand
GGAGGTAATGTACAAACCGAAGTAAACCTCCGACACATTCTTGACGTCCCCCAAGTCGATAACAATAGCGCTGCCGTAGGAAACCGTCTGAGTCGGGGTTACAAAGCCCAAAAGGGCCTCGTCGCCGTCGGTAATAAAAGTTTTACCGTCGGTGAGCTTATATCCGTTTTCAAGTTCGGGGTATTTCTTTGTAACCGTGCCGATAATTTCATAGGAAGCTCCGGCAGTCAGAAGGGTACGGTTGTGCCGACGGTCTCCCTTAATCCTTATTTCTCCGATTTTAATGGTTTTATCGTAGGAAACAGGGAACACAAACATAACCGCTTTGGCGGTAATGCTAAGGCTGTCGGAAAGTTTGCCGTCTTCATAAACGCCGTAGCTGCCGGCATAAAAAGAGAAGTTATATCCGTCGGTGGAGTAGAATATGTCGCATTTTTCGCCGGAGTATTCCCCGAAGGTTACTTCAAAACCGGTTATTTCCGACATAAAACCCAGGTCAACGGATATGGCGGCGGTGGTATTGTCAATGGTGAGGTTGTGGGTTTTTCCCGACCAGTCGGTGGCGGTTATGGTATAGCCGTTACCCTTGTCAAGGCTGGTGGTAAGTTCGGCAAAGGTATTGTCGTCACCGTCGGTAAGAAACACAAGATTATTGTCACCGGTTATTATAATGCCGCAGTCGTAAAAATAGGGAGCATGATAGGCAAGGTTGTCATTTTCGCCGGGTGTGCCGGATGTTTCGTCGGAAGTTTCGTCGGATATTTCGTCGGAAATGTCCTTCTTTGATTCCTCCGAGGTATCGGTGTTGTTATTTTCGCAGGATGTCATAATAATCCCTCCTAAAATAAAAGTGAAAACAAGAATAAAAGACAGTATTTTTTTCACCTAATTACTCCTTTCAGGCAAGAATTGGCTTTTCGCCCATTTTATATAAGTGTATCATACTATTAGCGGGTTTTCAAGTCAATTATTATTGACAAACCGATTTTTTAGTGTTATAATCAACCCGCTGTAAAGATATATACGGGCTTGTAGCTCAGCTGGGAGAGCGCCGCGTTCGCAACGCGGAGGTCAAGGGTTCGAACCCCTCCAGGTCCACCAAAAATTGACCGTAGCATTGATACAATGTTGCGGTCAATCTTTTTATTATTCGTATCAAAAAGCCTGCAATACAAGGGATTTGCCCTGTAGGGGTATTCAAAATCCTTTGTATTGCAGGCTTTTTCTGCGTTATTGTGTTTCTCTGGCATTCTCGGCTCAAGGAGCAATTTGAATACCCTAAGGGGAAAAATAAAATAGTTCTATGAAAA
>MWBL01000153.1 GCA_002069015.1 Firmicutes bacterium ADurb.Bin300 | reverse complement strand
GGCGCCTTCCATAACCGGAACGATAACAGGACACATTTTCGAGCCGTATTCTGCTTTAAGAGCTTCAAACGCTTTATAAAAATCCGCATTTTCCGCATCCATTTTTGTTACGACGAATAATTTGGCAATTGAGCGCGAATCGGCGGCTTTTACAGCTTTTTCTGCTCCGACGTCAATCCCCGTGCTTGCTGCCGTTACTATAAGAACACTCTCCGCAGCGCGTACGCCTTCGCTTACTCCACCTGCGAAATCAAAAAATCCGGGAGTGTCAATAAGATTAATTTTTTTACCCTTCCATTCAACAGGCGCAACAGCGGTGGAAATTGATACTCCTTTTCGCTTCTCCTCGCTGTCAAAATCCATAACCGTGTTGCCGTCGGTTACTTTTCCGAGCCTGTCTATGCCGCCCGAAACATAAAGCATTGCTTCACAAAGCGATGTTTTTCCTCTGCTTCCATGTCCCGCAACCGCAATATTCAAAATGTTGCCCGCATTATATGCTTTCAATATTTTTCCTCCTTTAAGGCGTCGACGGATAAAGTCCTTCTTTTGCCTTACTATTAAGATTTTCCTACCGGCGGCCCTGCTTCAGAGCTTCGAGCAGGTATATGAACAAATTGTATCACAATCGAACAATAATATCAATGAAAATTTTTGCTCCTTTTTTAAAATCACCGTTGAATTACTCCTTAAAGTATGATAGTATTTATAAGGAAACATATACGCTTACATTAAAACTTAAAAACTTAATTTTTCGCGGAGGTGTTTTTTTTGAAAAACACTAATAAAATAATAATATCTGCAATTCTTATTCTTGTGTTGTGTGTTGGAATCGCCGGCTGTAAAAAGCCAAACGGGGGAGTACCTGTTACGGATGAGTACGGAAATCCCGTTACAGACGCCAACGGGGAAGAAATAACCGTAATGCCCCAGACCGAGGTTATAACGGTAACTGACGAAAACGGTGTAGCTGTAACCGACAAGGACGGCAATGCCCTGACAACAATAAGATACAACGATGTGTCTGTTGCAATCCCCGTCACCGACAAAGACGGAAAGGCTGTAACCGACAAGGACGGCAATGCTGTTACCGAGATTGTTGTAGTAAGACCGACTTATCCTAATAATGGTAAAACAACTTCTAAAAAGCCTCCAACCACAAAGGTCGTTGAAGTGCCTCTTACTGACGGTTTAGGGAACACACAGACGGACGCTGACGGGGATGTTATAACCTATACAAAGGTTGAGACCGAGCCCCCCTTTACAACCGAAAGAATTAATTATACCAGCTGGAAAAGAACCTTCGGCGGG
>MWBL01000152.1 GCA_002069015.1 Firmicutes bacterium ADurb.Bin300 | reverse complement strand
TATCGGGCTCCTTCGGCTCGTTAAAAAAAATCACGCGACTTCCGTCATAATATTGTCTCAAATACCGTCGTCGCATTTATATCACCTCCTTTTCAGGTGAAATTTTAACATGTAACACAGGACCCTGTCAACCGACCCTGTTTTGCCCTGAATTCTCATATTGTTCTCTCTGCATTATGAATGACCGCCAAAAATCAGCCTGTATTACATGATGTTTTATGCTAAATTGAACATTTTGCAATCAGACGCTTTTTAAGGGGCATTTCTTGTTCCCTATAACGAAATATAGTGGACATTTATACATATGAAAGCGATTTATTGGTATTTTAATGCACCTGTACAAGTGTTATTATAAGATTGTATAATTATATTTTCGAAGGCGGTATAATAAAAACTCTTTTGTCCGCAGTTTTTTTGCTTTCGTTTCTGTTTACGCCTGCCAAGATAATCGGAAATGATAGTTATATTGGCTTTTTCTTTGCGAGCGGAACAAACAAGGTTGATAACATACACATTAAAAGATATTATAACCGGCGAGGAGACCAGTATGGACAGTAAATATGACGGTAAAACGACCAACGGCAAAGAAATCTATGACACTCAAGGAACCGGCCCTGCATATTCGGGGACTTACATGTCATTTAGCGGCAACAACTGTGCGGCTCTCTCGCATAACTTTTTCCAGCTAC
Organism: Firmicutes bacterium ADurb.Bin300; assembly: GCA_002069015.1. Taxonomy (GTDB): domain Bacteria; phylum Bacillota; class Clostridia; order Oscillospirales; family Acutalibacteraceae; genus DTU089. The sequence goes on along the minus strand of MWBL01000152.1, from coordinate 629 downwards.
CGGATACCATAGAGGTGTGGTTTCGGACATCCAGCGCCTCTCTTCAGCCGCTTATTGATAATTATCGCAATACAAAGGTCGAGCCGAACCCATTTCGATTGCAGATTACGGCAAAAGGTAAAGTGCGATATTATGAAATGAACGGGGATTCTTCGTTTTCGCTTGAGTCAGACCGCTTATATTGCGACGGCGAATGGTACCGAGCAGCCGTTACGCGTCAATACGACGGCAACACAAAAACACTTAAGGTAGTACTCTATTTATTTGACAAGAAGGGCGGAATTATTGAAAAATGCCGGGAGGAGCAGCCGCTTTGCGAAAGGAAGGTCAGGGATTTTTGTGAATACCTGCACTTTACAAACCTGACTCCCCCATATCTTGGCACAGACTGGTTCCATGAGGGTTATATGTCCGGAGATATTGGAGAGATATTTCTATGGAACCGCGCCCTGACCGAAGAGGAACTCCTCAGTCGGCACAATTTAAGCGACCACCCCGAGGGGCTGATGTATCATCTTGCCTACCAAAGTACTCCCGAGGGAATGTTTGCCTATGATAAAATCGGCGGAAGTCTCACCGCAAAACTCATGGACTCATGGATTGACGAGGTAACTTTTTTTAAGGGCGAT
>MWBL01000151.1 GCA_002069015.1 Firmicutes bacterium ADurb.Bin300 | reverse complement strand
TTATGCAAAGTGATGCGGATCTGCTTGAATTCTTAAAAGAAGGCTGCCGCGATAAATACTTTGCAGTTTACAGGCATTTAGGCAAAAGCGACGGAAGTTATATTGAAGCGTTCTTCGGCATCTGCAAATTCAAACCTCAGTTGAATTTACGCGCAGGCGCTAAAAACCCGCCTTACGAAATTATTGTGATGAATAACGAAGAAGAAATTACAATAACCGATTTGCCCGAAGAAGTACGGGCATCGGCTCCGGTTGTAATCCCGGCCGGGAAGAAATATGTTATTGTATCTTCCGTTATCGATCCGAACGCGGACAGCTTCGAGATTATCAATTTTACAATCGGGAATATCGATTTATCTACAAAAACAGCCGACGCCGTTTGGGGAACAAAAGTTCCAGCTACAAGCCAGATCCGCTCCGGCAAAGACGAAGGAATGGATAACCTGAGCTATTCCGCCGAATCGGTTATGTTCCATAAAATGACAATTGAGAACCTTGAAACTAACGTTGTTTATTACGCACAGGCAAAAAGCATCAATACAAAGGGCACGGTAAGACTTAGTGATATTGTTTCGTTCTACGTAGGTAATATGATTGTAAGTCCTGTTCTTGTCCAGTTGCTTATAAATAATATAAACGAAGTAATAGCAGTTACGGAGCTTTTGAATACAGAAACTTTAACTGCAGGAATAATTGAGAATTCAAATAAAGACGCAAATGAAAAAAGCGTTGGAATAACTGCAGATTCAAGCGTTATTACAACGGTATTAAACAACACTTTTAACGGTATTGGAACAGTGGTGGATTACGAATGAAAAAAGTAATAAGTGCAATTGATATTAACAACAACAATATTTCACTGCAAATTGAAGTGGAGCGGAACGGAGAAATAATCCGGAGCGAAAAAGGCAAATGTCTGCTTGATAACTTCCTCAAGCTTCTGCATACGAGAATGACCTGTTACTCCGGTAATTCCGTGCAGGCTTATACCTCAAGCCCTGCTTCACTTAGCTCTAAAGTAATTTCACCGGGTACTCATTATTCATTCTTCGCCGAAGAGGCTATCCCTTATGCCGGAATTTTAGTCGGCTCCGGTACAAACGCGGTTACGCTTGCCGATAACGGTCTGCAAAATCTTATTTTAAACGGCTCCGGAAGCGGACAATTGCTTTATGGTACAAACGCTCTTGTAAGTGCGCCTGCCGAGGGAGCGGACTATATACAAATAACAGTAAGCAAACCTTTTACAAACAGTAGCGGCGCGGAAATTACCGTGAATGAAGTTGCCCTTGCTATGATGGTAAGGTATGAGTCAATT
>MWBL01000150.1 GCA_002069015.1 Firmicutes bacterium ADurb.Bin300 | reverse complement strand
TATCAGAAACTTAAATTTAGTAAGATTTTCGGGTTCCGTTTTGAAGGAAAACTCACCGCTTCTGTATTGCTCATTTCCGACGGAATAAAAATACTTTGTACCCGGGGTAAGATTTTCGGGTACGGCAAAATGGACAAAGCTTTCATCAATGTCCGATTTAATATACTTATTTATAGCTTCAACTCTTTCAAGCTTACCGTTTTTTTCACTTCTGAATTCAATATATCCGTTCGGAACGGACAAGTCTGTTCTCCATGTAACGGCGGCGGTAGTATGCGGGTCCTTTGAAAAGCTGAGCATAATATGGTCGGGATACCTTGAAGAACCTCGTTCAGGCTTAGTTTGGTCGTTGCTTTTACTCATTTTCTGTTTTCCACAAGCTCGTCAAGCATTCTTTCGGTTTCTCTCGCCCATTCGTACTGGGTCATATACTTCCCGAAATACTCATTTTCGGCGTCTGCTTTGTTATTTAATAAATCGTAATAATCACACGCAAACTTTGAAGAGTCAACAGCTCTCTGGTTACGGTTGTCAATAAAAATATCACTAACTCCCACATCCTCAAGTGCGCCACGCAGAGATTTCAACACTTTTCTGAAAAGAGACTGAACCTTTTCGTCGTAATCTCTGTCATTCCATAAAACGTTAATTGCCTGTTCTGTGCTTACGACTCCGCCTTTTCGGTCAACTAACAAAGCAAGAAGCTCCTTCGATTTTGCACTCGAAAATACTATCGGTTTACCTTGAACAAACACATCGAAATAACCGAAGGTTTTCACTGTGATTTTCGGGTCTTTTCCTTTGTCCTTAATTAAAGATGCCTTTTCAAGTGCGCGCCTTATCATATCTGTGGTATAAGGCTTAAGGACGTAATCAACAGCGTTTACGCCGAAAGCGTCAAACGCATATTGCGCATATCCTGTTACGAATATTATTTTAATGTTCGGGTCTATCTTTTTTAACCTTTCAGCAAGCTCTATTCCCCTGACCATAGGCATTTCAATATCGAGAAACGCCACGTCTATCTTTTCGGTTGCGACATATCCGAGCGCGTCCATGGGGTTAGAAAAGGTTTCTATAGATTCTATTCCTTCAATTTCATTACAGGTATCCCTAAACTCACTTAATGCGAGCCTTTCATCGTCAACTGCCATAATCTTCATTTTAATCCATCCTCCCTTAAGACGCTTTTATCGTTTTTCGGTATAGTAATCAAAACAGTTGTGCCGTAACCTAAACGGCTTTTTATACTGATATCGGCATTTATCATTGATTTAAGTCGCGAGGTAATATTGGCAAGCCCGATATGGGAACGGCCGTTTTC
>MWBL01000149.1 GCA_002069015.1 Firmicutes bacterium ADurb.Bin300 | reverse complement strand
TTCCAAAATATAATTGAGCGTTTTTTCCGCCACTCTTTTATAAAGGGGCTCGTTTGTAATTCTGAACGCCTCAAGATAAGCTTGAGCAAGCAGTGCGTTGTCGTATAAGGTTTTCTCAAAATGAGGCACAAGCCACTTTTCATCGGTAGAATACCGCGAAAAACCGCCGCCTATATGGTCAAATATTCCGCCCCTGAACATACAGTCAAGCGTTTTTTCCGCCATTTCCAGAGCCCTCTCGTTTTTATACAGCAGGGAGTAATCCATTAAAAACATCAGATTGTGGGGGGTCGGGAATTTTGGGGAAAGCCCAAACCCTCCGTAATGGCTATCCCAAAGCATAAGCAGACCCTCATAGCCCTCCCGTATAAGTTCCTTGAATGATTTTGTTGGCTTATCTGTCGGCTTATGTTGAATATAAGTAACCATATCATCGCCGGCTTTGATAAGAAGCTGCCGCTCAGACTCCCAAAGCAGGGCTGTTTTTTTTAAGAGCTCTTTAAGCCCGGGCTTACCGCAGCGAGATATTTTGGGAAAATATGTTCCTGCAAAAAACGGTTTTTTTTCAGGAGTCATAATTATTGTCAGCGGCCAGCCGCCTGAGCCTGTCATAGCCTGACAAACCGACATATAAACCGAATCAATATCTTGTCTTTCCTCTCTGTCTACCTTTACGGAAATGAAGTGTTTATTGAGTATTTCGGCAATTTCCTTATCCTCAAACGATTCCTCGGCCATAACGTGGCACCAGTGGCAGGTTGAATAGCCTATACTTAAAAATATCGGTTTATCATCATTTTTTGCGTCAATAAACGCGGAGTCTCCCCACGCATACCAATTGACGGGGTTTTGCGCATGTTGAAGTAGGTAAGGTGATTTTTCGTATTTCAGATTATTGGTCATTTAGTCCTCCCTTTTAAATCCTTCTGAGCGGGATTGTCAATGAGCTTTCCCCGATAGTCAAACCGCGAGCCGTGGCAAGGGCAGTCCCATGACTTTTCATCCGGGTTCCATTCGAGCTGACAGCCGAGATGCGGACACTTTATATCAACTACATAAACAGTGCCGTCAAAATCCTTATATACTCCTCTTTTTCCGTCTTTATCCGAAACAATTTTTCCATGACCGGGCGATAAATCGGATAGGGTGACGGGAGCGGGAGCAAGAGGTTCTTTAATAAGGCATTTAATAGATTTTACCTCATCTACGCAGGTTTGCTTAACATCGTTTACGGAGTATCTTTGCGGCGAGAAAACCTCGGCGTTTTTATTTTTTCTTCCCGTAATCATATCGGAGATTATTTCTGCGCTAACCATAGAGGAGGTCATACCCCATTTCATAAAC
>MWBL01000148.1 GCA_002069015.1 Firmicutes bacterium ADurb.Bin300 | reverse complement strand
TTTTTTGTCGCGTGTCACGTCCTTTTTCGGTCTGCCGAGAGCCGGACCGGAAAGCCGTATGCCACGCTCTTTGCAGAAAGATAAATTGTCGCGGTTGCGGTAGATTTTATCAGCTAGCACACGCTCCGGGTAGTGCCCTTCCCGCTCTCGGTACCGCTCAATAATGTCTTGCAGGTTCTCAGCTTCGTTGTAGGCTTCATAGGATATATGCTCTATTCTCGTAAAGCCTTCCGCTACGCTTATATCAAGCTTTGCCCCGAACTCCACCGGTGCCTTTGCTTTCCCCCTGACAATCGGTCTTACGTGTGGTTGCGATATACTGACAATTCTGTTCGGTACGCTGTGAACACGGTTTTGGTGCATAAAAAGCTGTTGTTCATATAACCGCTTGAGGGTTTCTAAAAGTATAAAATCACATTTCAGTCCCTCTTGTATATACCGTTCGATGTGTTCAAGGTTACGCCTAAGGTATCCAAGCTGCTTGCCTATCCCTTTCCTTATTTCTTTTTTCGTCTTTTTGCGCTTGCGTACGGTTTTCAGATAATCCCTGCGCGCCTTTTCCCGATATGTGCGGGGCTTGTCGCCTCCTGCCTTTTCATGCAGATTATCTATTATTTCCTCGGTCTTCTCCCGTGCTTCGTTAAGCAGTTCTACGTCCTGCGGATATTTGATGTTCTGCGGAGCACAGGTAGCGTCTACAATCAGTGTTCCTCCGTTTTGATTGTCATTGTCATTATCAGTGTCAGTGTCACCGCCTTTTCCAAGGGCTTTATCAATAACCAACTCGTTGATTTCTATCATTATTTCCTTTGTCAGGCGCTTGCGGAAATGCACCATCAGCGAAGGATCAAAGGGCAGCTTCTCCTCGTATTTCGGCAAACCGCAAAAGTATTGCAGAGCCGGGGTTTCCATTATCTGCAATGCCGTTTCCTCGTCGGATATACCTCTCTCGGATTGTATTATCAGAGCGCCTAACGCAAGCTGCAACGGCTTTGCCACGTTGCCGCTCTTTCCCTTAAAAAGCTTTGCATACTTCTCCTCAATCTCGTTCCACGGTATGGTCTCCGATTTCTTTACCCAGCGGTTATCCGGACTGAGTTTAACTCCGGCTTCCTGTCCAAAATCCTCTATTCCTATCTGACCGTCACGCTTTTTGTACATCGTGTCCTCCGTTATGTGTAAGCTTTTTTGCTCATTTGCCCTTTTTCATTGCTCTTATTATACCACATTATTGCGTTTTTGTCAGTAATTATATGGGTTTTTTGGTTGTTCAGTAGACATTATATAGATATCACGTTTAGAGTAAATTAAGCTGTCTGCGAAAAGCTAAATGGATTCAAGCGCGTAAAG
>MWBL01000147.1 GCA_002069015.1 Firmicutes bacterium ADurb.Bin300 | reverse complement strand
GATAATTCCAAGCCGTTAAGATAACCGTCAATTATTCTTGACGCCTTTTCTGCCTCCCCTATTGCCGAAATTGCTATATCCGCCCCGTTATTTACAGCATCACCAACGGCGAAGACGCCCTCTAAATTAGTCATAAAGGTTTTTTCGTCTGCAGAAATGCAACCGTATTTGTTTGTTTTTACTTCTTCAAAGCCTGTGTTGTCGTTCTTTTGCCCTGCAGCAATAATAATGCTGTCAAGCTTTAAGGTTTCAAAGCTGTCTTCAACAGGCTCGGGCGTGCGTCGTCCTTTTGAGTCAACCTCACCAAGACGCATAACTTGAAGCTTTACGCCTGATACCTTTCCACCCGTCTCTGTTATTTTTAAGGGGGTGCGAAGAAAACGGAAAACAACGCCTTCTTCCTTTGCCTCTTCAATTTCAATATTCTCAGCGGGCATTTCCTCACGCGAGCGCCTGTAAATAACACTGACTTCTTTAGCTCCGAGCCTTACGGCGGTGCGGCACGCATCCATTGCCGTATTTCCACCGCCTACAACAGCGGTTTTTTCACCGATATAAGGAGGCTTACCCAGAGCAACTTGAAGCAGAAAAGCTATTCCGCCATATACGTTCTCGAGGGTTTCTCCCTCAACCATAATTTTTCCGCTTTTCCATGCTCCTATAGCAATTATTACGGCGTCATGTTTTTCGCGTATTTGTGCAAGAGATATATCCCTGCCGATTTTCATATTGTTTTTCATTTTAATGCCCAAGGAGGCTATTTCGGCTATTTCGCTGTCAAGTACCGCCTTAGGGAGCCTGTACTCGGGTATTCCGTAACGAAGCATTCCTCCCATTTTCGGCATAGCCTCATAAACCGTGACAGAATGACCTTTAAGTGCAAGGTAATATGCCGCCGTAAGACCGCCCGGTCCTCCACCGATAATTCCTACGGTTTTCCCTGTAGTCTTTTGTTTTTTGGGAAGGTATGACTCTCCCCTTTCGCGCAGCTTATCGGCAACAAAGCTTTTAATATAAGCAATTGATATAGGCTGCTCTACAAGCTGCCTTCTGCAAGCCGTCTCACAAGGGTGAGGACAAATTCTGCCTATTGAAGCGGGCAACGGGATTTTTTCTTTTATTATTCTGACTGAATTTAAGTAATCTCCCTTTGCCGCCATATTTACATAACCTTGACAGTCGGTTCCTGCAGGACAATTCAGCGAACACGGAGCAACACAGTCTCCCTCGTGGTCGCTCATAAGAAGCTCAAGCGCAATTTTTCTGCATTTTTCGGCGCGTTTAGTGTTTGTATTAACAACCATGCCTTCTGCTACCGTTGTTGAGCATGCCCTGAGAAGCTTTGCAACACCCTGAACTTCA
>MWBL01000146.1 GCA_002069015.1 Firmicutes bacterium ADurb.Bin300 | reverse complement strand
TCCGGCGGCAAAGGCGCACACACGGAAATCGACAAGGATATCCGGACTCGGCAAGCCCTCTTTTACCGGGATACTGCATGACGGGTCGTATTTTTGCGTATCAAATCTGACCGCATTTCCCATATATATGTTCGGAACGGGAGCCGCCTCCCAACCGAAATCCTCCAGATAACAGGCAAGATATCGGAGCGTAAGCGTACTTACGACCTGATTGATGTTGCCGTATCCGAGTCCGGTATAGGAAGCAAAATATGTACCCTCCTCAACTCCGCGGAAATAACCTCTCGGAATACGGAAAGCAAGCACAATACAGCTTTTTGCCTTTGGGAAAATATAGCGGGGGTCAAACTGCTTCGGCGCACCTTCAAAGCGGTCCATCGATGCGATACCGCAAAGGTCGGCGCCAAGTGCCTTGGCTTGATTTTTCACCATTTCTGCCGTAAGTTCTTTTTTCATACCATTGCGCTCCTTTTTGACTGTGTATTTTGTTTGAAACACTGAAAATCCGCATATTATCAGCGGTTGTTTTTACTGTCATTATAATATCGCAAATCAAAGGATTCAATAGTCAAATCAACACTTATACTTGCTTTTTCAACACTTTTATCGGCATTATTCCGATTTTTCAAACCGAAGCTTTGCCGTTTTTGCAGGGAGTTTCGCCCTTATATTTTTTATAAAGCCGGTAAAAATGAGAAAGGTCGCGAAAGCCGACCGCCGAAGCCGCATATTCCACCGTGACAAGCTCTGTTTTAATTAACTTTTCCGCCCTGTCTATACGCAGGCGGTTGCGGTATTCAACGGGAGAAATTCCGCCCGAATACTGCAAAAAGAGTTGACGGAATCGCGTTTCGCCTATTTTACACTGCTTTGCCATAACCGGCACCGGAATATCGTTTTGCGGGGTATTCTCTATTAAGTCGATTGCCGGAGCGATTATGCTGTACGGATTACCCTTTGTTTCATTGGCGCGTGTTTCGGTTAATATTTCATACAAAAGCGAATACAGCAGGGATTTTTGATACATAAGTCCGGTTTTGCTGACATCACATGCCTTGTCAAGCCGTGTAAACAGCGAAAAATAATGTGACAGACGGTCGGCAGTAAGCACCCTCGGTTCTTCTCCCAAGCAGACCGGCTCGCCGTTTTCATCCTGCATACAAAAATTGACGGCAAGAGCGTAATCTGCCGCCTGACCGGAGCAATCAAGTATATCGAAGCTGTATTCGGCATACTGGGGGATATACAGTATTTCGTGTTCGTTCAAATCAAACTGTCTGCCGCTTTTATGCACGGTATACCGCCGTTTGCCGATATTATAAAGCATTAAAACATTACACTGCCGTACTTTGCCCTCGAATGTTCGGTGAAGCCCAACAGGTTCGCGCACAACGACCGACACGAT
>MWBL01000145.1 GCA_002069015.1 Firmicutes bacterium ADurb.Bin300 | reverse complement strand
TCGCGCTTCTGCATTTCTTTCGCGGCGAAATCAGCCCAAACGAAATAATTGGGAGTCGCCCTAGCTTGAGAATAAGCCTCATCAAGAACCGGAACGGAATCGACGGTCTTGTGAAAAATTGAATGAATCTTGTTAAACCAAGGCTTGTTTGTGTAACCACTCGAAGACCAAATATCGTCGGATTCGAGATAAATGTCGGGTTTTTCTTCCTTAATAATCTGGTCGATAAAGTAAGAGCCGTAAGAGATAGCCCGTGCCTCAATGGGGTTGGCGTTAATCTGATTGATTATATTTTGATCGGCGGGAATACAGCCGTAAGCTTTGTAGGGGAGGCGCGCCAAGTTCGGGTCTGTCGCAAGTATATTATTTGTGCAATAATAAACAAAATCATACTTCCCGGTCTTAACAAGATACTTTGCTAGATTGCGCCCATTAATAGCTAGTCCGGTTTTTAGAAACGGGGAATTTGTTTGAAGAAGGATTTTTTTACGCGACATAAGTTCTGTTTATGAAGAAAAGCCACGAGCCAACATCTGAGGCCCGTGGCTTTTATATTGTTACTTAACTCGTTTGTTTACAAAACTCTCCATTAGAACGGAATGTCCGAAGCGTCATCGACATTTCCATTAGAAGAAGGCGTTGGAGCACTCGTCTTTTCCGGCGTATTCTTAGTTGACTCTTGTTCCAACTTCTTCTTGGAACCGCCAAGCTTTTCTGAAATCTTATTAATTTCAATAAGGAAAAACTCGTCAATCTCAGAATAATCATTCTTAATCAAATTACCCTTCTTATCCTTAATCGGGTCGGCCTTGGGAAGCTCATCAAGGTTGTACTTCCATTTAACCTGTTGACCGCCCTGCTTGAGACCAAAAACCTCAAAACCCTTCCGGTTCTCATAAACGGAAATCTCAACGTCTTCAAAAGAACCGCTATCGCCGAGGGTGGCGAGCGCGTTGAAGAGACTGCGCCCAGCAATACTGAAGCTAATATCAACATGATACGTCTCAGAAGCTTGAGAGTCCTTAAGATACAAAGCAACGGACTTGCGCTTTTCCGTTGTTCCCGCCTTTGTCTTAACGTCGCGTTCCTTATAATCAGCCTTGATAAGATCGCCCGAAACCGAAGTTACCTGTTCCGTAGTCTGAGCGATTTTTCCGTCTTCACCAACGCGGGAAACCGAAAAATAAGGCTTAACCTTTTCACCCTTCACGTCTTTATTACGAGGAGTGAGGAAAATGAGAGGACCGCCGCCAAACGAGTTATTATTACCTAGAGCCATGTTATTTTATATGTTTTATTGTATATGTTTTGTTTTGAAGTAGTAGTGGATGACCTAAGTTTTTATCCTCATATCATCCTCAACTAACAACAAGTATCCTAAAATTTTTTGAAAAGTCAAGTGGAATTATTCAATACGAATACCAAATTCACGTAAAATCTTCTCATTCTCCGCTTTAGCCTCGCGGGCTTTTACGACAGA
>MWBL01000144.1 GCA_002069015.1 Firmicutes bacterium ADurb.Bin300 | reverse complement strand
GCGGCAAAGACAAGGCAAGAGGCCGAGAGGGCCGGTTTATTTGACCCGGCAAGGTAAAAGAAGAATATGAGGAGCACGCCCTCGGCGCCGTAATCTGTCCCCAGATGTTGCGCGGTAAACGACGCCAGTGCCACCGGCAGCGGGGAGAGATATTTTATCACATTGCCGGATTTTAGCATCAGGTCAAATAGAATCAGACCAAGCAGGCCGAGCGAGAGGGTATAGTAGACGTTGTTAAAGGAGAAAAAGGACACCCGCCCCAAAAAGCAGTAGTGGTATGGCGCCTCCGAAATTATGCCGAGTACCAAAAGGCGCACAAGATACCTGTATTTATTACTGGTTTTCCTATACCCGAAGGCTATCAGGTAGCAATAAATCGGAAAGGCAATGCGGCCGACGGCACGCATAATATCCCCGTACTGGGCAAAGCCGAATCTTGAAAAATAGCCGATATGGTCAATCAGCATCGCAAGACATGCGATAAGCTTAAGTACAAGCGTGCTCATTTGTCGCCACCTGAAGTGTATGTTTCCCGCAAAAGATTGCTGTCCATAAAATCTCCTCTGTGTTGGTCTTTCCTGTATTATACAATATCGTAATAAACCCTATTACTTGAAGTGCTTTTTCTGATAGAGTGTTGGATACAGGGGCAAAGTGCTTATGCTTTATCCCGGGCAAATTTTATTTTACTATTATAACAATCCCCATAGCGTAAATTATAAGGTTTGATTATCTCATTACAGTACAGTGCTAATTTATATTTCCTGCATTGACCATCTGAATTATGTAATTATTAATTGCAACAGTTGCTTGACTGTATTTTGAACGAGGTTTTATTAAGCTGCTCCCAAGAATCCAACAAGGGGGATGTTCCATCTTCGTATTTTGATTTATCTTCAGTATTTAGAATATCCTCAAAGCTTTCATACGCTTTTTCTAAAAACGGTTTAAAATCTTCGTTATAAAAATTGAGGCAAGCTATGACCTGCGTATAGTAGGTGAGTGTATAGTATTTTTCATTGGGACTCCCTTTGAGTTCTTCCCACGATTTGTACTGGCTTAAATAATCAGATAGAAGCGCAACAATTTCTTGTTTTTTTATTTTTTTGAATATATATTAAACAGTTTGACAATCTCATTATTAAATCATTTTACCGAATCCCTTTATTGCAATATCAACGCCAACTATATTATACCAGAAAACCGCATCGGAATAAAGGACATAACTCAAAAAAGAAAAAATATTGATATATGTGGCTTTATCTGATATAATAAGACCGGGGCTGGAAGTATACGGAAAAGGGTGCTGAGCGGAAGCCCGGCCGGCGCCCATACAAAAACGAAAGGAGCCGGAAAGATGCGGATTGGCGAGAAAATCAGGTGCATCCGCACAGCAAAGGTCATGACCCAAAAGCAGCTTGCGGGGGACAGGATTACGCGGAATATGCTCAGCCGGATTGAGTGCGGCGTGGCAACCCCCTC
>MWBL01000143.1 GCA_002069015.1 Firmicutes bacterium ADurb.Bin300 | reverse complement strand
GTATCATGGGGAACCGAAATCCGTATCATAGACGCCCTAAATAACCGAAATCCGTATCATGGGGAACCGAAATCCGTATCATAGATTTTTAGTTTATCCCCCTAGGTACTTAATCGAGCCATCTAGTTTTATGTAAACAGCTTCCGGGTATTCATCGGGAAATTCCGCGCCTTTGTTCATTGCAGGGATTAGTATTTTACTGCGTAAGGTTTCATCTTGTTTAATTGTTTCAAGTAAGCCTGTGTTTTCCATTGCCTTATACATATAACGTCCGCACAAGGCTATATGCTGGCTACAAGTTTTATAGTTGTAGAACGTTTTTTTTCCTTCTTCCCTTCTTACGCCTCGCGGGACAAGGCTATCAAGGGCTTGTCTTCTTAGTATTACGTTGGTTCTACCTAGGGAATTAGTTTTCACTATACCCGGTGCAAAGTATTTTAAGCCGTAGGCCGCGTTTACCGTGTGCATAATGCGCCTTGCTTCTAACGTATTCGGGAAAGTAACTTGTTCGGGGCGGTGTTCTTTTGACCATTCAATATATTTTTGGCGTCCATAGTCTAGCATCGCCGTCAATCCGGCTACTTGCCAGATAAAAGAGTCATTTGCAGTTGCAAAGCCATTATCCCAAAAAACAGGGAAAAAGCGGTTGTCTAAAAAGACTGAATACAATTTTTCTGTGGTGTTTTTGGTCATGCGCTTGGCTTCATATATGCGGATTGGGTCTCCTTGGAGTAATAACTCTATTGGTTGCCCCTGTGCATCTATAGCTCTGTAGCTTGCATATACTCGCGGTGGAGTAGTTATCCCCGACAAAATAGGGTTTACAATTCGTGCAAGTTCAGCCATTGCATCCCCTGCGCCTGGTATTGTTTTGCCATTGTCCTGGACAAGGTATCCGGCGGCTACCTTACGGATTGCGCTTTCGGTGCATATTATGTGCATCCCTAGGGATGTTTCCTTTCCGTTTTTGTCCCGCAAGATATTTTCTTGCACGTCGGCAAGCTGGTTGCGTTCGTTTGGGTTTGTAGCGATTGAATACAAGCCGCACGCAATGTCCGCAAGGTAAGCATTAGCTTTGTAGAATTGTGATATTGCTAGTGCTTGGGTGGCCTTTTCCGCTTTTTCGATGGTGTCGGTGTAAGCGCGCACGCCTTCGCGCATAAAGCGTTCGGTTTGTTGCGCTTCGGCTTCTTCTTGATTGCTTATTTCCAGTGTCCGCTTGCCTTCTAAAACTTGGTCTTTTACATAATGGAATTGTGCTTCCGGGTATATCATGCGTGCAGGTATTATCGCCGCCGCTTGGCGTCCTATTTTTTCTTTAGTTGAATCAAAGTCAAATAACATATCGCTAGCCATTTTTTCCCCCTTACCTTTGCATCCGTGCGGCTTTTTTCTTAGCCGCTAGCTCGGCAGTCGTTTCCTTCCCTTTCCCTTCCGTCTTTTCCTTTGTCCCGGTCTCTGTGTTTAGGCTCTTTTCCCATGTGCCTTTACATTCCATGAA
>MWBL01000142.1 GCA_002069015.1 Firmicutes bacterium ADurb.Bin300 | reverse complement strand
AGTCGGTATCATTGTCGGTGTAACGCCTGTCAGCGACAACTCGCACTTGTAACCGTAACCCGAATATGTGGTGTCCTCTGTCCAAACTGATGCAGAAACATCTGTAAATAATAAGTTTCTGCCTGTCACAAAATTCCACACCGCTAAAGCTGACGGATAATTGGAATTACTAGCGGAAGATGTTATTTCAAGCGCTTTATTTGCAGTATTTTCGGCAACACCTTCCCACTTGGTAGAAATACCGTTACACCAACCGTTCAAAAACCCCCTTATCGCCTTGACATCTGTGTCATTCTGTCTTAAATATCTGACCCCGTTGACATAATTCTGAATTATAAAAAGTGATTTTCCGAGAAGGGTCAAATCGTAAGCGGCGTTGCTTGTTCGGTGAGGGGTTCCAGTCACCCAATACAGTCCCGTTTCAAGCTCCCAAAGATTAGGAGAGTCAACCGTTGGAATGATTGACTGTATCGCAGAGGCACTTTCCGTCAACAGAGCGTCTATTTCTGTTTTTGTATACGTGGACCCTTGCAGCGTTTCATAAGCTTCTATGATTTGGGCGTATTCTGAAGGCGTGGGAACAGCCGAAGTAATGGCGCTTCGCTGATAGCCGGATTTAACAACAGGAAACACGGCAGGAACACTCGTTTTAAGTTCGCCCGAAAAGACCGATACAGATACATTGCCCTCTCCAACAAGGACTTCCCACGGAATTACACACGAGTTTTCGGTTAATATTTGAGTTTTGTGTACCGAGCCTTTAGAAAATATCGCCGTTACAGTGTCCGTCCATTCCTCGTCAAGAGTAAATACGGCGTTATACTCGTTTATATTGTCGCCTATAACGCTGTTTTCGTCTGTTCTTGTTACAACCTTGTTTTCAACGGCGAATGTTAGTGTTGTCATTTATTCGCTCCTTTCTTCCACTCGTAATAACCCTTATCCCAAGATGTAAAATCAATTCCGATTTTAAGGTTTTTGAGAGTGGATTTCATCTTGTTAAGCTCTGACTTTGCTGTTTCGTTATTTGTAACAAAAGCTTTGTATTTTAATTCGTAATACTTCGTTTTATATTCTTTTGTTATCGCAGAACGAATATATGAGTTCTCTTTTCCCTCCGATTTCATTTGGTTTATTATCTTTATGGAGTTGTTGGTATACCCCATATTGATTGAATTAAACAAATCATCGTTGCTATACTTTGGTGTGTCTTTTTGCGGCGTTTCTGTCTTTTCTTTAGGGGTTTCTTTATTAAAAGCAACATCGGAAGCGCCGTAAACAACATTTTTATCAAATCCCTTTGAAACAAGACTTTCCCTTAACTCGTCAAATGTATCATAATCGCCGCTCCGTCTTACTTCGATTATTTTTTTTATTTCATCTGTTTCGCTAAGGGCGTATTTCACGCCGGAAGCTATCGCTTCCTCGGTATAACCGTCATTCAGCAACCTCTCCTTAGTTTTGTTATATTCGTCTTTATTGCCGGCTAACAGCGCCTTAGTCATTACGGTGTATTTATCGGAAACCTTGTACTTATATGATAAGTTTTCTTCGGAAAAAGCATT
>MWBL01000141.1 GCA_002069015.1 Firmicutes bacterium ADurb.Bin300 | reverse complement strand
AATTGTTTGCCCATAAAAATTCCCCCTATTGTATTTTTTAATTCTACAATAGGGGTGTGTTTTTGCAATGTCCGTTTTTGGGTGTCAGTTCAAAGGAGATGTCTGTGTTTTTATTCAGAATATCTCAATTGCCACGTCGCTTGCCGGATAGGTACAGCAAGGGTGGATGATATTGTATTTTGCGTCCGCCATACGCCTTTTATCCGTTTCCTTCGGGATAAAGACCTCACCCGCGGTAAGCTTGCTTCTGCAAAAGCCGCATTCACCGCTTCGGCAAAGCGAGTGCGCCGCTACGCCGCCTCTTTCGAGTGCTGCTAAAATGCTTTCATCGGCATGGCACTTAAGCTCTGCGATAATATCACCGCGCTTATATACGGTAAGATAAAATTCTTTGCCCTCTTTTTCCTCGATAAATTCCTCAAATGAACCGAGGTTTTTGGTTTTATCGAATACTTCAAAACGGATGTTTTTGCGCTCGATATCCATAAGCGATACCTCTGAGGCGATAAACCTATAAAGCGAGGCGGGACCGCAAACAAACAAGCTGTAACGCTCGGGGGCATATTTTTCGATAATCGCCCTTGAAACAAAGCCTCTTTCGCACTTGTCTACTTTTTCATCGCTGAAAACATAAACTGCCTTAACCCTCTTACAGCTTTGCATAAGCTCGTCAAGAAGAGGCTTGAAGGTGGCGTCAGACAGCTTGCGGCATCCGTAAAGAAGAATCAGGTCAACATCCTCGGTACCGTCGGCAATAGCCTGTGCAAGTGATATAAACGGTGAAACGCCGCTGCCGCCCGCTACTCCCAATATTGTTTTCTCGTCTCTTATCGGACTATAACAGAAGTTCCCGTAAGGTCCTACTGCATCAATGGCTGTTCCCGTTCGCCAGTTATTTAAGATGTATGAAGAGGCGAAGCCGTTATATTTAGGCTTAACAGTAATAATATACTCATTGTTTTTAAGCGCGAGAGCAGGGGAGGAGACTATTGAATAAGGGCGAGTAACAAAAGAGTTGCCGATTTTGAAGCTTAACCCTATATACTGACCTGCTTTGAAATACGGCAGAGTCTGTGTGCCTTTATTTAAATTATTAGTGAGAACGAAGCTTTTAACACCGCCTCCCATAGGAACCACCTTTTTAACAATCAGGTGCAAAACGGGAGGGTGAAGCGCCTTTGCGGTCTCATTTACGCCGTAAGTGCGTAAAAGCGGTGATTGTGACGCGCTTTCGATTATTCCCTTTCTGGTACTTACTATAGAAGCAAATTTTTTCAAATCACCGAGCGTAGAGCGCACCACGACTTTATTTTTGCTCATTTGCCGCCTCCTCCTTCGCCTTTTCCTCTTTTTCGGCTTTAATTATATTGCATACGGTTTTATAACCGGACCCCATAGCCGAGCTGTATCCCGAAAGCATAGAGCCCCAGCCGCCGCAAAAGTGTATTCCGAGGGGACTGAAATCCGCCTCTTGCATCATTGTTCTGGGAATTATACCGTCCCAGTCTTCGGCAAGGTATCCGTAAATGGTACCTTGCGGAGAGTCCGTATAACGCGCGAACGTAACAGGAGTCGCAACCTCGATTTCCTCAATG
>MWBL01000140.1 GCA_002069015.1 Firmicutes bacterium ADurb.Bin300 | reverse complement strand
CATTTCATTTTGTTTTGTCAAGAGTGACGGATTGCTTTTGCTTGCTTGGTGTAACACATCAATTGTAATCCTACAAATCGGATTTGCATTTTAAAGGGGGAGACTTGACAAGGGCGAATGCCTAATGTATACTGAAAATCGTATTCAATCGAATTAAAGGGAATCGGCGCCGCCTAAGGCGGTGCAATCGGGCACGGTGCAGGACGCCGATGTTCGGGGATAAGGAAAGAACGGTGTGAATCCGTCGCAACAGCCATTACCGTATTAAATTACCTGCGGGTAATTTTAAGTCGGAATGCTTATCGTTTCCCCTTAGATAAGTCGCTTCCGGGCAATGGGAGGGCGATGAGGCTTGTTCATACGGCAGTGTATGAGGCCGGGTCGGCTTTGCGCTCTCTCAAACTCCTTGCAGTTTGGGGAGTGCATTTATCTTATACGCTTGTGTACAAAATCAAAAAAGAGAGGTAAAAAAATGAAAAAAACATTTTTTCGAAAGAAGCTTTTCACCGCAATGATTTTGTCCGCTCTGTTCATTCTTATGTCGGTTGTGTTTATTGCTTGTAATAATACCGATTTGCCTAATGTCAGCAAAACGGGAACCGAAGCCTCAAATACTCAGACTCAAGCCTTTGGCAAGTCAGACTTATCGGAGATCTGGTCAAGCGCGCTTTATAAAGAGGACACAATTTTAGGCGACGGGGTCAAAACAGTAAAGGTTGAGGTCAAAGCAGGTGACAACTCTGTTACCTTTACAATCAGAACAAACAAGGATTATCTTAAGGACGCTCTTCTTGAGCATAATCTCATTGAGGGAGAGGAGAGCGCGTACGGTATGCTTATTCAAAAGGTAAACGGCATTACGGCGGACTATGATGTTGATAAGGCGTATTGGGGATTTTATAAGGACGGTGCGCTGATGAACACAGGCGCGGACGCCGCCGATATTAACGGAAACGAGCATTATGAATTCGTCTACACAAAATAATATGCAGGCAAGCCGCAAAAAAAGCGGGCTTACCGTGTATGAGATAACGGTTTTTGCAATGTTTGCCTCGCTTATGTTAGCATCCAAGAAGCTAATGGAGAGTATCCCCAATATTCATCTTGTGGGAATGTTTATCATCCTGCTCACGAATAAATACGGGAAAAAAGCCTTAATTCCGATTTATATCTACATTTTTTTGGACGGTTTAATATCAGGCTTTGCTATGTGGTGGGTTCCTTATCTTTATATTTGGGCTGTGCTGTGGGGTGCGGTGCTGCTGCTTCCTAAACAGATGACACGAAAAAAGGCAATGATAGTTTATCCGCTTATTAATGGCTTGTTCGGTCTTTCGTTCGGAGTTTTATATGCCCCGGCTCAGGCGATAATGTTTAATTTTTCTTTTAAGCAGACAGTAGCCTGGGTAATTGCAGGTCTCCCCTTTGACGCTGTTCACGCAGCGGGGAACTTTGCCTTAGCCTTTTTAGTATTGCCGCTTTCGGATGCTTTGGAAAAAATTGAAAAGCTGACTGTGGGGAGAAAAGCATGAATATTTTAGTTTTAGACGGTCAAGGCGGGAAAATGGGCAGGCAGCTGATTGAGCGAATATCAGCCGCTTTTCCGGATTATATT
>MWBL01000139.1 GCA_002069015.1 Firmicutes bacterium ADurb.Bin300 | reverse complement strand
CAAGCACTTTTAATCTCTTCAGCAAGCAATAAGGCTGTTCCGCTGGGAGCGTCAAGCTTTTGATTATGATGCGCTTCTACTATTTCTATATCAAATAACCCATCAAGTGCCTTTACAGAAGTTTTTGAAAGCTCACAAAGAAGACTTATTCCCAAAGACATATTTGCACTGTAAAAAATCGGAATTTCTTTTGCTGCCGTTTTAATTAATTCAAGCTGAAGCTCACTTAAACCCGTTGTAGCAATAACAAGCGGCAGCTTATTTGAAACGGCATAATCTAATATGGAATTTAGGGCGGAGGGATTTGAAAAATCAATAATTAAGTCTGCCTTTATATTCAGCTCGGAAAATTTAGCAAAAACGGGATAGGGGAGAGAAGCGAATTCATTAATATCCACTCCGGCAGCTATTTCGGTATCCTTTCGCTCAGATACTATTCGGGTAATCGCGTTTCCCATTTTACCGCAGCAACCGTTTAATATAATCCTTGTCATAATACTTCCTTTCATTTTCAGATAAGTTCGTGTTTCTCCAAGGTTTTTTTCAACTTAGCTAAGGCAATTTCACTCATAGTGCCTAAAGGTCTTCTGCATCTGCCGACGTTATAACCCATCAATTCCATAGCCGCCTTAACCGGAACGGGATTAACATCAATAAACAAGTCGTTGCATAAATCAAGATATTGAAGCTGAAGAGAACAGCTCTTTCTTATATCTCCCATAAGAGCAGTCGCAGCGATATTATGAGTCAGCTCGGGTGCAATATTTGAAAGAACGGAAATGACACCTTTAGCACCAAGAGACATAAAAGCCGTAATCTGATCATCATTACCGGAATAGAAATATAAATCATCACCGCAAAGCCTGATGGATTGAGCAAGAGCCGATATGCTCCCGTTAGCTTCTTTAGCCCCGACAATATTCTTAAGCTTAGAAAGCTCCAAATATGTTTCAGGCTTAATGTCAAGCCCTGTTCTGGAGGGAACGTTATAGGTAATAATGGGAGCGGAAACCCTTTGGGAAATATAAGTATAATGTTCGATAAGACCTGTCTGAGAGGTTTTGTTATAATAAGGGGTTACGCTTAAAAGGGCATCAGCACCCGCTTCTTCTGCTTCGTTTGAAAGCTTTACGGCGTATTCGGTGTCGTTACTGCCGGTTCCGGCTATAACGGGAACTCTTTTTGAAACTGTTTTAACTGCACATCTTATTGCTTTTACGTGCTCTTCGTGGTCTAATGTTGAAGACTCTCCCGTAGTACCGCATATTATAATTGCATCTGTTTTATTATTTATCTGCTTTTCTATCAGCTGTTCTAAAAGCGGATAATTAATTTTCAAGTCCTCGCCGATAAACGGCGTTACGATTGCGACGCCCGCGCCCGTAAAAACAGGCTTTTTCACACAGTATCATCCTTTCAAAAATTAGTCTAAATAACCTTAATTAGTCTAAATAACCCTCGGCGCACAGAAGCTCCGCCATAAGTACGGCTCCGCCAGCGGCTCCTCTGAGTGTATTATGGGAAAGGCATACGAATTTATAATCGTATTGAGTATCCTCTCTCAGTCTGCCGACGGAAACAGCCATGCCGCCCTCGAGGTTGCGATGAAGCTTTGTCTGGGGCATATTGTCCTCATTGTAGTAATTTAAGA
>MWBL01000138.1 GCA_002069015.1 Firmicutes bacterium ADurb.Bin300 | reverse complement strand
ACCGAGATTAAATGCCCTTAGAGCTTCACGGTATTCAGCTTTTTTGAAATGAGCTTTTCCGATATTATTATAAGCGTCTCCTGCGATTTTTCCGTCATCACTTGATTTTACGATAAGATAGAAAGTTTCTATGGCTCTGTCATATGCTCCGCGTTTATAATAAATAAGGCCAAGTGCAGTAAGCGCATCCTTGTCTGAAGGATTGAATTCGAGAGCCTTCTGAATATATTCAAGACCTTTAGCCGCCGGTCTTTCAGGATTTTCTCTGTCGGTTTTATTTGATTCGATTATACCGAGATTGATGTAGGCTTTGATTGTCAGTTCGCGCGAAGTATTGAGTTCTACAACTTTGAGGTAGCGTTTCTCTGCGAAGTCAAGAATTTTGTTGTATATCGTTGCTATTGCAAACTGAGCTTCCGCAAGCATCGGCCATTTCTCGGTAATTTTAAGATATTCCGATTGTGCGTCGTCGAGATATCCGAGATCATATAAAAGATCGGCAAGTGCCATATGCGGTTTGGGATTGTCAGGATTCAGTCTTTTTGCGTTCTGCCACGCTTCCATAGCTTTTTCATTTTCGCCCTTGTGCTTGTAGGCGATACCGAGATTATAATAAGCTGCGTCGTCTTTTGAATTAAGAGCAAGAGCCTTATTATATGCTTCGATGGCTTCATCAAAACGCTGGGCTTCGTCAAAAATATTTCCGATATTAACATAAGCTATGCGGGCGTTTTCGCTTGCAGGCTCAAGCTCTGTGATTTTTTTGAAGGCATTAAGAGCTGAGTCCAGTTCACCTTTATTGTAAAGAAGTTCGCCGAGACGGGCGAGAATTTTTGTGTTTCGTCCATTGTTTTGAAGTATCTTGTTATAGACATCAATTCCTTTGTCATAGGCCTTCAGCGAAGTATATACCGCGCCGAGATTTTCAAGCATTTCATTATCCTGTGAACCGAGCTCCTGAGCACGTAGAAATTCGGCAAGCGCAGAATCGTTTTTACCGCTTCTGAGATAAACTATGCCGAGATTGTAGTGATCAATCGCGTCATTCGGATTCATATTGACTGCATTTTTTAGATATTGTTCCGCGAGGGGGTAGTCTCCGCGTTCAAGATAAATGATGCCGAGTTTCGAGTGGGCGAGGTAGGCGATTTTTCCGCTTCTGTCGCTTTCCAGGGCTTTTTTAAAATATTCTATAGCAAGAGGTTCGTCGGCTTTTTTTAAATAAGACTGCGCCACATTATAAAGAGCGGATGCATTGCCGGGTTCATATTTCAGCGCTTCTTTATAAGCTTCGAGAGCTTCGGTATATTTGCGCATTTCATAATAAATATTGCCTTTCAGAAGGAGATTATTTGCGTTTTCAGGCTGAATGTTGATAGCCTTGTTTACGCTGTCGAGAGCTTCGGCAAGCAGTTTCATCTTTCTGTATGTAATCGCCATGTTTCTGTATGTCGAAGCGCTCAGTTTGCTGTCGGAGTCGTATTTTAATGCGCGTTTATAGTAATCAATGGCTTTAGTGAAATTTCCTCTCTCGTCTTCAATAATTCCGAGGTATGTGAGAGCCTGGGCCTTATCCTTGCTTGAAGCGTCAGAATTAATAACTTCGCTGAATTCGTTTGCCGCGTCGTTGAAATAGCCCTTGCTGTAACTGTCGATTCCCCTGCGCAGATGAACATTTTCGCTGTCGGTGCCGGGA
>MWBL01000137.1 GCA_002069015.1 Firmicutes bacterium ADurb.Bin300 | reverse complement strand
TGCCGTCCTTGTTGACCCCGCTATTGGCGAGCAGGGCGACGTTGATACGGCTGTTGTAACCCTCAGAATGGCTAATGGTGCTCTTTGCGTTATTGACAATTCGCGCAAGGCTGCGTACGGATATGATCAAAGAGCGGAGGTCTTCGGCTCGCTTGGAATGGTCGCAACTTCTAACGATACGCTTTCCACCGCCGTTGTTTCGGATGAAAACGGAGTCACGGGTGAAAAACCGCTTTATTTCTTCCTTGAAAGGTATATGCAGTCCTTCTCACAGGAAATGGTTGATTTTGTTAGCGCTATTGAGAATAATACTCCCGTTCCCGTGGGCATTGAGGCTGGGCTTGAATCGGTAAAAATCGCTCTTGCCGCAAAAAAGAGCGTTCTCCTGCACAGACCGGTAAAGCTCTCCGAAATTGAAGGTTAAGACTATGAATAACTGTGATATAATCGTTGTAGGCAGCGGCTGCGGAGGTCTTACCGCCGCGGCAACGGCGGCCTTAAAAGGAAAAAAAGTGCTTCTTCTTGAAAGACATAACGCGCCCGGCGGGTTTGCGACGAGCTTTGTAAGAGGACGCTTTGAGTTTGAAGCGTCACTGCATGAGCTTTGCGGCTTCGGAATGGATGAAGGCGAAGGCAGTGTAAGAAAAATCCTTGACGACTTAAAACTCAGCTCGGCTATAAAGTGGGCTGTTGTCCCGCATGCTTACAGAGTAATCACCAAAGCGCGCGACGGCTCCCGTATTGATGCCGTTATGCCTTTCGGCGTAGAAAACTATATTGAAAAAATGGAGCAGTACGTTCCCGGCTCCCTTCCTTCTATGAAACGCCTTTTTGCCCTTGCGGACGATATTGCGAAATCCTTGGATTTTCTCGGAAATATCGGCAAATATGATTTTAAAACGCTCTATACCATACTAAAGGAGCATCTTAACTTCATAAGGACAGCCCCCTACAGTGTGGACGAGGTTCTGAATGCTCTTGCAGTTCCGCCCAAGGCGCAGGATATTTTTAATGCATATTGGTCGTACTTAGGCTCGCCTACCGATATGCTTAGCTTTGTCCACTATATAATGATGGTGCGCTCGTATTTGACCTTTGGCGCTGTTATTCCGAAATACCGAAGCTATGACCTGAGCGCGGCTATTGCAAATTCTATAGAACGCAACGGCGGACAAATATGGTATAACTCCCATGTATCAAGAATTCTCATTGAAAACGGCAAGGCATACGGCGTAAAGCTTGCCGATAAAAGAGAGCTTTATGCCAAGGAAATCATCTGCGACATTTCGCCCTCGAGTGTTTTTTCAAAAATGTTAAGTCATGAGGACGTTCCTGCCGTGGACCTAAAGCTTGCGAATGCAAGGAAATTCGGGGCGCGCGGTCTTTGTCTTTATGTCGGGCTTAACCGTTCCGCTCAAACATTAGGCATATCGGATTACTCCGTTTTCTTGTATGATACGGCAAATACAAGAGAGCAGTATACTTTGATGGGTAATTTAGGCACAAACAACGCCCAGGCAACAGTTTGTCTTAATCTTGCGGACCCCGCCTGTTCACCGAAGGGGACCGCCATATTATGCTTTACCTCTTTTTATACGAGCGACTTCTTCAGCGAAGTGGCGCCCGAGGAGTATTTTAAGCTAAAAGACAAAATCGCCGAAAAAATGATTTCCAATTACGAGCACAAATTAAACGTTAACATCCGCGATTACATTGAGGAAATCGAGGTTGC
>MWBL01000136.1 GCA_002069015.1 Firmicutes bacterium ADurb.Bin300 | reverse complement strand
AGGGTATTAAAAAGTGATCTGGTGCCTGGGGCGGGAATTGAACCCGCACAGCCTCAAGGACCGAGGGATTTTAAGTCCCTTTTATTAAACTTCAGGATGTTTCACGATATTTCAGACAATAGACATAATTCACTTGACATTATAAATACTTATATGTATACTGTAGCCATAATGAAGCTTCGTGAAACATTATCTTTCACGGGAAAAAGTGGGAACATAGTGGGAACAAATTTAAAAGGTCATTTAACGAAGGGGCTTAATTATGGCAGGGAAATGGAAGAAAACGAACCACACGGGGCTTAGGTATTATGAGCATAACACCCGAAAGCATGGCAAGAAGCAGGATCGTTATTATGCAATCCGTTTCCGGCTTGACAAAGAATTGTATGAATATGGTATAGGCTGGCTATCCGAAGGGATACCCGAAGCGATCCGCAAGGAGGAACCAAACTTAGGCTTTGAGGATTACTGTTTAAAGTTGCTGCGTCAGTATAAGGCTAATGTCAAGATCGGGACCGGGCCGAAGTCACCGAAGGAAAAGCGGACCATTGAAAAGGCAAAGCGTGAGCAGGAAGAGAAGGAGCGGAAGCAAGCCGAAAAAGAAAATATTACATTGAATGATTATTTTTACAAAACGTATTATCCCGACGCTAAGATCAACAAAAAAGAAAGTTCTTATGCTCATGAAGAAACGCATTTCCGGCTGTGGATTGATCCCGTCGCTGGTGGAAAACCCATAAAAGATTTATCTGAATTTGATGCCCGGCGAATAGTAAAAAGCATTTTAGACGCTGGTAAGAAGCCGCGAACTGCACAGTATGTCATGGCGACATTAAGACAGGTATGGAATAAGGCACGCCGGGGAAAGCTAGTCAGTGGCGATTCACCAACAAGAAATGTCAAGATTCCAAAATTCGATAATAGGCGTCAACGCTTTTTAAATCACAACGAAGCGGACCTATTACTTGACGCGCTTAAAGCAAAGGACGAAACACTTTATAGAATGGCTTTATTGTCACTACACACTGGCATGAGGGCGTCGGAAATCTTTAATTTAACGTGGGGCTGCATAGATACAGAACGTGGCATTATAACAATCCTTGACGCGAAATCAGGCCGGGGCCGTGCGGCATTTATGACCAAACAGATCAAGGCTATGTTTGACGAAATGACACGCGGCAATAACGACGCCATTGTATTTTTACGACGCGACGGCAAACCCTTCAAGGAAATCCCGACACTTTTCCGGGACGTCGTGTCTGATTTAAAATTCAATGAGAATGTTAGCGACGCCCGGCAGCGCGTATGTTTTCACACCTTAAGACATACGCTTGCAAGTTGGCACGCGGAAACGGGAACGGATTTATACGTCATTAAAGAACTGCTTGGACACGGCAGTATAACATTGACAGAACGATACAGCCACTTAACAAACGGCGCATTACAAGCAGCAACACGAGGTTTTGAGAAAGCTATTAAGACCGCAAAAAAGAGGTCCAGGCAAGTTGTAAACATTAGAAAATAGAGTTATACAAGCTGGGGATAGGCCGACGGGCCGAAAAGTGGAAACCCTATCCGCCCTCCCCTGCTTTAATTCATAGGGGCACCGCAAAGGGAGCGGAACCGATGACAGAACAAACCTTTTTTCATCATCTAAAATCAGAATACACCCTCGGAAAACATTTACGTATTTTGCCGTTTGAGTTATTTAACCATGCCAAAGCAGGCAGGCTTCACCCTCTTGATAAAGACACTGGACGACCGATTCCACAACCCGACGCTTTGAGAATAAAAAAGCGGCTTGTAGAAATAAAACAAGAAATGAAAGTTTTGCCTTTAGAAAAAGGAACGA
>MWBL01000135.1 GCA_002069015.1 Firmicutes bacterium ADurb.Bin300 | reverse complement strand
GAGGGATTCGAACCCCCGACCCTCTGCTTGTAAGGCAGATGCTCTAACCAACTGAGCTAAGCGCCCATCTGTATATTCATCTCTTTATACTTTGAAGAACTTTTAATTTCGCTTAAAACCCGTGTCTACCAAGTTTTTGGAGCGGGAGACCGGGTTCGAACCGGCGACATCCAGCTTGGAAGGCTAGCGCTCTACCAACTGAGCTACTCCCGCATTTATTAATCAAAAACACTGCAAGATTATACAAGAATACGCTGAAATTTCAAGCATATTTCATCTTATGATAATTAAATGGTGGGGAGGGATGGGTTCGAACCATCGAAGGCGTTAGCCAACAGATTTACAGTCTGCCCCGTTTAGCCACTCTGGAACCTCCCCACTATTTCATATCATCTCTTTATCTTTTTAAGAACAATTCTCTGTATCTTTAAATCAACTGCCGCGGGCTAAAGACCCGCGTCTACCAGATCTTTTCTCTATATTTTCTATGGAGCTGGCGAGAGGACTTGGCCACCTCGGCGCTGTTGCGCCTCCTCGGCCCCTCCTCGTTCGCTTCATCCTCGCTATTCGCTCGGCGCTCTCTCGGTTCAAGCCCTCTTATCGGACTTACAACCTTGTCTCAATGAGCTTTACTTATCTTTTCTCTATATTTTCTATGGAGCTGGCGAGAGGACTTGAACCTCCGACCATCTGATTACAAATCAGACGCTCTACCACTGAGCTACGCCAGCCCAAATATAATCTAAATTTTAACTGCCGCGGGCTGAAGACCCGCGTCTACCGGATCCAAACCCTATATTGAAATTGTATCTTTATATTTCGCTTATGCTTAACTGCATATAGCTTAATTTGCTGTTGGTTATCTGCCGATCTTCCTCATCCGTTCATAGAAAACAACAGCAGCGGCGTTTGACACGTTTAAAGAGTCAATTCTGCCTTTCTGCTTTATTTTAACAAGAAAATCGCAGTTTTTTCTTACAAGTTCCCTCATGCCGGCGCCTTCATTGCCAAGCACAAAAGCGGTCTTTTTGTCAAAATCTGTTTCATCTATGTATTTATCGCCCTTTAAATCAAGGCCATAAATCCAGAAACCGTTCTTTTTTAAGATTTCAAGAGCGTTGTTTATATTGCTTACAACAACCATTTCTATATATTCGGCTGCGCCCGCCGATGCCTTATAAGCGGCATCATTCACAGGCGACTGCCTTTTTGAAGTCACAATTATACCACAGACACCAAAAACTTCGCAACTTCTAATTATTGCCCCAAGGTTGTGCGGGTCCTCTATGGAATCAAGCACAGCAACCGTTATATTTTCTTCTCCCGCGTGTTTTCTTAGAAATTCGTCAATTCCCCACGCTTTTAATCCCTCTATTGAAGCGGCAATGCCCTGGTGCTTGTCCGTACCGGTTATCTTTTCTATATTTTTCCTGTCAGTCACGGTTATTTTGGCGCCTGCCTGCCTGGCAGCGTTTATAACATCGGACATTTTTTCCGCGTCTTTAAGGACTACAAGTTCGTATATTTTCCTGTCATTTTTAATAACTTCTTTAATGACATTTCTGCCGTATACCCACATTCTATTTAATCTCCCTTATTATATACGTCTGCCCTTTGGCAAATTCCAATATATAGCCCATATCCGCGGCTTTTTTCTTTAAAAGATCTGCTTCTTCGTATTTTTTTTCCGAACGCAAAATACCTATCTGTTTTACCAGATTGATTACCTGCAAGTCAACAGGTTTTATATCCGGCACTATCCCAAGCACGTCCCCCATTACGCGCAGCACCGCGTCATATTCCGCGGCTTCGTTGTCCGTCATATTGGGCAGTTTTGTCTTTATCTCGGCAAGGCAGCCGTAAAT
>MWBL01000134.1 GCA_002069015.1 Firmicutes bacterium ADurb.Bin300 | reverse complement strand
CAAATACGAGTCATCAGGAAAGCAGATAAACCGCTTAATGTAGTTATAGACCTTCCAGTAAACGCCGGGAATGCTGACCGAAGCATTACCCTCAACAAAGGTGCGTATGCCTTTATAAGAAAAGCGGGCAGTGTCAACGGTCGTATGCTTTAAAACAATACCTTCGCTTTCAGCGTCCTCAAAAGGGCAAAGTCGTTTATCCGAAGTCACAAGACAGAGCGTGTCTTTGATTGCCACCGCAAAGGACATAATGCCGTCTGAAAAGTCCTGTGCCGGATGAACCGTGCGGGAGCCTTCTTCATTCGTGAGTATCTCGATCAAATCCTCTCTGCTTAACCGTTTTGACTCCGTTTCTTTCGGCTCCTTGCGGTATCCCTTCAAGACCTTCTCATATCCCTTGAGATCATCATTCGTGAAATTGAAATGCTCCTTTATCGTATATTTAAGAATTGCGTCCGCCTGTGCCTGATTAAGCCCTGCCATTTCTTTAAGAACATTATCAAGCAGGGCGGGAACCTTCGCCTTGTGCGTGTCCTGCGGTATTGCTTTTATTTTCTTCTCAAGCTCGGCAAGTTTATTTTCTGAAAGGATAGGCCCATCTTTCGCCGGAGATGATATTTTCACCTCAAAGTCGTATTTGTCTTTTGCAACCTTTAAGGCTTGAGTAAATTTATCGCCCCTCAACCCACCCGGCACGGCTTCCCGGCAGTCAATAATCCCTTCCAATACACCAATAAGAGCCATAGCCCCGCCCCCCGAATCACATCGGAAACAATGCCAGACGTTTTTGTCGGGATGGACAACGAAGTTGTTGTTACTCGTTGAACCGTGGACAGGATGAGAACACACAAGCTGACCGCCGATTTTCTTTAAGTGGACGCCCGCTTTATTTAGAACCTCGACAACGCTTATATCGTTAATCTCTGTTTCAGCGTCTCTCTGCGGATATTCAAAGGGAATGTATTCAATCAGCTCCCCATAGACAAGCTCACGGCTGAGGTGTGCGATAGCAACATCATTATGAACAGAATATATAACGCCACTATCAGGATGAACACTGCCCGGGGCAACCACCTGCGAACCTTTTGCAATAATTTCTCCATAATGTTCGTCTCCTTTTTTCAAAACGATTTTTTTCTGAATATCTTTGTTGAGGTAATAATAATGAAAGCCTTTGCGGGTCTTGACCGTGAAAGTAGCGGGGAATTTTGCTTCAACAATCGTGCTTATTTCTTCGGTATCAGCGTCAATGATAATCAGATCGCCGTAACCGCCTAAGACGCCGTAATTGTTTCCGCTCTCAAACCACGGCTCTATTTCAGAAAGGGAATAAGGCTTATTCTGCCAGGCTTGCTCGAAGGGGATTTTTGTCCGGGGCTTTAGCTTCACAAAGCCGAAGCCTTCTTTTTGTAACGCTTGGGGTATCTTCATTTTTACAATCTCCATATCCATATTGCTCCTCTAAGTTAGGTATTAAAAACCATTGTCTTTAAGTCTTGAATGGCGTTCTTGAAAGCGGTAATGCTGACAGAGCCGTCATTAAAAAATTCCTGTATCAATTCTTTGCGGTCGTCCCGGTCATCGAATATAAAAACGAATTTATTGCCATTGCGGAATTTATCTCTTAACCTCATGCCCCGGGCTTTAAGAAACGCCGAAAGGTAAAGGTCACTTGTCTTGTAAGTGTTCATTGTCTGCACCGCCATTTTGACAATCTCCATCTAAAACCTGCTTTGCCATAAAATCCCGGGCAATGATCCTCGCCAGTATGCGAAGCCCTTCCCGGGTGTGTTTATTCATAGGTTTTGCCTCAATACAAACGCTTTCCATTCTCCGCCTCTTTAATAAGGAATAAGTCGTCAAATTTATGCTCGGGCAGATTATTCATAATCCTTTCCCGAAGGCTTGGGGATGGATTGCGTGATCCGTCCATCAACTGAGACATATA
>MWBL01000133.1 GCA_002069015.1 Firmicutes bacterium ADurb.Bin300 | reverse complement strand
CGAAGGCTTGGCGGGTAAATCCTCGGTCTCGGTGCTCCGTGGCCACACAGCGGCACACAGCGCGACACAGGCGATAACACCAATTCCGGAGATAAATTGCTTTTTCATATGGATCAACCCCTTTCGCCAACACACATATCATAAGCCGGTGCGAAAGCTACTGAATTACGCAAAAAATAACCCTCAAGATTGAAAAAAGTTATAACACATGCTATAATTGTCGGCAAGAGGTGGAAGCAAGTGGATTTTCCCGCAAAAGTCAAAATGGTGCGCAAAAAAATGAATATGAGCCAAGAGGATTTGGCTCGCACCTTGAATGTAAGTTTCGCCACAATCAATCGTTGGGAGAACGGTAAGACCCGTCCCAACAAATTGACGATGCAGGTGTTTATATCTTTTTGTGAGCAGAACGGCATTTCTATTATGGATTAGAGAAAAGGCTCAAGCGTGAAGGGAGGAACTACAATGAGTGAAAATATTAAGAGTATCTTAAAAATACGAGATGATAATTCCCCTCTTGAGCTTATACAGCAAGACAGAGATGGAGAGTTTACCTTTGCAGACGAAAATCAATCCTCGTCTTGGATTCCTACAGGCAGTAAAAATGCAATTAAGAAGTCGGATTTGCGTCAAGGCATAGAACCATGGCTTACTTCATTATTTCAATCTGAGCATTTGTCGCTGTTGACAGGAACAGGGCTTTCTACAGCGATAGAGGTTATCGCAAAGGGCTCTGCCAATGCCGCTATGTCGGCGCCCACGCTTGACACGGACTATTTCGATGAGATAAATGCATCGGCAAAGGCTATTGCTGATAAAAACAAGCGCGGAGCAGCCAATATCGAAGATTATATAAGAGTAATCAACGAACTGCTGCGTGGTCTTGAAATCCTCGGGCATAACATTTCTGCCGATAAGGACAAAAAGGCCGCTTATGATAAACTGACGGAAAGCCTTAAAAAGACTATTTACAGCTTTGCTGACAGCATAAGCGGCATAGAAAATAGCATTGCAATAGCGGGAGAAGAAGAGCGTCACGAGGCATTCGACTATCTTGTTAACTTTCCTATGAGTTTTGCAAGCAGGACAGGCACTCGTGAACGTCTCAATATTTTTACGACAAATTATGACCGACTAATAGAAGCGGGTTCAGAACTTGCGGGATTGCAATACCTATGACCTCCCGATAAACGGAGCTGCGCTTGACCCAATTGAGGAGGCAGGGCTGAAAGAATTACTGCAGGAAGCAGCGAAATATTACGACGATGGCAATGTGAAAATTGCTGTTGAAAAATTATGGGATGCCTTTGAGCGGCTGAAGACATACTACTCTCCGGCTTTAGATAAAAAACAGTCGGGAGATAAAATCATTGCTGACATGAGCAATGGAAAAGCTCCTTTTGTGAATCTTTTTAAAAAGGAATTTCAAGAACTCACGACGATTGGGAATGACTTTAGAATCCGCCACCACGAAACAACAAAGATAAATATTGAAGATGACAGGCATTATGAATATTTCTATAAACGCTGCTTATCTTTAATTTTGACTGCAAGCCAGTATCTGAATGGACAAGCAGGATTTTAAAGCCTTGCGGAGCCATTTACAATATTATACAATTATACTTGTCGTGGAGGTGAGCGGGTGAGCAAAGATTCATCAAAAAACGAGAATGACTTATTTCAAGAAGTCAGCAGTATGATAGAATCTCTTCAGCCTTTAATCAGGCAGAACCTCTCTTTGCTCACCAATCAGGTTGACATCTTAATAAAAGGTCGAGAAAGGGACGACAACCGAATCCAGCGACTATTGGATGCTTTACTTGATTATGCCGGGATGTGCGAGGAAGGGCTTGCTCTGTTTAAACGGCTATGTCGCTATTACTATGATGTCAACCCGCAGGTAACCGCTGAATATATCAATATTTATCATGACTTATATGGTTTGGAAGAAAATAGTCAGGATGGAATAAAGGGGTGAAATGTATGACAACGCTTAACCAGCTTCTCATTGCGGAAGCAACCGAATATGAATTCAAGTCCGCTGTCGAGGTGAAT
>MWBL01000132.1 GCA_002069015.1 Firmicutes bacterium ADurb.Bin300 | reverse complement strand
GAATAGGTTAGCATTGTATTAAAAGAGTTACCAATTTATGTAATTCATGATTTTTACAACATAACGCAAAAATGCCGCATATGCGGCATTTTTTATCGGCAAGGTTTATTACAAGTCTGTATGAGCGGATATCATGCCCGCAACTTAAGGGCTATTTGTCACTCAATTCAGAAGCAGAAAAGCGGGTAATAGATCAAAGCCTTCCCCTTGAGGGGAAGGTGTCAGCCGCAGGCTGACGGATGAGGGGTAGCACCGCAAATGCGGTATGGAATTGTCAAGAAGTGTGCAGTCAAAAAACACCCTAAAAATCAAACCAGCATATTTTTAGATTTTCTGAGCCAGAGCAAATGCTCTTGTAGAAGGACGCAGCACCGCCGAAGGCGGCTTGCCCTTGACGGGTTGTCGCAAAAATGCTACAATCCTGAACTTCGACGGTAAACTGCAGCAGCATATTTTTGAGTTTCCTTCGCCGTCGGTATATATAGCGAAGCATTTTTGCGGCGTTCTGTCAAGGGTGCGGATTTTTATGCTGCGACGTTGGGCATCATCCTTCGATAAACCACCGGTGGTAATCCGCCCGGGTTAAAGCTGTTTATCCTTTGCGTATTGTAATATCCGAAAATATATTTGAATATCACGCTTTTTACCTCTTCACGCAACATCCGGTGTGTTGGTATCTGATACAGCTTTTCTTTCTTTAACGTAGCGAAAAAGCTTTCCATTCGGGCGTTATCATAACAATGTCCTGCACCACTCAAGCTTTGCATTATGCCTTTCTTCGCAAGGAGAGAACGAAACGCCTCGCTGGTATATTGGCTTCCACGATCAGAATGTAAGATTGCTCCACGGCAGCTGACAATCTGACGAATTGTATCAATACAGAGTTCCTTCTTCATGTTTTCACACATTTCTAAAGCAATTATTTCTCCGTTAAAACAATCCATTACCGGAGAAACATAAAGCTTTCCGTCTAAACACCGGACCTCTGTTATATCGGTTATAAGTTTGGTCTTTGGTTTGTCAGAACCAAAGTTTCCTTTGATTATGTTCTCTTTTTCCTGTATTTCCGTCGTTGCTTTTGTTATTCTCCGGGGTACTCTTCGCTTGTGGAGCAGTCCGCTTTCGCTCATCGCGCGGTACACTGTGCGTCGGCTAACCATCGTGCCCTTTCGTTCCAAAGCTATCTTGATTCGTTCTATCCCATAGTTGGAGTTGTCGGGGTGTTCTGCTAATATTTCTTTAATTTTGACCGTCAGAAGCTCTCGGGAAGTTTGCTTGCTTTGATTTTTTAACCACCGATAATAGCCTGATTCGCTGATCTTCATCGCTGCACACATGTCTTTTACAGTATATTTTTCTTTGCACTGCAGCACAAATTTGTGTCGTTCCGATGTTTTTACTTCTTCCGGTCTTTTGCAAAAAAACCCAGTGCGTCCTTCAATATCTCGTTTGCTCGTGTTAATTCCGCATTCTCTCGTTCGAGTCGACTGATACGAGCTCTTATCTCGTCATCGCTCATATTCAGCTTTGACGCTTCAGCTTTTGATTTTCGGTTCTTTCGCCATTCTGCCAGGGTATAATAGTGTAAACCTAACTGTGTCGCCGCTTTTTTTACTCCGATTTCATCGGATAGTTTCAATGCTTCTTCCTTAAATTCTTTACTGTACTTCATTTCTTGCACCTCTCCTGATTTTTATTCTATCAGATTTTTGGGTGCTTGTCGACTCTATTTAAAGTATAACACTTCAAAAGATGGGGAGAAAAATCCGCCCTTACGGGGCGGATGAATAATTTTTAGTGATGAAATCAGCCTGGCGACGGTATAATCTAATACTAAAACGCCCAGGTGCTGTCCTTGAATATCTCAAAGGCAACACCGTCTTTATAGCCAACTATCGAAAGGTCATCGGAGCCTACCATAAAGTCAACGTGAATCATGGAATCGTTAAGCCCTTTCTCTCTGAGCTGGGCTTCGGTAAGGTTTTCAAAGCCCTCCACCGTGTCGGAATAGCCCTTTCCGAAGGCGATATGGCAGGAGGCGTTTTCGTCAAACAAAGTTTCGTAAAACAGAATCCCCGAC
>MWBL01000131.1 GCA_002069015.1 Firmicutes bacterium ADurb.Bin300 | reverse complement strand
GCCGCCGCAATATGCCCTTCCTGGTGTGAAAAACGGTGGATTGGTATATTTTTTGATGCCGCAACAGAGCGAGCCGCGCCCTCTCCGACGAGGAAGCAAGGCATATATGAACCCTCTCTTCGCTCGGGCATTGCGCTTACCGCGACACAATCAGGTGAGGGGCAATAATAAAACAACTCTTCCAACAAGGCGGGAAGCTGGACTGTATGATGAAACACGGCATCGCTTTGCCGAAGTCCTCTTTCACCCTCTTTAACGGGTAGAAGCTTTTTAAGCTGTGTTACCTTACCCGAATCCTTGTCATAAACCGCGGCGGACGTTGTGTAATTACTCGTATCAATTCCAAGAAAATATCTCATACTTCAATACTTTTCGCTATTGTACCCAATACCCCGTTAATAAACGATGCATCTTCACCCGTGCCATACTTTTTGGCAAGCTCTACTGCCTCATTTATTGAAACGCTGACGGGAACATCTTCAATATAGAGCATTTCACACACGGCAAGGCGCAAAACCGCAAGCGATACCTTAGGTAATCTGCTAAGCCTCCAGCCTATCGAATTTTCTTCAATAAGCTTGTCAATTTCCCCGGATTTGCTTTCCGTAAGACCTGCAAGGCTTATAGAAAACTCATCCTCTTCAAAAAGTCCTTCCGCAACCCCAAGCTCAAAGAGCTTTTCTGTCTGAACATCCTCATTAAAGAGCTTTTCAAATATAATGTTAAACGCCTGCTCGCGTGCCCGGTGACGATTCATATGCTGCTCCTGTATTTCCTTAATGTCTATTGCTTGGCACTTTCAAGCCCCGCTATGGTAACATTGACTTTGGAAACTATTTTGCCCGTCATATTCTGCACTAGGGATTTAATTGCCTTTTGAACGTCGTTTGCTACGTTTTGAATATTATAGCCTGGTTTTACGACGATGTAAATTGTTATCTTAACATCGCTGTCGCCGAATAATATGCTCACGTTTTTATTGGTCTCATGTCTTTTAAAAGCGGATATAATGTCCGCGGGCTTCTGGGAAAACCCCGCAACCCCTTCAACGTCACGCGCGGCATTTAAGGCTATGGAGGCTATGACCTCCTCGGATATTATAAGCTCGCCTAACTTGCCGTTTTCACCGTTTTCATTTCCGTTCATATAAAATACGACTCCTTTTACAGAATTACCTCGTGACCTGTTCTTGCCGATTCGTAAACTGCATCGAGTATCCTCATAATCTCAACGCCGTCCGCCGCCGGAGCCCTCGTAGGCGCGCCGCTTAAAACGCAGTCAACAAAATGGTCTATTTCCCTTTTAAACAGTCCATCAAAGCTTAAACTCGTACTTTGAGCAAAACCGACGTCAACCATAAAATTATTCATTTCGGTAAAAATCTCCACCTGCGGGTCTATCCTACAGCCCGCCTTGCTCCCGAAAAGTTCTATATTCCCGCAATCATTTTTAATGTTGAGGGAAAAGCTCGTTTCAACCGACAGCGTCATCCCGTTTTCGAAACGAATAAGCGCCGCGGCAAGGTCCTCAACATTACATATGTCCTTGCTGCCGCGGCTTTCTGACACATACCCCTTTGTCGATTCAACCCCGGGTCTGTCAAAAAGCTTTTGATACGTTATACCATAAACCGATACGGGCTTGGGGTTCCCCGTTAAATATCTGACAAGGTCAATTACGTGTACACCAAGGTCAATAAGCGGTCCGCCGCCCGAACGCGACTTGTCTCCAAACCAGCCTCCGGGATTTCCGTTTCTTCTGAGATATGTCGCCTTTGCATAATATATTTCCCCGAAATAGTCTTTATCGACAAAATCCTTTACTACCCGGGCATCGTTACCGTAGCGTCTGACAAAGCCTATAGTCAAAAGCTTGCCCGATTTATCCGCAGCAGCTTTCATAGCCTGAGCTTCTTGAAGATTCATTGCCATCGGCTTCTCGCAAATAACATGCTTGCCCGCATTCAGGGCGGCTATCGTACACTCGGCGTGTGCGCTGTTCCAGGTGCATACGCTGACAGCCTCAATCTCGGGCATAGCCTTGAGCATCTCATCCTTATCAAGAAAACAGCGCTCCCATGGCATTTTGTATTTTTCGGACATCTTTTTAAGCTGATTTTCGTTT
>MWBL01000130.1 GCA_002069015.1 Firmicutes bacterium ADurb.Bin300 | reverse complement strand
ATTTCATTTTGTTTTGTCAAGAGTGACGGATTGCTTTTGCTTGCTTGGTGTAACACATCAATTGTAATCCTACATTTACAGTAAAAACTCTGTCGATTCATAATTGACTGTATAATAGCAATATGCTAGAATAAAATGTAAGCTATTGGTATAAAAATGCACGGTGGTGTTGCGGTGGAAAGGGAAAAAAACGAAAAAAAAGAGCCTACCGGAAGAAAATGTCTGACCTGCGGCAACGATATGGAGTTTAATCCTGTGACGGACGGGTATTTCTGCACCGTCTGCGGTCGCGTTGACAAACCGACAGTAAACGGTTATGAAGAGGATGATTATCTTTCAACAGGGAGAATAATCGCCGAAACAACAGAGGAAACGGACAAAAAATGCAGCGGCTGCGGAGGCGTGATGAACTATGACCCTCACACAAAGTCGCTGCTTTGCCCGTTTTGCGGAAATGCCGAAAATCTTAATCTTGTAAGTCGCGGGTATAAGGCGTCCGAGAATAGTTTTGAGAAGGAAAAACGCCGTGCAAGCCGTAATTGGGGATTTAAAACAAAAACCGTTGTCTGTGATTTTTGCGGCGGTAAAACAATTTACGACTATTTAAAATTATCCGAAAAGTGTCCTTACTGCGGCTCCAATCAGGTAACTCAGGTAAAGAGCGTCGAAACCATAGCCCCGGGGGGCGTATGTCCGTTTCTCATCGAAGAGTACAAGGCACAAAAAAGCTTCAAGGCTTGGATTAAAAAAAGATGGCTTTGCCCGCGCGAGGCAAAGCTTAATACAAAATTAAAGGGCATGACGGGTATATACCTTCCTTTTTGGACATTTGATACCGCAACCGCCTCCCCTTTCACGGCAACCGTAACTAAATCAAACAAAAACGAAAATAACCCGAAGTCGTATTATTTCGGTAGCTCAATAATAGAGATTTTGTTTGGATTAGGCTTATTTGCCTCAGAAAATACTGTTACCGTATCAGGTATACACCGCCAGTTTTTTAATGACATACTTATTCCGGCATCGGAAAATCACGACAGCTCCATTCTTAAACGCCTTGAGCCCTATGATACTGATAACAGCCTCCCCTATTCTCCCGAGTTTTTATCCGGATTCCCCGCAGAGCAATATTCCTTGGGGCTTGACGAGGCATGGGAAACGGCTCAACAAAGCTGCACGGGCAAGCTCAGCAAATCAATAAAAATAAGAGTTAATAATGAAAATTACACACATTCCGCCCGTAATGTAAAATTTAAGACAGCCTTTTACGATGTCACCTTTAAGTATCTTCTGCTCCCGGTATGGATTTCGTCTTATGTTTATAAGGGAGAAATTTATCAGTTTATGGTCAATGGGTGTACGGGCAAAACGGCAGGTAAATTTCCCGTTTCAAAGATAAGACTTGCCGCTGCCGTTTCTCTCACCGTTACCCTTGCCGCTTTAATTGCCTATTTCTTTTTAAGATAATAATTAAATTCCTTTTATTATTTTTATTCTTTCTTTGTAATCCGGCATATATTTCTGAAGCCGGCTGTAAAAAGCCTTCCCGTGATTTTTATGCTTTATGTGGACAAGCTCGTGAAGCACAACATACTCCACCGCCTCTTTCGGATAATTCAACAAATAAACCGAAAAACATAAGGAGTTTTTTCCGTTGCAGCTTCCGAGTCTTGTTTTAGCCGTGGTTATTTTTATTCCCGTGTGCCGCACTCCCATTATTTCGCAATATCTGTTTACTCTCTCTGTAAGATAAACCAAAGCTTCTCGCTTCATTTCGGGCAGACGCTCTTTAGGGATGTTAAAAATCTCATTGTTTTTTCTTTTTGTTTTTGTAATATTCTCTTTAAGCCATTCTCGGTTTTTTTCAATAAAGCGCTTTATCTCATCATTATCGGTATACAGCGGCGCGTGCACTATTACCGCGGCATCTTTGTTTACCGTAATAGAAAGCGTTTTTCTGTCTGAGCGCTTGATTGTGTAATTTGTCATAATAATAATCCCTGTCTAAATATTTCGGTCGGGAAGTGATTACATGCGCCTTTTTATTGCCGTAAAACTCAATGAAGAAACAAAGAGGGCAATACTGACACTGCAAAATAGCTTAAAAGAGCTTTCAAGAGGCGGAAACTTTACTAAGGAAGAAAACCTTCATATAACGCTTGTCTTTATAGGGGAA
>MWBL01000129.1 GCA_002069015.1 Firmicutes bacterium ADurb.Bin300 | reverse complement strand
GTTCCTGCCGCTTCATCTACATGGACTCCGCTTATATATATTCCTTCGCCCAGTATTACCGTATTCTCGGCGTCTGTCGCAAACGAACCGCCGCTGAATTCTCCGTTCTCAAATACTACTCCGTTGCCCGTTATTACGTTCAAACCGCCTATCGTCTTCATTACGCTTAAGTCTTTCTCGGTATCTATTACGTCCGTTATCGTCGTGCCTTTCGTCAATACCATTCCGCTCTTCGCGCTGGCTATATATGTCAAATCTCCTATCTTTCTCTGGATACTGCTGTCTTCCGTCGTCGTTACTGTTCCTGCCGATTCATCTACATGGACTCCGCTTATATATATTCCCTCGCCAAGTATTACCGTGTTCTCGGCGTCTGTCGCAAACGAACCGCCGCTGAATTCTCCGTTCTCAAATACTACTCCGTTGCCGGTTATTACATTCAAACCGCCTATCGTCTTCATTACGCTTAAGTCTTTCTCGGTGTCTATTACGTCCGTTATCGTCGTGCCTTTTACCAAGTTTAAGCCGCTCTTAGCGCTGGCTATATATGTCAAATCTCCTATCTTTCTCTGGATGCTGCTGTCTTCCGTCGTCGTTACAGTTTGTGCGTCAAGATCAACTATCACGCCGCTTACGTATGTATCTTCACCCAATACCGCCGTATTCTTTGAAGGATCGTTTATAAAATCGCCGCCTGTGAATTGTCCGTCTATAAAATGAACGTCATTTGTAGTCATTACGGTAATTCCGCCGATATCCTTATAAGCAATAAGATTATCTAATTCGGATATACCGTCTTCAAGATTGCCGTCGCCTGCAGGATTGCCCATATAACCCGTTGCATCTTCACCTTCGCCTATCACACATGTTACCGTAGTATCTTTGTTATACTCTATACTGCCGTCAGGTTTAACGATTAAACCAGTCAGCTGGATTTTTTGACCTGTTGACTGATTGTATATAAAGGCGCTGCCTTCGTCTTTATTTATAAAT
Organism: Firmicutes bacterium ADurb.Bin300; assembly: GCA_002069015.1. GTDB lineage: Bacteria > Bacillota > Clostridia > Oscillospirales > Acutalibacteraceae > DTU089. The sequence goes on along the minus strand of MWBL01000129.1, from coordinate 1,266 downwards.
TCAAGATTTCCTTCATCTTTGTCATATCTGATACTTGTATTTGATTCCTCGTCTTCTCTTACATAAGTTCCGTCCTGCAAATCCTGCGTAAAACCCGCCTGCGCCAAAACTTCTTCAATATCGGATTCCGAAGTTTTTCCGCTTAAAAGCTTTAATAAACTTACTGATTGTTCAGCCGTCCATGTAAATATATCAATGCCCGTCAATGAAAGAACTGCATCTCTTGCAACCGTAAACAATTCGCTGTCGACTGATGAAAGAAGCCCACTCGATAAAAGACTTTGTAAATCCTGATTCGTTTCCAAAGCATCCAAAGCCGCCAAAGCGGACGCCAACTGATTTAAATCAACGTCCATCAAGGATTGTATATTCTTTAAATTAGCGTAAGACGCAAGCGAACTTTCATTAACAAGCTGTCCGAAATACATTACACCATCCTGTTTAACTTCTTTGCCGAACAGGAAGGAACCTGCTTTTATTTTGCTCCCGTTTGCATAAACGGCAGTTGCAGAGACATCGCTTGACAATGTATTTGTGCTTGCATTATGAAATACACCGTTAACCGTCAATTGAGATCCGGTATCTATAACCGTTCCTTCAAAAGTGGCCTGCGATCCTGCTCCGCCCGAACTTTGAGAAGAATCCGATTTATCATTTATGACGGCATTTATAACCGCAAAATCACCGTTTATGACGGCATTCATTTTTCCTTTTTTATCAAAACTAAAACTTATTGTGCTGGCATGATCAACCCAGTAAGCGTTTTGGCTTGCCGCAGTTATTTTTTGTTTTGCGTCCGTAGTGAAATTTACATATAAATTTTGAGCCAATACGGCTTGCCCGAAACTGTTGCCGGTAAGAATTATTCCGGATTTAATTTTGTTACCGTCGGATGTTGTAAAATCAAATTTTGTTTTAACTATTAATTCCGTTCCTTTTTCTTCCTTGTATTCGGCTACTGCGCTCCAGAAATTGACATAATCTCCGTCTTCAAATACAACAGAAATGTCTCCTTCAATACCCTCAATTGAAAATAAATCTTTATTACACGATACGCCGGCGTTAAATCCGCCTACAGTTTTAAAAACAATAACGCCTTGATCGTTTACGACAAGATTAAATTTTGAACCTTCCGGCATGCCTTTTACGGTACCTGCTTTATCCGGCGATGTTATTGCCGCGTCTTTTCCGGCTGTATATTCTATAGGGCCTTTGTTTTTATTGTAAGATTTAACGGCATCGGACATATTGCCTGCGGTTCCCGTC
>MWBL01000128.1 GCA_002069015.1 Firmicutes bacterium ADurb.Bin300 | reverse complement strand
TGCCAGTCCGGTTGTGTTATAATATAACGCGTTGAGCAGCGTCACCATGGAGAGATGGCTGAGCTGGTCTAAGGCGCACGACTGGAAATCGTGTGTTCGGCTGATAACCGACCGTGGGTTCGAATCCCACTCTCTCCGCCAAAACCCAGACTGTTGACAAAAGGTAATGACAAAGCATCTCAAATATGGTATAATAAAAACCATAAGAGAGGTGCTTTTTTATGTACAGAAAAAAGGATAGAAGTGCACAAAGACAGATACACATGCTGTGTATAGAGGAACTGGTGCCGAAGAACCACCTGCTGAGGGAGATAGACAAAGCGATCAGCTTTGATTTTATATACGAAGATGTCAAAGGATTATATAAGGAAGCGGAATGGGGAAATCCCGGAATAGATCCGGTGTCCCTGTTCAAAATCGTATTCATTCAATATATATACGGAATACGGAGCATGAGGCAGACAATCAAAGAGATAGAGGTCAATAATGCCTACCGCTGGTTTATCGGGTATGATTTAATGGAACCGATTCCGCACTTTTCAACATTCAGCAAGAACTACACCCGCCGTTTTAAAGATACCGATGTGTTTCAAAAAATATTCACACACATACTAGAAGAAGCAGTCCGGTGCGGGTTTATTGACGCGAGCGCGATATATATTGACGGAACACACATCCGCGCCAACGCCAACAAAAACAAAAGCGTAAAGGAGATCGTGAAAAAGGAAGCAAAACAATATCAGGCGGATCTTGACGAAGAGATACGGAGAGACCGCGAGGCACACGGAAAGAAACCGCTTAAGGAAAAAGACAGCGATAACGGAGGCACTGAAGGAAAAGACAGCGAAAACAGCAGCGATTCCTCTGATATGTCCGAAGCGAAAATAACGGATAAAGAAGCTGAGACTGCAGCCATTACAAAAAGCACGACCGATCCGGAATGCGGAATGTTCCAGAAGGGCGAACACGAGAGACAGTTTGCATATGTGACCAATGCAGCTTGTGATAATAATAATTTTGTTCTCGCCTTTACAGTCGGAGCCGGAAATATTCATGACAGTGTCATGTTCGACAAGGTATTCGGAAGAGTAAAAGAATTATTTCCGGAAGAAATTGATACCGTGACTGTGGATTCGGCTTACAGGACTCCCTGGATAGCAAAACAAATAATTGACAGCGGAATGAAGCCTGCGATGCCGTATAAACGCCCGATGACGCCGAAAGGATATTTCAGAAAACATGAATATGTTTATGACGAATATTATGATTGCTATCTCTGCCCGAATAATCAGGTATTAAAGTACAGTACAACGAACCGTGAAGGTTACCGGGAGTATAAAAGTAACCCGGATATCTGCCGCAATTGTCAGTATCGGTCTCAATGTACAAATTCAAAAAGCTGTCAGAAAACAGTGACACGGCATGTATGGGAAGCTTACATAGAGGTTGTTGAGGATTTGCGGCATACACCGGAGATCAAAGCGATATATGAAAGGCGCAAGGAAACGATTGAACGTGTATTTGCCGACGCGAAGGTAAAGCATGGATTGCGCTTCACGCAGCTGCGTGGTCTTGCAAAGGTAACGATGCAGGTCACGCTTACTTTTGCATGCATGAATTTAAAAAAGCTGGCAAAATTGAAGGGGAAATCCTCTTCTCCTTCTTTGCTTTGGAACTATTTGGTTATTCCCGCCTCGCTTTTTATAAAATTTAAGCCGCGATTTCTTGCTTTCGCTTGAAATCACGGCTTTAGTCAACAGTCTGGGCCGCAGCAAAAGCTGCGGTCGTTTTTATTGCGGGTATATGAAATAAATAAAGAAATATTAATATTTTTAGTACTATATTGTGATTTACGCATACTTTGTTGACATGAATTTATTTTCATGCTACAATTAACTTAATTGAATATAAAAAAATACGGTTTGAAAAGTTGATAACTGAGTAGATTAATAGGGAAACCGGTTCGAATCCGGTACAACCACCATTACCAATCCCAATCCCGAGAATTCCCGAGCCATCTTGACGACGGTTCAAGCCTTGGCCCAGAAAAAGGCTAGCGATACGACAAATCTCTATCGCGTTAAGGGCATCGCCCAATATCCCGGTTATGCCAAAAAAGGCTATTTTGATTTAGTCGATGGCGGATGGACGATTGTCGCCTACGGAATTAGTAGCAAGAACACTTGTATCAGATTATCGGGATCAACATATTCATATGCTAATGATGATTCGTTTATCAGCACCGGAATTAAGGCTGGAGACGAAATAACGATCGAAGGTATTTTTACTTTCTATGCGTACTCTAGTAGTTATGGAGTTCCGGAAATTTCTGGCTATCCGACAAAG
>MWBL01000127.1 GCA_002069015.1 Firmicutes bacterium ADurb.Bin300 | reverse complement strand
AGCCGAATTACCAGAGTGTCATCGGGTTTTTCGCTCAAAGCATTATGCGGGAACTTCGCCTTTTCGGGTGTTATGACGTTTTATTCGGCAAGGTAAAGGACTTTGTGCAGATGTATTTATTTGAGTCAGGCGTTGACCTTGAAGATAAGAATATTTTAAGAAACCTCTCGGAGCTTGATGCGACTAAAACGATACTTGAAACATTCAAGAAGGCAATTAACGAGTTGACGGTTAAGGATGTCGGAGACGCTGAGATAAAGAATTATATCAAGGTGAGTAACAGCCGACCTTTTGTCGTCAATGACAGGGCTTATCTGGTGCCGAAAAAGAGCGTTTTTAACCGTATTGTTGGAGACAGCCAGTTTGAACTTGAGTTTGCCGATTTCTTGGAGCGTATAGGCGATGACGAGGTTGTTTCATTCGCAAAGAATTATTACGAAGTGCATTTCAAGATAGACTACAAAAACGCTGATGGGACGATTGCCAATTATTACCCAGACTTTTTCGTCAAAACAGATGACAAGACAGTTTATATCGTTGAAACAAAAGGTCGTGAGGACTTAGACGATCCTTTAAAGATAACAAGGCTCGCTCAGTGGTGTGATGACGCAAACGCCCGGCAGAAAAAAATCAGTTATAAAATGTTATACGTTAAGCAGGAAGAATGGGACAAATATAAGCCTAAGACTTGGAAAGACATTCTTTCAATGTGTAAAAAATAAACCTTAAAGCAATTCCTGCCGATAAAATATATGGTATAATTGAGGTATTATGAGGGCTTACGAATTATTAACAATAGGATATGAAGGGCGAGCGATTGACGAGTTTGTTGACCGCTTAAAGCAGTTTAATATTTCCCGCCTGATTGATGTCCGTGAAATTCCGCTTTCACGCAAGCCCGGGTTTTCAAAGACTTCTCTCCGTGAAAGGCTTGAAGATGAACATATTGAATACGTCCATGTGAAGGCACTCGGAAGCCCCTCGGATATTCGCAATAAATTAAAAACAGACTGGGATTATGACTATTTTTTCAAAGCGTATGGGAAGTATTTATCCCAGAACATGCAAGTCGTCAAAGAGGTTTATCAATTCATTAGTGATGGCGTGAATTGCATTATGTGTTTTGAGCGTTTCCCGGAGAAATGTCACCGCACTGCGGTTGCCGATAAAATAAAAGAGTATGACGGAAACGGACTAAAAATCAAACACATATAATCGCTTTGAAGAAGATTGAAAAGAAAAGAATACTTGTTACTGTTAAAGCCTATCCCAATCCCAGCAAGAAATACGGCGAGACCGTATGCTGTGCCGGGGTGGATTTGGGCAATTCCCAGTTAGTCCGCCTCTATCCTGTTCCCTACCGTGACCTTGATAACGACCAGAAGTTTAAGAAATACAGCATAATCGAGGTTGATTGTTTTCCGCCGAATGACGATAAACGACCAGAGAGCTTTCGTGTAAATTCGGACTCGATCAGCGTGGTTGCGGTGCTGGATACTGAAAAAGGCACATGGCAGAAGCGGAAAGACATTGTTTTAAAGGTTCCGGTTAAATCAATGTGTCAGGTTTATCGAGACGCCGAAGATAAAGACAAAGACTTGTCTTTGGGGTTGATTAAGCCTGAGGGCGTTACGTTTGAATGGTCAAAGCAGAGCCTCGCCGATCAGAAGTCCAGAGAGTCTTGTTACGCTCAGCTAAGTTTCTTTGATAAGAAAAAAGACGCCATCGAAGAAATACCGTTTAACTTTTACTATAACTTTAAATGTGCCGGAGTCGCCGATTGTCCGGGGCATAAGCTATCAATTATCGACTGGGAGATAGGACAGGCTTTCAGGGATTGGCGGGCTAAATACACCACGGAAAAGATATTGTTAGAGAAAATCGAGCAACGGTGGCTTGATATAGCCAATACAGCGAAGAAGGACGTTTACTTCTACGTTGGCAATTTAAAGCGTTTCAGAACGACTTTTATGGTCTTAGGGGTATTTTACCCGAAGTTATAGGCTTACGGTGCCTAAGTCTTTAATTATCGCTCTTTGTCTTGCACTTGGTAGTTTAACAAGTGACCGCAATTTTCGCTCGGTGACATAGCGTTTCGGCATGGGGTCGCCCATTTGCTCGACTGCTTCGATGACTTCCGGGGCGAGTTTTAATAAAGTGACGAAGTGGTTAACAGTCACCCTTGAAACGCCGATTTGCCGGGCGAGATCAGACTCATTCCGAGCTTGACCGGACTCGATCATAAGTTTATACTGTTTGGCTAAGTATATGGGATTGCGGTAGTTGCGTTGGGGTTTGAGTTTCGGAGTGGCATTTGTCTCAAGAATGATCGTAAAGGAGAAGGTTCTACGCTCCAGCCACTTCGGGGAGCCATTTTGGACGACCATGCGCAACAAGCGCCTGATCGTTAACATCAGCCCCGTTTCGGAGTAATTCCGG
>MWBL01000126.1 GCA_002069015.1 Firmicutes bacterium ADurb.Bin300 | reverse complement strand
GCATCCCGAGACAAACTCCGAGAAGAGGCTTTCCGTTTAACGCTTCTTCCTGTACAACAGAGGAAAGTCCTGTTTGGTAAAGCCGAAGCCTCGCATCCGCAAAAGCACCTACACCGGGAAGGATTATCTTTTCGGCATTTTTAATTTCTGTCTCATCAAAAGTCAATACACCTTGAGCTCCCACTGCTTTAAGCGAGCAAAGCAGTGAAAACATATTGCCGACGCCGTAATCAATTACCGCAATCATTTATAATACACCCTTCGTTGACGGTATTTCCCGGGAAAACTCCTTATCTAAAGACACAGCCTCCCTTAAAGCTCTGCCAAAGCCCTTAAAAGCCGCTTCAGTTATATGGTGGGAGTTTATACCGCTTAGCTTTTTAATGTGAAGCGTAATGCCTGCGTTGTTAGTAAACGCCCTAAAAAACTCCTCGGTAAGCTCCGTATCATAATCTTTGATTTTTTGACTTGGTACGGGTAAATCAAAAGAGCAATACGCCCTTCCGGATATATCTACCGCACAAAGCACAAGCGCTTCATCCATTGGCAAAGTAATATCAGCATAGCGCTTTATTGCGCACTTATCCCCAAGAGCCGCCTTAAACGCCGAGCCCAGCGCAATGCCGATATCTTCAACACAATGGTGATAATCCACATCCGTGTCACCCGTGCATTTAATGCGTAAATCAAATCTGCCGTGATTCGCAAAAAGTGCTAACATATGGTCAAAGAAACCGCAGCCCGTCAAAACATCGCAATTCCCGCGCCCCTCAAGTAAAAGCGACAGCGAGATATCCGTTTCATTTGTCACCCGCTTAATTTCCGCGTTTCGCATAATAACTTCTCCTTTATTATCAAATAAGTCTTTCAATTTCAAAAAGTAACCTTTCTGTCTGCTCCTGCGTTCCGATGCTGATTCTGACATACTCTTCAATTCTGCTTTGCTTAAAATACCTTATCAAAATACCGTTATTCTTAAGCTTCAAGTACAAATCGCTTGCCGTTATCCCAAAGGGCTTTGTGAAGATAAAGTTTGCCTTTGAATTTAAGACAACGAAGCCCATCTCTTTAAGCTTTTCTGTAAGATAAATGCGGGATTTTGTAATTTTTTCACAACACTCCTTATAATACCCGCTGTCATCAAGCGCCGCCTCTCCTGCTAAAATAGTAAGCCTGTTGATGTTATAGGGGTTTGTGGAGTATTTTATCCTGTTTAAATCATCAATTAAATCCTTTTGACCTATTGCAAATCCGAGTCTTGCGCCCGCAAGTGAACGGGACTTTGAAAAGGTCTGAACCACAAGCAAATTATCATATTCTTCTATAAGTCTTGCCGAAGACTCTCCCCCGAAATCTATATAAGCCTCATCAATTATAACAAGATTATTCTTGTTGCTCTTCACAATTTCCTCTATATCGGCAACGGGCAGATATAGTCCGGTCGGCGCATTCGGATTGGCTATTACAATATTCTCATTTAATCCCACATAATCGCTAACCCTCAGACTGAAATCACTATTAAGCGGGATTATATTGTCGTCACAGCCGTAAAGGCGTGAGTACACCTTATAAAAACCATAAGTAATATCGGAGAAAGCGACTCTTACCCCATTACTGCAAAAGGCAAGAAAAGCGAATGAAAGTATTTCATCGGAGCCGTTTGAAAGAAATATGTTTTCCCGGGAAATACCGTAAAGTACAGCAAGCTTTGATTTTAAGCTTTCAGTCTCGAGCGGCGGATAAAGGTTTAGCTTTTCAATCTCGTTCGAATTAATCGCTTCAATTACGAGTTTTGAAGGCGGATACGGTGACTCGTTTGTATTTAGCTTTATAAATTTAGAATAATCCGCAGGCTGCTCTCCCGGTTTATACACCCGCAGTTCCTTATACCGTTCGGTTAAAAATCTGCTCATAATTAACGCAGCTCCTCTTACTCGTTTTCAAACCTGATTAAAGTAGATTTTGCGTGTGCGCCCAACCCCTCTTCAAAGGCTAAAAGCGCTATTTTATCCGAAACCGCGTGCAGCGCATCGTGTGTATAATAAGTATACTGAATTTTTTTAATAAAGTCGTCAACCGAAAGAGGGCTTGAAAACTTTGCCGTGCCGCCTGTCGGTAAGGTGTGATTTGTTCCCGCAAAGTAATCCCCAAGAGCCTCAGGCGTATTATTGCCTAAAAACACCGAAGCGGCGTTTTCGATTTTATCAAGATAATCGAAGGGTTTGTCAACACAAATTTCAAGATGCTCCGGTGCAAGTTCGTTTGCGACTTCAATCGCCTCTTCAATTGAAGAAACAATTATAATTTTCCCGTAGTTTTCGATTGATTCCCTTGCAATTTCGCTTCTATCTAAAATAGGCAGCTGCCTTTCAAGCTCATTCGATACCTCCTGGGCAAGATTTTTGCTTGTGGTGACAAGCACCGACGAGGCAAGCTTATCATGCTCTGCCTGGGAGAGCATATCCGCGGCTACATAAGCGGGATTAGAGCCTTCATCGGCGATTATTAGTATCTCGCTCGGACCCGCTATCATATCAATATCAACCTGCCCGAAAACCTGACGCTTC
>MWBL01000125.1 GCA_002069015.1 Firmicutes bacterium ADurb.Bin300 | reverse complement strand
GCTTTGGGTAAGCGATCCGCCGGACTTATGCATGCTGACAGACGCCATATCGGCGCCGGCCGCCATGGCTGATATTGGGAGGCCTTCACCGAAGTAGAAGTGCGTTCCATGCGCTTCGTCTGCCAAGACCGCCATATTATGCTGGTGTGCGAGATCTGTTATAGCTTTAAGGTTTGAGCAAATACCGTAGTAAGTCGGATTGTTTACGAAAACAGCCTTCGCATCGGGATGATCCGATATCGCTTTTTCGATGTCCGCAAATGACATTCCGAGCGCTATGCCCAAGTTTTGGTTTATATGAGGATCGATGTATACGGGAAGCGCACCCGATAGAATAAGCGCATTGATAACGCTTCTGTGAACGTTGCGCGGCAGAATTATCTTATCGCCTTGTTTGCATACCGATAAGATCATCGCCTGAACGGATGAAGTAGTTCCGTTGATCATAAAAAAAGCATGAGAAGCGCCGAAAGCTTCTGCGGCAAGTTCTTCCGCTTCCCTGATGACGCCTGTCGGATGGCAGAGATTATCGAGCGGCTTCATGGAATTGACGTCGACCGAAAGGCATTTTTCTCCCAAAAAATCCGTGAGAGCTTTGTTGCCCTTTCCTCCCTTATGCCCGGGTACATCAAAAGGTACGACGCGGTTTTTTTTGAACTGTATCAAAGCTTGAAAAATCGGCATTTTTTCCTGCAGGATGTCATTCATGCTATTCTCCTCAGTATACATTCACACCGCTGAAAATTTCTATCATTTCCTGTCTTAAGCTGTTTATTATGTTTAGTCTTGTTTTTGGTGCGATCTCATATACATCCGTATTAAAAAGATAATTCCTAAGGTCCACCTCTTTAATAAGCAGTTTTGTGTGGAAAATATTCGACTGATAAATGTTCACATCAATGGCGTCATATTTTTGCAGCGTTTTAGCGTCGATATAATCCTGTATAGAAGTTATTTTATGATCGATATACAGCTTTTTGCCCTTAATATTCCTTGTGAAACCTCTCACTCTGTAATCCATGGTGATAATATCCGAATCGAAACTGCCTATTAAAAAATCCAGCGTTGACAGCGGCGTGATTTTGCCGCAAGTTGAAACATCGATATCCACCCGGAACGTTGATATAGGCTTATCGGGATGATACTCTGGGTACGTATGAACGGTAACATGGCTTTTATCAAGGTGGGCAACTATTGTTTCACCGGTTATGTCGGGATTGACCGATTCCTCCGCGATAAGAAAGGTTACGCTTGCTCCCTGCGGATCATAATCCTGCTTTGAAACAGACAAAACTCTGGCTCCGATCATCTCGGTGACCTTATAGAGGATATTGGTCAACCTTTCGGAGTTGTACTGTTCATCAATATAGGATATATAGTCGCTTTGCTCGCGTGCAGTCTTCGCATAGCAAACATCGTATATGTTAAAGCTAAGCGATTTCGTAAGATTATTGAATCCATACAGTTTAAGCTTATTTTCCATATAATCCTCCAAAACAAAAAAGATGTATTGCTGTATACTACAAATACATCCATGATAACGGTCGAATCTAATGGGTTGCGTGATTATTATCAGACGATAGGCCCGATTTTATTTATTCGCATTTAGATTTCAGAGTCTATATAGCAGGGTCTGCTTTTACTGCTCTTATTGACCGTTTCATAAGTGTGTATAAAAGTACACGCGGTTATAAAGTAACCATCTCATAAAATTTGAGCTTCTAACTCAATCAATAACGCAGCTTTCACTGCGATCGGCAGTTGACCCGGCTGTCCGTATGGCCTCGATCCCCGAAAGGGATGGTCAGTGATCTCTGTTTAAACGCTTTGGCTCCGTTAGTAACCTATATGGTTCCTATTTAATGTAAAGAATGCCGATCGGTTTGTCAATGTAAATTGTGACCATATAAAAAGATGTTTACATGCTCGTATCTCACTCCGGATAATGAAGGCTGACAAGTTCCACGAGTTCTTTGATATAATCGGCAAGAAAATCGAGACTGAAGCCGGACAGTCTGTTAGAGAAGAAAATCACAAACGCTATGACGACCGCGCTCCCCGTTATTATGCCCAATGATCTTATAAGCCTCTGAAGTATATTGCTCCATAAAACGCGCGATTTGCTGTTCGCATAAGCCATGAATTCACAGAAATCTGCTTCCTCCATTCGGTTAAGCAGCTTTTTTATACGCTTTTCGATGCGTTTGATAGCGCGGCTCTCTTCCTTGCTTTCCATAAAAGTATTATTGACGCTTATAGTATTTTTAGAATTCCCGACAGCGCTGACATATTCAGTTAAACCCGAACTGAAAATTGAAGCGGTTTAGGTTGTTTTCCGATTGACGGAAAGATCATCGCATTTTTTAGGCGCGATCTTTGCCGCGTACCGAGAAAGCTTGTGCGCTCATCGGGGATATACTTTGCTGACGGCTTTCGCTTAGAATCATATTGACAGATAATGGCAATAAGACTATTATAATAATTATAATTACTCAATATTTTAGGGGGGGTATTATGAGAACAGCAAGTTTGGTTTTGGGGATTATCGGCGGAGTGCTCGCGGTCATTTTTGCACTTATTTTCATGGCGGGCGGCGCATTGGTCGGCAGTCTCGGAGGTGCTCTTGAGATAGAGGGGAATATAACGGCAGATCAAGCAGTCGGTTATGCAGCCTCATACTTCTATATCATCGGCGG
>MWBL01000124.1 GCA_002069015.1 Firmicutes bacterium ADurb.Bin300 | reverse complement strand
TATTGTCCTCATTGTAGTAATTTAAGAACTGCTTTGGAGCACTCGGAAGATTAATCTGTTGAGGCTTACCCTTAAATTCATTCCAAATTCTGATTATTTCTTCCTTGCTCGGTTTATTCTCAAATCTAACGAAAACCGCGCCCATATGACCGTCAGTTACGGGAACGCGTATACATTGAGCTGTAAAAGAGGGGGTTTTTGCGGGAACTATTTCATTGCCTGCAATAGTTCCAAGCAGCTTAAGAGGCTCTTTTTCACTCTTTTCCTCCTCACCGCCAATAAAGGGAATAACATTATCCACCATTTCCGGCCAACGCTCAAAGGTTTTACCGGCTCCGGAGATTGCCTGATATGTACACACGAGAACGTCCTTTACGCCAAACTTCATAAGGGGAAAAATTGCGGGAACATAGCTTTGCAAGGAGCAATTTGACTTCACTGCAATAAAACCCTTCTTTGTGCCCAATCGCTTTCGCTGAGATAAAATTATGCGTGCATGCTCGGGATTTATTTCCGGCACTATCATAGGAACATCGGGAGTAAAGCGGTGTGCGCTGTTGTTTGATATAACGGGGCACTCCGCTTTAGCATAAGCCTCCTCAAGAAGCTTAATCTCATCCTTTTTCATATCAACAGCACAAAAGACAAAATCAACAAGAGAGGCGATTTTCGTGATATCGTCAGTCGCGTTCATTACTATCATATCAGCAAATTTTTCGGGAACTGGTTCCTCCATACACCAACGCTCACCAAGAGCTTCTTTATATAAAAGACCCGCAGAACGGGGACTTGCCGCAAGAACGGTCACATTAAACCAGGGATGCTCTTTAAGTAAAAGAACAAACCTTTGACCTACCATACCGGTTGCTCCTATTATACCGACATTATACTTTTTCATTGTTTCAACTCCGTAAAAAGACTTGTCAACACGGGATAAATGAATTATAATATATCGCGATGACTTCATAGTATTTTATCATTACTAAACATAAGTGTCAACATTTTATTATTGCATATTTAATTTTTAAAAAGGGAAAAATATGAAAACAAAAGACTTCTTTTATTATCTGCCAGAAGAACTCATTGCACAGCGTCCTATTGAGCCTCGTGACAAATCGAGAATGATGTTCGTCAGGCGGGATACGGGAGAAATAAAGCACAGGACATTTAACAACATAATTGATTTATTAAATGAAAATGACTGTCTTATCTTAAACGATACAAGGGTTTTACCGGCGCGTCTTTTTGCCGTTAAGGAAAAAACAAACGCAAGAGTAGAATTTTTGTTATTAAGACGCATTGAAGAAGACCTTTGGGAATGTGCAACAGGTCCCGGAAAGCGAGCTAAAGAGGGGAGCACCTTCATTTTCGGTAACGGACTTATGAGCTGCACAGTAGAGAGTGTGCTTGAAAACGGCAACAGAATTGCAAGATTTTTTTATAGTGGAGACAGTTTTTATTCCGTTTTGAGTAAAGTCGGTCAAATGCCTTTGCCTCACTATATTAAGGAGAAGCTTGAAGACGGCGAAAGATACCAAACTGTTTATTCACGTAATCTTGGCTCCGCCGCCGCGCCTACAGCGGGGCTTCATTTTACTCTTGACCTGTTAAAAGAAACAGAAAAAAAGGGAGTAAAAATCGGCTATGTGACTTTGCATGTCGGTCTTGGTACTTTCCGCCCGGTAAAGACTGATATTATTGAAGAGCACAGGATGCATTCCGAATATTTCTCCTTGCCCGAAGAGACAGCAACGCTTATAAACGATACAAAAATCAAAGGGGGAAGGGTAATAGCCGTAGGCACTACCTGCTGCAGAACTCTTGAAGCGTCTGCTCGAAAAAACAACGGCATTATAGCACATGATGAAGGGTTTACCGATATTTTTATATATCCGCCATATGATTTTTTGTGCATTGACGGTTTGCTTACTAACTTTCACCTCCCTGAAAGCACCCTATTAATGCTTGTAAGCGCCTTTTTGGGATATGATAAAACCATGACTGCATATAAAATCGCTATAGAAGAAAATTATAGATTTTATTCTTTTGGCGACTGTATGCTTATTTTGTGACGGGGGAATATTGTGTTTACTTTACTAAAAACAGAGGGAAACGCTCGTAGAGGCAGCTTTTCTACCGTTCACGGACGGATTGAAACTCCGGCATTTATGAATGTTGCGACCTGTGCGGCTATCAAAGGCGCACTTTCATCCTATGATTTGGTCGAAATAGGCTGTCAGGTAGAGTTATGTAATACCTATCACCTCCATATCAGACCGGGAGACGAGATAATAAAAGAGCTCGGTGGTCTTCATAATTTTATGGGTTGGAGGGGACCCGTTCTAACGGACAGCGGCGGATTTCAGGTGTTTTCGCTTTCTAAGCTTCGAAGCATTAAAGAAGAGGGTGTAACTTTTAATTCACATATTGACGGAAAAAAAATTTTTATGGGTCCTAAGGAAAGTATGCAAATTCAGTCGAATCTTGCTTCTACAATTGCAATGGCTTTTGACGAATGTATTCCTAACCCCGCGGACTATAATTATGCCAAGCAAGCCGCTAATAGGACATACCGGTGGCTTATTAGATGTAAAGACGAAATGGAAAGGCTTAACGCTCTGCATGATACCCTAAATAAAAAACAGATTCTTTTCGGCATAAACCAGGGAAGCGTATACGAAGATTTGAGAATTGAGCATATGCAAAGGATATCCGAACTCGAGCTTGACG
>MWBL01000123.1 GCA_002069015.1 Firmicutes bacterium ADurb.Bin300 | reverse complement strand
TTTTAATAGGATATAAGGCAAGTCATTTGTCTGATTTAGTCGCCAATTCACGTCTTTCCTGAAGCAGCATCGCTATTTCAAGTTTTTTATTCCCCACAATACCGTATTTCAGCATGGGTACAGCCGCAAGCAGGCTGAAAATTCCGGGCAATGCGGTATAACCGAAATATACAAGCTTTTTCGTTTCTTCCGCAAAGACGATGTCTTGCGCGTTGTATTTAGAGGCTTTCAAGAGAAGCAGACCGAGCGCCGTTCCCATTGCAAGACATATCTTAATAGTAAGACTCAAGACTGCATATACGGTGCCCTCGGTACGCTTACCCGTTTTAAGCTCGTAATAATCTACGCAGTCTGCGGCCATTATCATCGGCAGAAGCGTTACCGCACCGAACTGTAATCCGATAAGAAACAAGAAAGAAAACATTAAAATTTTGTTTTCGGTGCCGATGAAAAATGTAATCATAGAAATTACAAATCCGTATATCGATAAAAGCAAAAATGTATTTCTTTCCCCTATCTTTTTAATTAGAAGAGGCGTAATAATCATACTTATCATCGAGCCTACCGCCGTTGTAATACCCAAAACGACTATCAGATTTTGCCCGCCGAGCAAAACGTTTGCCGCCTGGATTTGTATGCCCATTGCCATTTGTCTGCCGAAGCCGAGAAAATATGAAACTATGACCATCATCAAAGGCTTATTGTCCCTTAACGTTCTCCACATGTCCGAATAAGACATCCTTTGCGTCTTATACCCAACGCGCTCCTTACTGTAAAAAACAATGAGCGAAAACAAAAGGCAGCCCAAGACGCCTATTATCACCGAAGAAACAAAGTATTCCGTGCTGTTAATAGGAGTGTCCTTCCCACCCTCGTAACCGAATACACGGGAACCCCCGGGAACCAAAAGACAAGCTATCGGAACTACAACATAAGCAGCGGCAAAGCCCACGGATTTTAAAGTGTTTGCAATTGAAACCACACTTGTACGCTCAGTCGGATTAGGTGTCAAAACAGATGCGATTGCCTGAGACGGAACATCGCCCAGGGTCATCGCAAGACTCCACATCAGGTAAGTTATAAATATGTAACCATAAAGAGCAGGACCTTTTAGGGGTATTTCAGTAAAAATCAAAACCGTCATTACGGCAAGCGGTATAATCGATAACATGATAAACGGCTTGAGCTTTCCCCTTTTTGAATTTTTTCGTTCGATAAGATTTCCCACTACAGGGTCAAAAGCCGCCGAAACAACTCTGACTACGAGAAGCAGAACACCAACCAGGGCAAGGTCTGCAGCCATAGTTGCGGCATAAAACTCCGCTTGATACGAATTGAGAAAGCCTACAATTGCCTGAAACCCGAAAAGGCCGAGCGAGTACGCGGCAATCTCTTTTTTCTTCAAATGCTTTACCATTACGTCCATGCAAACACCTCTGTATTAGGTTAGCATAGATAACTTAATTGTTCAACAGCTATTTAAGTGAATTGTTTACGGGAAAAAATGATAGTTTTCTGATATTTTACTCATTGGAATAATTGTTTTTTTTACTTTTATATGATAATATATATGTGTTAATTAACTATTAATGGCGCATACCGAAACAGCAGCCAATGTTATTTCGGAAAGGCTTGTGGTATTATGGATAATTTTCAGAAGCTTAAAAGCGGTTTTCTTGCGCCCGACAGCGAGTTCTCCCCCATTCCGTTTTGGTTTTTAAACGATGCGCTTGATGAGGGAGAGCTCTTATCACAGCTTAACGTCTTTTATGCCAAGGGTATTAGAGGCGTAGTTTTGCATCCCCGTATGGGAATACCCTCTGATACTCCCTACCTTGGAGAAAAATATATGAACTTCATCAGAATTTGCGTAAATCAGGCGTGCGAGCTGAAGATGAAGGTCATATTGTATGACGAGGGCATGTATCCGTCGGGCAGTGCCGGAGGACTTGTCGCAAAGCTTAATCCCCGTTACCGCTCGCGCGGTATTTACGCCGTCAGAATGATTACTCCTCGGCCTTTTATCCCCGAAAACGAAAAGCTTGTAGGTGAATACCTGCTTAAATTTGAAAACAATCGCCTTTCAGACTTCGTCCGCCGAGAAGACTCAATTCAAAGGGACGGCTATATTCCGTATGCCTTTATATGCGGTTATACAAACGGTAAAATAAGGGGTGTTCACCCTCAAACAGACGATTTTGAAGCGAAAGCACCTTTTTCCGGGGATTTGCTCTCCCCCCCGGCGGTTGATGCATTTATTGAGCTTACGCATGAGAGGTATTTCGGGAAGCTCGAAGAGTTTTTCGGCAGCACAATTATAGGGTTTTTTACCGATGAACCCAATGTGACGGGCAGAAGAAGCGAAATGCCCGATTATGCCGCCTGGACCGAGGATTTTCTCGGAGATTTTATTGCACAGTGCGACGGTGAGGAGCTTTTGCCTATGTTGCTATTCGAGGGTGAAAAAACAAAAACAGCCCGCGCCGCACACAAAAAAGCCGTGAGCAAAAGGCTTGCCGAAAATTATTACGGAAAGCTTTCAAAATGGTGCAGGGAGCACAATCTGTATTTATTCGGCCACCCGGGCTCAAGCGCGGATATCGGACTTCAAAAATACTTTTGCGTTCCCGGGCAGGACATAGTGTGGCGTGGTGTTGAAGCGTCCCATAATCTGACTTCTCCCGACAGCGTAGCAGCAAAATGCTCGTCGGACAGTGCCAGACATCTTGCC
>MWBL01000122.1 GCA_002069015.1 Firmicutes bacterium ADurb.Bin300 | reverse complement strand
CCGTATGTCTTTACCGCCTGTTCAAATAGAGTCATGCTTCCCCCTTGAGTTCTTCCGCGTATCTTTTGAGAACACTTTCAACGTACTCGATGTCCTTTGGATCGCTGTAGATTTCATCGTTTATTCCGCGTACAATCTCCTCCGCTATTATCCGTGCGCGGGTTTTCGGTAGCTCGCGATTGTCAGTTCTTCGTTCATGATTCACTCCTCTCCTTTCGCGGTATCCCGCGTGTCCCGGTCTTGCCGGGAAGGTCTAGTCCATGTCGCCTGATTCAAACTCTAGGTTAGGCTGTTCATCATACATCGAATAGTCGATAGATTCAAGGTTCCTGACAGCCTGATCAAAGTACGTCGGCTTTAGCTCACAACCTATTCCTTTACGCCCGTTAAATACAGCCCCGTACACTTCCGAACCAACGCCCATGAACGGTGTAAAAACGGTTTCGCCTGGATTCGAGCGTAACACAATTATTCTGTTTATTACGTCGAGCTGTAAAGGATGTACGTGCTTTTCGTCATCTTCTCCGCGACCTGGTTTGAATGGCAACACACGATCAAGGACGACATCGGTCCAAAAAGATGAAGCGTATCGCCGCCATATCCAATGACTGTACCGGTTTTCAATCTGGTTTCCCTTGTGCCCTTTGTACCGGAGAAGTTCTTCCGGCATTTTTTCAGCGCCCGCATAATAAAATAATCCGTTCGGGTGTGATATTGGAACCTCGTTTTCTCCGATCTTTTGAAAGATGATAACATGATCGGCGCTTGCAACTCCGGCATCAATCGAGTCGTCAACTATTGTCTTGTGTGCAAGATTTTTTTGCATTGTCCTGTTGCGCACGGCAAGCGGTTCTTTCCAAACAAAATGACGGCACTTCATTCTAAATCCGTGCTTTTCATGAAGCCTGATAATATCACCGGGGAAATCTGTCAAGTAATCGGATCCACTATTCCCAGACGGTATATCCATGCAGTGAACGGCGGTACACCGTCCTGGCTTTGTTATGCGGGCAATCTGCTCGACGAAAAAAGCATACTGTTCAAAAAAAGATTCATAGTCATCACAGTTTGACAAGTCCCTGTCTGAACTTGAATAATGATACATCCCGCAAAAGGGCGGGGAATATATTGACAGATGGATACTCTCATCCGGCATGTCCATCATTAGCTCCATGCTGTCACCGTTGTAAATAGCATACTGGTCTGTTATCTTCTGTCTTTCAATCATTTGTTTCCCCTTATCCATTCCGGCATATCCGGCTTTGTGTTATATACTCTATCAATACTGATAGATTGTGCATTGTTCATAAACTCGATCAGCCTAGTAAACATTTCCGCAGCCTGTTCTTTTTTCCTTCTTAATCCGTCCATCATAAACGCTGTGCCTTCGGTGTATATAATATCCGCCTGTACCTTGTTTTTTTGTCCGAACCGCCAATGCCTGCGAACAGCTTGATAATACTGCTCATATGAATACGTCGGGAAAAAAACCATATGTCCGCAGTGTTGCCAGTTCAAACCAAACGCGCCTATTTTCGGCTTGATTATTAGCTTATCAATCTCCCCACGAGAAAAAGCAGTCAGCTTTTCTTCTTTCGCGTCATCATTGTCTTTGCCGGACACCTGAACGGATCCCGGTATAAGCTTTTCCAGTAGGTCGCCTTCATCGTTTCGGTTGCACCATATTGTTGATAGTCCGTCGCGAGATAGTGCTATCTCGGCGGCTCGTTCACATCGGTCTGGAATTGTTGCGACTATTTCGTCCCTAACTTCTTTCAGACCTACTGCCGGAATACTGAAAAGCATTTCCGCAGGCTTGTTATCAAGATCGCGCAGCTCTATTTCGTTTTCTATCAGCTCTGGAAGAATATACCCATCATCTGAAAAACCAATGTCTGACGGGAAACGAACCGCACGCATCCATGACGCAACCCATCGCCAAAACTGGTCATGCGCGTGTCCCTTCATTCGCCACTTTGTCGCGTCGGAAAATCTCCCCCTGCGATTCGTAGCGCAGTTGTTTTGATCGTTGATAAAAAACTTTGACAACATGTCCATGTACCCAAGATACCCAAGCGCCTCGCTTGACGTACCGAGCTCTATGTAATCATTTGGAGCAGCGGTTGCGGTTGCGAGTAGGCGGTATTTCATTTTCCTTGCAAAAATTGTGATAGCCTGTTTTGTCTGTCCGTCGTAGTTCTTGAGTATGGAACTCTCGTCGCATACTATCCCGTCAAAGTCTGACGGGGAAAACTTATCCAGCTGTTCATAATTAGTGATGGTTATTTTCCCTTTGATTTTACCGTCTCTTGACCGATGAGCTTCTATCCCGAACTTTTCAGCCTCGCGCTCCATCTGCCCGCTAACCGCAAGCGGTGTGAGCAACAATACATTCCCGTTTGTTCTTTCCACTACGTTTTGAGCAAATGCCAGCTCTATAATACTTTTACCTAAGCCACAATCTGCCGCTATAAGCGAACGCCCTTTCCTTACAGACCAGTCAATAAGCGCCTCTTGGAACGGGAAAGCCATCTTAGGAATAAACAGCGGATCAAATCCGTGCATCCCCCCTATCTGTGCCTTCCTTTCTAGATATTCCCTGTAGTCCACTCTTTCCCCCAAATAAAAAAGGGCTTATAGGATGCTCGGCTGGCTGGCCGATTAGTAACGTGCAAGCGCCACTACATCCTATAAACCCTCTGCTATTATCGCCTCTTGCAAGGCCGATTGTCAAGGTCGCCA
>MWBL01000121.1 GCA_002069015.1 Firmicutes bacterium ADurb.Bin300 | reverse complement strand
CTTTCCCGAAGCTTGGCGCTGATATTCCCAGGATTCTGACATATAATTTGCGAATTGATACGCAACTTATTCCGAGAACACTTATCATAACCGAAAAGCTCGGAAAAACACCGGATAATTTTCCGAGAAATTTTGCTCAGATAATTAAAAAACCGCTCTTGTGAGCGGTTTCTTTTACCTTTCAATTGGATTTCCCGCTCCATTTACACAAATATTAATATTATTTGATTGCTCCCGTTCTTTTTTTACCGCCGACTTTTCGACGGTTTTTTTTATTTTGTAGTGCTATTATAATAAAGCTTTCCCCCAACAGCTTGTCCAATAGTTGCAAATGAAATATTAATAGACAGGAGGAGGTAACTTAATGCAATTGCCGGCGCTAACGAAAAGGCGAAGCCAGAATTCAATAGTCCGGTCCGATACTGCGGCCAATAACCACCGTGACACAAAAATAAGCATAATCAGCGTTGATTTGATTTCCCCAAACAGGTTTCAACCCAGAAAATCCTTTGATTCGGTCTCGCTGCTACGCCTTGCCGACTCCATAAAGAGATACGGAATTCTTCAGCCCATAACCGTGCGAACCATAAATCGGGATGACAGACCAGGTTATGAAATTATTTGTGGCGAGCGGCGCTATAGAGCAGCCATCATTGCCGGGCTTGCAGCGATACCCTGCAATGTCATTGATTCCTCAGACATGGGTTCTGCCGAACTGTCAATAATAGAAAATCTGCTCAGAGACGATTTAAATATGTTTGAGCAGGCCGAATCCTTCAATTTGCTTATATCTACATTCAATTTAACTCAGGAAGATGTCGCTTCCCGTGTATCTCTCAGTCAATCGGCAGTCGCCAACAAGCTGAGGTTGCTCCGCTATTCCCCTGAAGAGCGGGAGCTGATACTTAGGTCAGGGCTTACCGAGCGCCACGCGCGTACTTTGCTTCGGGTTTCGGACACAACCTCAAGAATCCGTTTTATTAATTTGATTGCAAAGGACAAGCTAAATGTCGCTTCAACCGAGGCGCTTGTTGACAACTATCTTCAATATTTATCCGAAAGTTCACATCAAATCAATAAAGCTAACTCAATCGGACAAGTTACAACCAAAAACCAAACCGGTATCGTTAAGGACCTTCGTGTTTTGACAAATACAATTGAAAACGCCGCCGCTTTGCTTCGAAAATCCGGAATTTCTGTCGAAACCCGCACAGAGGAAACAAAGAATTCTTACAGCATATCGGTTACTGTTTTTAAAAATCCGCGCATTGTTTCACGTGAAACATCGCCTCTCTAATTCTTAATGTTTCACGTGAAACATCGTTTGTGTCTTTTATTAATATGTTTCACGTGAAACTTAATATTTTTATTTTTAGTGTTGCTAAATCCATGCAAGCGTGGTATAATACTCTTAATATATATTCAGTTTTTGGGGGTGTGTTATGGGCAAAATAATTTCTTTAGCTAACCAAAAAGGAGGCGTAGGAAAAACCACCTCCGCTGTAAATATTGCAGCTTCTCTCGGAATTCTCGGTTATAAAGTGCTGCTTGTCGATCTTGATCCACAGGGCAATTCAACAAGCGGCGTCGGCATATCAAAAAGAAGCCTCAAGCTTTCGGTTCAGGACCTGCTTGTAGGGAACTCTGACATACGAGAGGTTATTGTCAAGACCAAGTTTCACAACTTATCTGTTGTTCCCTCAATTATATCACTTGCCGGCGTTGAGTTTCAGCTTTTTGACGAAGATGACAGCCATGTAGAACTAAAAAAGGCGCTTCTTAATGTAAAAGAAGGATACGATTACATATTAATAGATTGTCCGCCGTCTTTAGGTATGCTCACTATAAACGCTCTATCGGCAAGCGACGGGGTCATAATACCAATGCAGTGTGAGTTTTATGCTCTTGAAGGGCTTTCCCAGCTGATGATAACCGTTAGCCGAATAAAACATCTTTATAATGAGAAGTTGATAGTTACCGGCATACTTGTTACCATGTACAACAAGCGCCTGTTGCTTTCCATGCAGGTCTTAGCCGAGCTTAAAAAGCATTATCAGGACAAGCTGTTTAAAACTACTATTTCACGAAATGTCAAGCTATCCGAGGCTCCCGGGTTTGGTATGCCGGTCTATTATCATGACAAAAGCTGCAAGGGGGCTGTTGAATATCTTGAGGTTGCAAAGGAGCTCGCAGCGCGGATATAAGAATCAGATGCAATGCCTTTCCTAATTTAATTCTAATTAATATCTGCTGAATACCGATTTTTCTGTGGTTTTGTCCTTGCTTACTCCCTTAACTCTTAATCTTTAACAATATTTTGTCAGATTTTCGCCTGAATATTACATAATGAAGTTGCTCTTGTGCATCAAAGGAGGTTGATATGTCAAAAAAACAAGCCGGTCTCGGACGTGATTTATATTCATTATTTGATGATAATTTTATCGAAAACAAGAAAAGCGCGGGGGTAATGCTCAAAATATCCGACATCGAGCCGCGCAAAAATCAGCCGCGCAAAAACTTCGACCGAGAGTCGCTTGAGTCTCTTGCCGACTCAATAGCAAACTGCGGGGTGCTGCAGCCAATAATCGTGCATGAGAACCTTGCATTTCCCGGAACTTACGAGATAATAGCCGGAGAGCGCCGCTGGAGAGCCGCCAGAATGGCAGGCCTCTCTGAAATTCCGGCAATTGTACTCACCGGCGATGAGCTCCAAATGGCGCAGGTCTCGCTTGTTGAAAACCTTCAGCGTGAGGACCTAAATCCGGTCGAAGAAGCCTGGGCCTATATG
>MWBL01000120.1 GCA_002069015.1 Firmicutes bacterium ADurb.Bin300 | reverse complement strand
TATCGCCTCTACTGACATGTTCATGATTCCTCCTTAAGTATAGCATTGATTGTTGCCTCTCGCAACTATCGGGAGGGCTTGATTGTTGCCTTGATGTATGCTGTAAGTTCAGCGGCATCTTTGATCTTCGCCATTTCCATGGCTTTTGCCAAAGCCACCGCTGGAGCTTTCTCTATTTTTGCTGCGGAAAAACCATTGAGGTTTATGGAGGTATAATACTCCACTCCATCAATAACAACTTCGCCCCATGCGCCGATCGGGGTCTCGGATGCGGGATCATATGCTGTTCCTCTTATCAGAGAAACCTCACCGTTTTTGACTAACAGGCCAGAATTAAAGTGGAACGCCGGCGTTGTGGGTGCAACTGTTGTGGTATCTTTTGCCTTTTTGAATAAATTAAACATAACTCCTCCCTTTTGTGTGTGTTTTTATTTTTCCGCGATCCTATCGGATGCGGTGTTTTTGACTATAATTTGAAGAACGAAGGCGCAACATGCCCTATCGGGGTGTTGAGTTCGTTCTTTTTGGAAGCCGTTCACGAAAACCTATCGGTTGTCGTGAAACAAGCTTTGTTCGGCTAAACCTACAAATATATTATCTGTATATGTATTAATTCCGGGGCGTAGAAACAAAAAAACCCCGAAGACAGAAAATGCCTTCGGGGTCGCGCTGAACGCTATCAGAGGAAGATCATCCTACAAATTCTCTTATATAGCTTTTAGGACAGCCTTTTAGCTTGAGAAAGCCATGCCAGTAGAGGAAATGAATCATTACGCCTTCAGAACTTGATTTCTTCAACCTCGTAAGCAGATACGCACACACTATCCCTATTCCACCGAAGGTTAGCAGCATATCGATCATAATCCCGAGAAAGCAGGCGGCGGACATTACTATCACCTCGTCTATCTCCCAAAAGAACAGCTTCATCGGATCGTCGGTGTGCCTGTATATTTCAACCATTCGTCCCTCCTTCATAGTATTTTGTTCTCTTTTGTATTAACTCCACCGCCCTCCAAAACCTACGGCAAAACTTTTGCTGAATATTCAACGTTGATTTTTTTCTGTTTTTCAATTTATCTTAATCATTATGTGCGGACTACCTTTGCGTATGCTCATTGTCGTTGCATCGAGCGCCCTGCTGTGGTTCAGCTACTCAGGCTTGAAAAACGGACAAGTGCGCGTTAAAGGCGGCGGGCTAATTAAGAAAGAAGAATCCCCGGTCAACTACTGGATAAGCGTGTGTATCTACTTCATCGCAGGGTGCGGCGGACTGCTGTATGCTTTTTTTTATCGGTTGAATCAGTAATACAATTAAAACAAAATAAACCAAAAGGGAGGCTGCACATGTTGTTTTCAACTGCTTCAAAGAGACTTGTTATTTTCCTGTTTTTATTTGCGTTGCTATGCGCTAATCAAGCTTTTTCTTTTACCGCTGCAGAACAGGCGCAAATCACAGAAGGATGCAAGTTGGCTTTGGCATTATCGCCCAAAAGCATGTCTGAAAAAGGTATGCTGAACGTTGTAAAAAATGTTACAGGGAAGAAAGAGGCTTCTCTGGTATCTGTGTGCAAGCGTATTGCAACGGACTTTGCAACCGATTACAACAAAAATCGGGATATGCTGGATAGTTTGGGTTCGGGCAAAAACTCCCCCGATCTGTTTAACCCCCCCGGCAGAAAGTGCATGGTAGAAGTCAACGGGCAACTTCAGGAATCGCCGGGGAACTGCAACGTCGGTTGTCTCTCGTGGATCGATAAACAACCTGACAAGTTCAGGCGTATCGGATTCCATGCGGGGCACCAGGTAGCTTTTCAAATCGGCAGATACAATATGTCCCCGGGGAGCGGTTTCGCACAGGATTTGGCGGTATGCCTCGAAGGAAGCAAAGCCGACAGATTCCAATGCCTTCAGAGTTCTTGCGTTCCCGCATACAGAACATACACCAACAATCCGACAAACTAATACATCGTCACCCAACGCACCACCCGGCACTCTTATCTGAAAAAGATGGAGTGCCGTTTTTTTAAGCATTTTTCAAAAAATCCGATAAACTAATAAGCACTAATAATACTAATTGCTACAATATATATCGCCCGGGAGTAATACATATATATGGATACAAAAAATAATAGCAAAAAGGAGAAATTGTGTATATAAAAGAATTGGGCGTTTTTATGAGCAAAAGTGATTACGAAGATTACAAGCTTACGGAAGCAACAAAGCATCTGCCGAGAACAGATAGACCCCTTGCTAAGCGGGAAATATTGAAGATGCAGGGTGGGCCGCTTAAAGACAGACCTCTCAAAGAGAGACCGCTAATAAGGTGATGTATGGCTAAAATATACGTTATAGACACTTCAGCGCTTATAAGCAATCCTAATGTCGTCAAAAAATCAAGACGCCACGGTGTTATAGTCCCTGCCGTTGTCCTCAGGCAGCTTGACGGACTCAAAAACAGCAGCAACGGCAATACCGCTTACTGGGCAAGGAAGGCGTCTCAGGCTATCGAGAGGCAGCAGCGGAAGAACAACTTTTTGATTGAGGGCGCATCGGTTACGGTGAACTCGCTGGACAACGCTGCCGACAACGAGATCATCGGGACGGCGCTATACGTAAAAAGAAATACGGGTCGTTACACCAGCAGCAGGGTTAAAGATGTCGTCTTGGTAAGCACGGATAGAAATATGCGGATTGCCGCGGTGAACTATGGTTTGACGGCGAAAGGGGTGAAAAGGGGTGAAAGTACCGCCGATAAGGTACTTTCTGTGGTTATGTACTGTACTTGTTTTATAGCTGCTACGACATGGTGGATGTGTAACCC
>MWBL01000119.1 GCA_002069015.1 Firmicutes bacterium ADurb.Bin300 | reverse complement strand
AATTCCACCTTGCCCGTAAGGTCCGCGCTGATATCCGCCGTCTTTGTAAAAATACCGCCGCCTGCCTTGGCAAACAGCGCTAAAGAGCTTGCTCCGAAGGAGAAGCCAAGAAGAATTGTTGAATCACGGACAATCAGATAGAGTACCGTGACGCCGAGCAGGCAGAAGCCGACGACGGCAAGACCCATCACCGCACCGCCGCGAAAACCAATCAGAAAAGCGGATTTCAAATCCTTCTTCGCCGCCTCGGCACAGCGGGAATTTGACGATGTGGCAACAATAATTCCTATCTTTCCGGCAATGGCGGAAAGAACTGTGCCGGCTATGTAGGAAAGTGCCATCGAAACATTTCCGCTGATTTCGCCCTTCCATATCGGCGAGGGCAGAAACAATAAAATGAGCACCGCAACTACTCCTGCAAAAATAGCTAAAATGCGGTACTCATTTTTCATAAAAGCATTTGCGCCCTCTTTAATCAGTGCGGAAATCTCTTTGATTTTCACATTGTCCGTCTTTTGCTTTTTAACCCACAAATACAGATACACGGTAAACACGAGCGCAATTAGAAACGAAAAAAAAGATAAGTAATAAACAAGCGACAAATCCATTATCCACACACCCTCTTTCCTTAATCTGCAGCGGTCAGGCACGCTCACGCTACAGTAAAAGCAGAACCCTGAAAGGTTCTGCCGGTAAAACAAGTCTATACGGTTTGTATAAGCTTTATCCAGCACTATTCATAAAAGAATGTGCAAAGCTGTGCGTTTTGCGAGGCTTCCGCAACGATTAAAACAACGCCATAGTAGCACAAACGCAAACGGATGTCAACACTGCATTTTATTCAAAAATTAATAAAAAAAACACTTGTTATTACAGTTAATACTTGATAGATATATTAATGACATAAGTTTGAATAAATGCATACTATTAAAAGCTTTTACTTTTTTAGCTGTAAAGACTTGGAATTAGAGACGGTAACGCAAGCGTCTGCAAGAACAGCAAAGCAGATGAATCCTTTTAAATCATGATATGTATATATCGGTTTAAAGGTGACAACAACAATTTTTAATTTGATGAACTTAAATTTTATGCAACTGTAAATTACTGGGGAACCGCTATGAATAAAAAAAGGAAATACAATAAAGACTATAGGTATTCTTGCTGTATGTGCCACGGTAAATTTGGCAGTAATCATGCTGAATTCACGGTGACGCAAAGCTATTGAGTGCGGCGAGTGTGGTTACATATTATTTTGGTGTTGCTCTGATGCTTTTACCTGTCAGCGCATATTAGTCAGTTTTTTACTATCTGTGTGTAGGGTTGACCCCGAGCCGCGTACAAATTAGCGGTTCAACTCTTTTTCGAAAAATAAGGTTAATATTTTTACAAAAGATAACTATAAAATCTTATTAAACTCTTTAAGTTTTTAAGCTTTAGTGGTATACTATGAAAAGGAGTTTAAAAGCTATCAGATGAAAGGGTGTCGAATTGTGGAAAAATTCGTCATTCACGGCGGTAAACAGCTCCACGGAGAGGTTAACATAAGCGGAGCAAAAAACGCCGCGTTGGCAATAATTCCGGCTGCGGTCCTTTGTGAGGACACATGCAGGATTGAAAATATACCGAATATCAGCGATGTAAAAACGATGATAAGTATTTTAGAATATATAGGGGCGCGCACGCGTTTTATTAAGCGCGACGTTTTGGAAATCGATACGAAAAATATTAAAGCAATGGTTACCGTCCCCGATGATATGACGCAGAAGCTCAGGGCATCCTATTATCTTTTAGGAGCGATGCTCGGACGCTTCGGCTGTGCAAGCGTTGCCATGCCGGGCGGTTGTTTTTTTGGAGTAAGGCCTATTGACCAGCATGTCAGAGGCTTTGAGCTTTTAGGAGCGGATATAACAACAAAGGGAGCGGTAATATCTGCGTCGGCAGCACATCTTATCGGCGCATCGGTTTATATGGACAATGTTTCAGTAGGCGCCACGATGAATGTTATGCTTGCCGCCGTTAAGGCAAGCGGGCTTACTGTTATCGAAAATGCCGCAAAGGAGCCTCATGTAGTCGACCTTGCAAACTTCTTAAACTCAATGGGTGCCGATGTAAGGGGCGCGGGCACGGATGTCATAAAAATCAGAGGCGTACGCTCTCTTCATGGATGCACTTATTCGATTATACCCGACCAGATTGAAGCCGGAACATATATGGTTGCGGCCGGGGCAGCGGGTGGAAGCATAACAATTAAAAATGTAATCCCAAAGCATCTTGAGTCTATAAGCGTAAAGCTCATAGAAAGCGGGATTGAGGTTATGGAGTACGACGATTCCATAACGATTATATCCGACGGGAAACGACCGAATAAATGCATAGTGAAGACTATGCCGCATCCCGGCTTTCCTACAGATATGCAGCCTCAAATGGCGGTGTTGCTTTCGGTTGCAAACGGCACAAGCTATATTTCCGAAAGCGTGTGGGACAACCGCTTTATGTATGTTGAGCAGCTCAGGCGAATGGGGGCAAAAATTCAGGTGGACGGCAAGACGGCCACCATTGAGGGTATGGAGTATCTTGTCGGGGCTCCCGTAAAAGCAGACGATTTAAGAGCGGGCGCCGCCATGGTGATTGCGGGTCTTATTGCAAAAGGAGAAACCGTAGTTGACAATGTTCATTATATTGAACGCGGGTATGAAAATATTATCGAAAAACTCATAGCCGTCGGGGCGGACATCGAAAGAGTAACGGTTTTGACGGATGAAGATAGAATTGTAGCGGGAGCGGTATGAAAATTTCTTGAAAGGAAACAGATTATGGCACG
>MWBL01000118.1 GCA_002069015.1 Firmicutes bacterium ADurb.Bin300 | reverse complement strand
CACACAAGCAAATCCGGGAATTAGTAACAAGAGAGAGCATAGACAACGCAAGCTTGCTGCCGGGATAGCTGTCAATAAGAAAGGCAGACCGGCAAAAGGCTGTATTATGACCGAAGAAGATAAAACAGCAGATTTAAGGGGTATAAAGGAGATGTCTTGTTTTTAAGCTTAAAAATTTTTTTATAAAAGCGAAGCGGCGGCTTTGTCAAGAAAAACGGCGGTTTTGTCGTGTCTTTGAAGAATTGATGCCGGAACGTGCGGGGTGATATCTTTTTTTATCATATTATAAACCGCCTGCGCTTTCTTTTCTCCCGTGGCAATCAGGACGATGGCTTTACTCTTGCAAATACCGCTGACTCCCATTGTCAATGCGTAATGAGGCATTTCCCCGTTTTGGAAATACATCTTATTGGCTTCGATAGTGCTGTTTGACAGTTTTGTCTTATAAGAGCCCGATGAAAACCTTTCGGTAGGCTCATTAAAGCCGATATGGGCGTTGTTGCCTATTCCCAGCACCTGTAAATCAATACCGCCCTTTTTATCAATTAAAGCATCGTACCGCTTACATTCCTGAGCGGCATCTTGTGCGGTTCCGTCAAGAAAATTTACATTCTCTTCCTTTATATCTATATGGTCGAAAAGCTCCTCATGCATAAAGGTAAAATAACTGTTTTTATCGCTTCGGGGAATTTGACAGTATTCGTCAAGATTAAAAGTTGTGACATCCTTAAATGAAATTTCGCCTTTTTTATACATTTCTATAAGAGCCTTATAAGCCGGAATCGGGGAAGCTCCTGTAGCAAGTCCCAAAACACAATCAGGTTTTCTTTTGATTAGGTCTGCAATGATTTTTGCAACCTCGGCTCCGATTTGCTCCTTTGTGTCATATACAGATATTTTCATTTGAATCACTCCTCTTTGAATATTTTTCGTACAATCGCAATAGGCGTTTGCTCCCTGCCCTGCCCGAGGGGATTATCCTCGAATATCGCCTTGCACATTTCAACGGATAAAAAATCGTCGGATGTGCCGAGAACCTCTCTTCCCAAGTCGTTAGCATCCATTATGGCAACCATACAGCCGGTATGCTTCATAAGCTCTATAGCGACCTTCTCCGGGTTGAGCGGTGCAAGCTTAGCCGCATGATTATACGGGGGAATAGTGCATTCGCAAGGTCCGTCTATAGCTCTTGCCCGTGTACCCGCTATTCTATAAAACACTCCCCTGATACCGAAGGGCTTTGTAATCGCGGAGCAGAACGCGGCAAAAAGAATTCTCGGTATGCCGACATCCTTTAGGGCAAGCTCCATTGTCCAAGGACTTCCAAGTCCTATCCCATATGGCGTTTTTACGACGAATTTACACAATACTCTTGCAAGCCTTGAAGGTTTAATATCGTCAATGTCAAACGCTCTGCCCTGACTTATGGCTACTATCTTCTCACTAATAAATATCATATCCCCATCCTGAATATGCGGCTTTACATATTTATCTATTATTTCCACAAGACTGTCGTCCTTTACGACTACATGCGTCTTTATGGGTAATCTTAGAAAATCTCCGAATTCAGTTGATATTTCAAGCTTTTTACTTTCATTTGGAACAAATTCCATAGCTTTTTATATTCCTTTTAACTATTTAATATTTTTTGTGCTGTGTGCTATATTATACATTTTTTCGAATGTCTGTGCGATTTTGCCGGCAGTATTAATTCCGAGAGAATTAGTTTCTTCATAATGATTTCGCCCATGGTGGTCACGTGCCCGGTTAAGATAAGGTATGTCTTTGTCAAGCAGGAAATCATTCGGGGGAATTATATACCCGATTTCGTCATTGGCAAGACCGAATATCAAAAGGTTTTTATCGTCACAAATATCTGAAAGTGTTTTTGGATTGACCTCGTCACCAAAGCCGCTTGCGCTCTCATTTGCGCTTAAAAATCCTCCGTATGCAAGCTCCGGGAACAATTCGCCGGGAAGAAACAGTAATTTAAGCGTGTCAAGCTCATAATAGGTCATCTCTGTCTTAAGTGAGAACTTAAGATTAGTATTTTTTGAGATATATTTGTCAACCTTAAGTATGCCTAAGGATGCGGCAAGCATTAAGACAGAATTGTCCGCCTCTAAATAAAACTCTTGACGAATACGGCTTAGGTTTGGCTTGAGCTTCTTCTCCCGCCTGATTGAAAGAGCATAATCGGCAAGCTTTTCTCCAATCATCCTTGTCGATTTAGGTCTGTTCTCGTCAAGCAACTCCATAGTTATCATCCCGCCTATTGCCCCGACGAAATATATGGTTTCAGCCCCGGTCTTTTCTTTAATTTTTCTTCTTAAATAACATGGAAAGTCAGCGCTTACCAATGAGTTTTTACCTGTAAGCGACTCGGAATGAGAAGCAAAATTAATTAAATAAATCTCTCGAGTACCGTCATCGGGAACAAAACGCAGCCTTGTGAGCGTTTTTGAAAATACACTTGGCGTTCTGATGTCCTTTTGCATATCCGGCACTTGAATTGTACCCAAAAAAAGGTCTCCGTCTCTCCTGTCCGAATATGCCTTTTTAACAGCAGAGCGAACTCCCGCACGCACAATTTCCATATAATATTTATCTCTGCCCGAAAGCGGAAGCGGTCCCCAAATACCCATAGTGTCAATTCCCGCGTGGCTGTGTGTACTCAATATATCCAAAGAACGACAACCCGTCTCCCGTACAAAGCTGCTTAACGAATCCCTTATTGCCTTGACATCCTTGTTGAGCATACCGACATTATCGATTGAAACAAAAACAACGCCCCCTCTGCCGCTGTTGTCGTCAATCCAAACAGCATGAGCGTACGGCGGG
>MWBL01000117.1 GCA_002069015.1 Firmicutes bacterium ADurb.Bin300 | reverse complement strand
GCTCCCGATTTCCCGAAACAGTGCGAAAGCTGGTTTTCGGTGCAAGGCGACAAGGGCGAAGCCGTTACCGCCGACGGGACATCAATTACTTTTACGGCGCTCCCGGTTGAGTAATATCTTAATAAATCCTGTGAGCTGAATTCCGATTTCTTTTCATGAGCCCGCAACCTTTACGGGCTCATTTTTATGTGCCGTGCTCTGTTACTTCATGACTGCTTACAACGTTCCCTTGAATGGTCATAAAGCTCTCTCACCGCAACCGTAAGCATTCTTGATATCGGATTCCGCACAGGCCGAGGCGCCGTGTTGCGTAACCTCTATCCAATTATGTATTAAATAACAAAACCGGCCGTTATTAACGGTCGGCCAGGCTGTCAAAAAAGCTATTTGGGGATTATTAAGGGGTCGCAACCCCTTAATTTTCAATCCGGCTTCAGCGGCGTGTACGGTGAAACGGATGAAATCTGTATAGATTTCGCACTTTGCACGCTTTGCCGCCCGGAAATCTTTGATTTTAGGCAAAGCGTGTAGAACTCAAAGAAGTCTGTACAGACTTCTTTGACGCTGACCGGCCGTTATTAACGGCCGGCTTTTGTTCAATGAAATCCTTAAGTGATTACTCCGCTGCCGCCTGTTTATCCTTCTGCGGAATAAACGCGAATACTCCGCCGATAATAAACAGGATGGATGCTATTATCCCAAGGCCGGTGAATAAGCTTGGGATTGCGGCTACGATAAGGAAAATACCTGCAAGAATATTCTTTTTCTTCGCCATCGCACCGCCTACGATGCCCAACACAGCTCCGACAATGCTCAGCCCGCCGATTATATAGAGGGATGAGGCAACTAAGCCCGCCGCTTGATCCGCCGGTAAATTCCCCTCTATTTCAAAAGCTCCTCCGAGACTGCCGACCAATGCGCCGCTCGCCATGAAAATAAGTGCAAAAATGACTGCGAGCACCCCGCCGATGATCCCCAAAACTAAACTTGCTGTTCTCATAATAACCCCCCTAAAATATTGAATATTATAATTATCATAATAGTCTTGCTGCCATTATATGTCAATATAATTCTGAACGAAAGCCATAGGCAAAGCATATCTCTGATTGGCGCAAAGGCTTTCCCGGCATACGTATAAAACCGGGCAAATAAAAATTGATATCGTTATCTAATCCTGACTAAACCATATGTCAGCGCTTTCGGCAATTCTAAAAATTCCGCAGGCGTCAATAATACTTTTATGGAAAGCAAGGAAGAAAGCCGGTCGATCAAGCGTATCGAAAAGCGTATAAAAAAGCTGTTAGGCAGAATGGAAGAAGCAGACTTCTGTAAATTCATGGATTACGCAAACAGTAAATCGCGTGTTCTATGGAGCAACATACTTCAGAGGCTTATAAGATCATTGGGCATAATAACGGGGAGCGCGATAGTTATCGCTTTTGTGATTTTCTTCGCTAACAGATTATCCGGCTTCAGTATTGACTTCCTTGCCGATTATATCAAAGAGCTCGTTGAGCTTATAAGCCTCCATCATCCGGAGTGAAGTGCGCGGCATGCAACCGTCTGTTGATATGGTTACAAATAACATTGACAAGCCGGTAAGCATTCTATACGATTATTTGAGCTGTATGGGTTCCGGACGGAGCGTTTGAACAGAGATCACAGACCATCCCTTTCGGGGATCAAGGCCATACGGACAGCCGGGTCAACTGCCGATTGCGGCAAAAGCCGCGTTATTGATTGAGTTAGGCTCAAATTTTATGAGTTGGTTACTTTATAACCGCGTGTACTTTATACACACTTATGAAACGGTCAATAAGAGCAGTAAAAGCAGACCCTGCTATATAGACTCTGAAATCCAAATGCGAGTAAATAAAATCGGGCCTATCGTCTGATAATAATCACGCAACCTATTAGATTCGACCGTTATCAAGGATGTATTTGTAGTATACGGCAATACATCTTTTTTGATTTGGAGGATTTTATGGAAAACAAGCTGAAACTGTATGGATTCAATAATCTTACTAAATCGCTTAGTTTTAACATATACGATGTTTGCTACGCTAAGACTGCGCGCGAGCAAAGCGATTATATTTCCTATATCGATGAACAGTACAATTCCGAAAGATTGACCAACATACTCTATAAGGTCACCGAGATGATCGGAGCAAGGGTTTTGTATGTTTCAAAGCAGGATTATGATCCGCAGGGTGCAAGCGTAACTTTTCTTATCGCGGAGGAATCGGTCAATCCCGACATAACCGGTGAAACAATAGTTGCCCACCTTGATAAAAGCCATGTTACCGTTCATACATACCCCGAATATCATCCCGAAAAGCCAATATCAACGTTTAGGGTGGACATCGATGTTTCCACTTGCGGCAAAATAACTCCGCTGTCAACGCTGGATTTTTTGATCGGCAGCTTTGATTCGGATATTATCACCATGGATTACAGAGTGAGAGGTTTCACAAGGAATATCAAGGGTAAAAAGCTGTATATAGATCATAAAATAACCTCTATACAGGATTATATCGACTCTAAAACGCTGCAAAAATACGACGCCATTGATGTAAACATTTATCAATCGAATATTTTCCACACAAAACTGCTTATTAAAGAGGTGGACCTTAAG
This sequence comes from Firmicutes bacterium ADurb.Bin300, assembly GCA_002069015.1. Taxonomy (GTDB): domain Bacteria; phylum Bacillota; class Clostridia; order Oscillospirales; family Acutalibacteraceae; genus DTU089. Next base: position 397 of record MWBL01000117.1, on the reverse strand, counting down.
AACTACCTTTTTAATACGGATGTATATGAAATCGCGCCAAAAACAAGACTAAACATAATAAACAGCTTAAGGCAGGAGATGATAGAAATTTTCAGCGGCGTAAATGTATACTGAGGAGGATAGCATGAATGACATCCTGCAGGAAAAAATGCCGATTTTCCAGGCTTTGATACAGCACAAAAAAAACCGCGTCGTACCTTTTGATGTACCCGGGCATAAGGGAGGAAAAGGCAATAAAATCCTCACGGATTTTTTAGGAGAAAAATGCCTCGCGGTTGACGTCAATTCCATGAAACCGCTCGATAATCTCTGCCATCCGACCGGCGTCATCAGGGAAGCGGAAGAACTTGCCGCAGAAGCTTTCGGCGCTTCTCATGCTTTTTTTATGATCAACGGA
>MWBL01000116.1 GCA_002069015.1 Firmicutes bacterium ADurb.Bin300 | reverse complement strand
TTTTACCGCCGCTGTTTTAGTGGCGGTAAAAGCTTTGCGGGAGAATAATGCGCAAGGAATATCTTGAAATAGGTAGGATAACGGGCACGCACGGAATACGCGGTGAAATGCGTTTTGAGGCGTGGTGTGACGATGCGGCTTTTCTTAAAAGCTTTAAGAACCTATACTTCAAAGCTGATGAAACCGGAAGGGTCAAGGTTTTATCGTGCAGACAGCACGGCAACGTAATGTTGCTGTCGCTTGAAGGCATATACAGCGTTGAGGACGCAGCGGCCAACAGGAACAAGACACTTTATATTAAGCGTGCCGACGCAAAAGTCAAAAAGGACGATTGGTTTATTGAGGAGCTTATCGGCAGCGAGGTAATAGATGTTGACGATAATACCGTTTCTTATGGCGTTATCTCAAATGTGTCCCAAACCGGCGCAAATGATGTCTGGCACATTAAAAAGGATGATAAAGAGGTCCTTATACCTGCAATAAAAGAGGTTGTTAAAAAGGTTGATATTGACAACGAGAAGGTATATATTCGTCCTTTAAGGGGGCTTTTTGATGATATTTGACATTCTGACTCTATTTCCCGAGATGTGCGAAACTGTTTTAAGTACAAGCATTATAGGCAGGGCTCGGGAAAAGGGAGCTGTTGCTTTTTATTGTCATCAGATACGAGATTATACCAAAAACAGGCAAAAACAGGTTGACGACTCAACATACGGCGGCGGAGAAGGTATGATAATGACGGCTCAGCCGATTTATGACTGCTTCAAAGTAGTTGAAGGGCTGCGGGGGAAAAAGCCTTATCTAATCTATATGACTCCTATAGGGAAAACGCTTACGCAAAAGCGAGTTATAGAGCTTTCAAAGATGGACTCTATTGCAATTCTCTGCGGCAGATATGAGGGTATAGACCAAAGAGTTATTGATGCACTTGTTGATGAGGAAATATCAATAGGTGATTATGTAGTGACAGGCGGAGAGCTTCCGGCGCTGATTCTCGCCGATGCCGTATCAAGGATGCTTCCCGGCGTTCTTTCATCTGCTGAGGGCATTACAAAAGAAAGTCATTATGACTCGTTGCTCGAATATCCGCAATATACAAAGCCATATGAGTGGAACAATATGAAGGTGCCTGAGGTTTTAATTTCGGGTCATCACGTCAATATTGAAAAATGGCGCAGGGAGCAGTCGTTAAAACTTACTTATGAAAGACGAAGAGACCTTTTGAGAGAGGCAAATCTTACCGAAGAGGACGAGCTGTTTTTAAGAAGGATTGAACGGAAATGCTAATTATTGGCAATTAACCTTTTTACAATATAGTAATAATACACAAAACGGGGAGCTTTATTTTAGTAATGTTTAGCACAACATATGAATTATCTTGAATTGAGCCGCGTTTAGTGATTTTTAATTGACTTCTACCGCATAATTAGATTATAATATAAAAGAAAGAGCGGCTAAGAATTCTATATGTTGTGGGATAAAACCCCGACTTATAATTTTGTGGGAGATATATAGTATGTGTGTTAAAGACGTTATGGTTCAAAATCAAGTAGGTCTGCATGCCCGCCCGGCTACATTTTTTATTCAAAAAGCTAATGAGTTTAAGTCCTCGGTCTGGGTTGAAAAGGAAGAGAGAAGAGTAAACGCAAAAAGTCTTTTGGGAGTGCTTTCGCTCGGGATTATGGGCGGTACGCAAATACGCATTATCGCCGGCGGAGTAGATGAGGAAAAAGCTGTCGACGAGCTTGTCAAGCTTGTCGAATCGGGCTTCTCAGAATAAAAAAATACAATTTTGCACCGCTTCTTAAGCGGTGCATTTTTTTAGAGTTAGGCGCATACTAAATCGAAGGGATTTATATGGATAATAATAAGGAGAGGCTTAAAAGGCTGAAAGATAAGGCAAACGGTCTGCCTAAAACTCCCGGGGTATATATTATGAAAAATTCCTCGGGCGATATTATTTATATCGGAAAAGCAAAATCCTTAAAGAACCGTGTGACACAGTATTTCAGTCAAAAAGGGCAAGAGATAAAAAAGACTCAAAAAATGGTCGACAATGTAACGGACTTTGACTATATCCTGACTGACAGCGAATTTGAAGCGCTCGTTTTAGAGTGCAGCCTAATTAAACAGCACAGACCGAAATACAACATTTTGCTAAAGGATGACAAGGGTTATCATTATATAAAAATAACAAACGGTGACTGGAAAAACTTCAGTTTCGTAAACCGAAAGCAGGACGACGGCTGCACCTATTTAGGACCTTATATTAACGGCTTTTTATTTATCCAATCCGTTCATGACATGAAAAAGATATTTAAGCTTTCGACATGCTCGAAGGAATTTCCGCGGGATATCGGAAAGGGAAGACCTTGTCTGAATTATTATATATCGCAATGCAGCGCTCCGTGTGCCGGAAAAATATCACGGGACGATTATAACAGATGCGTTGAGGACGCTTTGGATTTCTTAAAGGGCTCGGATCATGCCGCCGTTAAGCAAATAAAGGAAGCAATGGAGCAGGCGGCGCAGGAACTTAATTTTGAAAGAGCGGCTGTGCTTCGTGACAGACTGTCCGCCATAGAAAAAGCCTCGCAAAAGCAGAAAGTCGTTTCAAATGTTCATCTACAGCAGGATGTTTTTGCGCTCGTTTTGGGCGCAGGCAAAGTGTGTTTTGCCGTTTTAAGATTTATGGATGGTCGTTTATGCGATAACGCACATTATATTCTCGATGAACAAGCTGGTTTAGGCGAAATGCGTTCCTCATTTATTGCGGCGTATTATGCTTCAAAGCAAAGAATTCCGCCACGCATAACTGTTGACGGAGAGGTTGAAGACGAAAAGCTTCTTGAGCGGTTTTTATCCGAAAGGAAAGGCTCAAAAACTCAAATAGTAATTCCCGTGAAGGGTGAGCAGGCAAAGCTTGTTGAGATGTGTAGGACCAATGCGGAACAAAAGCTTTCGGATTATTTAAAAAACAAAGAGGGGAAAAAGCTTGACGGTCTTTTAGAGCTTCAGACAATGCTTGGGCTTGGTGAGCTTCCGAGATATATTGAGGCATATGATATATCGCATCTCGGCGGTCAAAACGCCGTAGGCGGTATGGTGG
>MWBL01000115.1 GCA_002069015.1 Firmicutes bacterium ADurb.Bin300 | reverse complement strand
CAACCTTGGGGGAGGCGCTTATCTGCCCGCCGACAGCTTCTGCTTCAAATATCAAAACACTTTTGCCTGCACGAGAGGCATAGACTGCCGCGGTAAGACCCGCGCAGCCCGCTCCTACTATTATAATATCATATACCATAAACTATACCTGACTTTCAGCGTATTGTTTGATGTTAGAGGTGTTTATAAATTTCCGAGCATCTGACCCGTCGATTATAATCAACGTAGGCGCTTGCCTTATGTTGAATTTTTTCGCAAGCTCAACGTTTTCCTCGGCGTCAACTAAAACATAGGAAATATCCTTACTGTCAAGAATAGACTTTGCTGTTTTACAGTTTGGGCAAGTTTTAGTTGTAAACAAAAGAGCCTGATTTACCGAAGGAATTCCGTCAAGCCGAGATTTTTGCTGATCTTTTTTAAGCTGTAAGGTAGCCACATCATAAAGCTTCCTGTCCTTAAACTCCCAGGATTTTCCCTCATTCCAATTTTGTACGGGGCGATAATAACCTGTTATGCGGCTGTAAACCTCATTTATTTCACCGCAGTCGGGGCAAATATAGACCTCTCCCGGGATATAACCGTGGTTTCGGCATACAGAGTAAGTCGGGGAAATAGTGTAATATGGTATTTTGTAATTTTCGGCAATTGTTTTGACAAGGCTTGCGGCAGCTTTCCAATCGGGAAGCTTTTCACCGATAAAGGTATGAAATACGGTACCAGAGGTGTAAAGGGTTTGAAGCTCGTCTTGAATGTCAAGAGCGGAAAAAATATCGTCGGTAAAGCTTACCGGGAGGTGGGAGCTGTTTGTATAATACGGAACGTCTCCCTTTTTACTTGCCGTAATTATATCCGGATACTTATTAACATCGTGCTTGGCAAGACGATATGAGGTTGATTCGGCGGGTGTAGCCTCAAGATTATAAAGATCGCCGTACTGCTCCTGATAATCCGAAAGGCGCTCGCGCATGTGGTTAAGGATATCCTTGGCAAACTGCTGTGACTGTGGGTGAGTAAGGTCCATCCCGAGCCATTTTGCATTAAGAGCCGCCTCGTTAATGCCGACTAAACCTATTGTGGAAAAGTGGTTGCAAAAAGAGCCCAAATACCTTTTTGTGTACGGATAAAGACCTTCTTCAAGAAGCTTGGTTATAACAGTTCTTTTTGTCTTTAATGAGCGTGCCGCTATATCCATCAGCTTGTCAAGTCTGCGATAAAAGTCTTTCCTGTCTTCAGCAAGATATGCAATTTTAGGAATGTTTAAGGTAACAACACCGATAGAGCCCGTGCTCTCACCGCTGCCGAAAAAGCCTCCCGACTTTTTACGAAGCTCCCTTAAATCAAGACGAAGTCTGCAGCACATGCTCCTGACATCATTAGGCTCCATATCACTGTTAATATAATTTGAAAAGTACGGTGTGCCGTATTTGGACGTCATCTCAAACAGAAGCTTGTTGTTTTCCGTATCCGACCAGTCAAAGTTACGAGTTATGGAGTAAGTGGGAATAGGATATTGGAAGCCTCTGCCGTTGGCATCACCCTCAATCATAATCTCAATAAACGCTTTGTTTATCATATCCATTTCTTTTTTGCAGTCTTTATACTTGAAGTCCGTTTCCTTGCCGCCGACAATACAATTTTGCTCGGCGAGGTCTGCGGGAACTGTCCAATCGAGAGTTATGTTTGAAAACGGAGCCTGAGTTCCCCAGCGGCTGGGAGTATTAACACCGAAGACAAAAGATTCTATGCTTTTTTTAACGGCGCCGAAGCTGAGATTATCGGCTTTAACGAAAGGAGCCAAATAAGTATCAAACGAGGAAAATGCTTGCGCGCCGGCCCATTCATTTTGCATAATACCGAGGAAGTTTACCATTTGATTGCAAAGTGTCGCAAGGTGACTGGCAGGGGATGACGTGATTTTCCCCGGTATTCCGCCCAGACCCTCCTGAATGAGCTGGCGAAGCGACCAACCGGCACAGTATCCGGTTAGCATTGAAAGATCATGTATATGCATATCCGCATTTCGGTGAGCGTTTGCAATCTCTTCATCATATATTTCGGAAAGCCAGTAATTGGCTGTTATTGCACCGGAGTTGCTTAAGATAAGACCGCCGACGGAATACGTAACGGTTGAGTTTTCCTTGACGCGCCAGTCGGTAACCTTAACATAGCTGTCCACTATTTCCTTGTAATCAAGAATAGTGGATTTCATATTTCGAATTTTTTCCCTGTTTTTTCTGTAAAGAATATAGCATTTCGCAACATCGGCATAGCCTGCCTGAACGAGTACGGATTCAACACTGTCCTGGATATCCTCAACGGAAATTTTGCCGTCTTTAATTTTTGACTCATAATCTGCAGTGACCTTTAATGCTAAAAGGTCAATAATATTTTGATTATAATTTTTATCCAGAGCCTCAAACGCTTTTTGAACAGCAGCGCTGATTTTTGAAATATCAAAATCAACTAAAGCCCCGTCTCTTTTAACTACTTGATACATATCGAATTCCCTCTCAATGATTTGAATTTTTATCGTGCAGGATGAATTATATATCAGCTTTCTTTCTTTGTCAACAACAAAAACACAATATGTTGATAATATAATTAAAATTATTGCAATAACACACTATATATAGAAGCTTATTTTATTACTATTTCCCCGACATTTCCACGAAAATATGACGCGAAGCGCTCAATTTCCTCTTGCGTACACGGGTTAAGCTTCTTGTTTATGACATCATCCGAATTCACAAAGCTTTGCAGTGTATAACGGGGCGCTCCTTTTATTCGTTGCGCTAATGTCTTAAAATCGTCATCGCTGTGAATTTCTTTGACTACTGTGGTACGAAACTCATACGGCACATTGCCTTTTAACAGAATATCTATGCTTCGCTCTATTTTTAAGTAATCAAAGTCCGAAAGACCTATAGCACGCAGATACCCGTCTTTCGACGCTTTAATGTCCATGGCAACAAAATCACAAAGGTCCTTTTTAATGAGGTTTTTAAGCTTGTCGGGGAAGGAGCCGTTAGTATCAAGCTTTACAAGGTAACCCAAGTCCTTTATTTTTTGCAAAAAGCATTCAATATCCGGATGAATAAGCGGTTCGCCGCCTGTTACG
>MWBL01000114.1 GCA_002069015.1 Firmicutes bacterium ADurb.Bin300 | reverse complement strand
ATGATCATCGTTTACGGCAGTCATCTGGCTACGGAGCTTGTCTTGAAAATGAGTGAAATGATTGATAAATACACGATTTGTGAATCGGTTAATATATTAGATGGTTTTGATAGAGTTTGTAAAGCGGTAGAAAAATATGAGTCCGTAATTATATGCGATGTTCCGTCACAGCTGAGAAACGACATATTAAAATACTGTTACGAAAAGCGCAAAAAAGTATACATTGTTCCGAAAATATCCGATGTGCTTATAAGGGGTTCTTTCGATATAAATTATTTTGATTGTCCTCTTGTTTGTTGCGAGGGTGTGGGACTGAAGCGTGAACAACAAATCATTAAAAGAGCAATTGATATAATCTTTTCGCTTTTAGTTTTAATTATCCTCTCACCCTTGTTTCTCATTATTGCGGCAGCGATCAAGATTTATGACCGTGGCCCTGTCTTTTACCGACAAAGGCGCATAACACTCAATGGAGAGGAGTTTGATATTATTAAATTCCGCAGTATGATTGTTAACGCAGAGCCGGACGGTAAACCTAAGCCTGCCGTTAATGACGATGAGCGCATAACTCCTGTTGGGAGGTTTATGCGCCGCTGGAGGATTGACGAGTTGCCCCAGATTTATAATATTTTAAGGGGAGAGATGTCCGTTGTGGGTCCGCGTGCAGAGCGCGTCGAGCATGTAAAAAAATATACAAAAGAAATCCCGGAATTTGCATATAGACACAAGGTAAAAACAGGTCTTACAGGTTACGCTCAGGTCTACGGCAAATATAATACCACACCATACAACAAGCTAAAGCTTGATCTTATGTATATACAGAATTATTCGCTTTTGCTTGACTTAAAGCTAATCTTGATGACTATCAAAATTTTGTTCAATAAAGAAAGTACCGACGGTTTTGATGATTAGAAAGGCGGCAATATTTTGATTATATGCGAAATTGTAGCAGGCGGCACAGGAATGCGAATGGGAAATACGGTTCCCAAACAATTTTTAATGATTGATGAACAGCCCATTATTGTCAGGACCTTAAAGGCTTTTATAAAAAGCGGAATAATTGACTCTTATGTAATCTGTGCTCCGATTGATTATTTGGATAAAACAAGAGAAATACTTGAAGAATATAACTGCTGTTCCGGAGACATCCATATTGTCGCGGGGGGCAAATGCAGAAACGAGTCGGTTTTTAACGGCTGTAAATACATTAAATCGTCGTTTGACATATCAAACGACGACATTATTACTACTCACGACGCGGTGCGTCCGTTTATTTCTCCTGACGTTATTGTTAAAAATATCGAGCTTGCGAAAAAGCACGCGGCAGTAAGCACCGTAGTTCCCTGTGTAGACACAATTATGTCAAGTAAGGACGGAAGTTTTGCTTATGATATACCGGACAGAGACTGTTTGTTTCGGGTTCAAACACCTCAGACTTTCAGTTTTACACTGCTTTGGGACATCCTTAATTCGGCAAGTGATGACGAGCTTTTAAAATACTCCGATACCGCGGGTCTTGCCATGTCACGTGGAATTAAGGTGGCTCTTGTCAGGGGAGAGGACTCGAATATAAAAATCACGACACCTTTTGACATCGCAGTTGCTGAAAACATCTGTGCGGATTCTCAGCCTGTATAGTCTTCGATAAGCCTTAATAATTCCGCCTTCGTATTTGCCCCGATTCCCGTTTTGAGCATATCTCTGTCGGTTTCGGGCAAGGAACTGACAAATATACTGAACACCTCTAAGGGACAGTCTGTTCCCGTTTCAAATACGGCAAGCTTTCCGTTATATTCCTTAAGAGTATAAACAGAAGCTACCGTTGTGCTTGTTTCGGAGAATAAAACAGTGCTGCTACCGCTTGTTTCATTATTATTCTTTAACAGCTCAGGCTCATTAAGTGCTGACAATATGACAAATCCAAGGCAAATAATCGCAGCAAAGCACGCCGCTTTTAGTTTCATTATATTGCTCCTTTGCACATTTTTATAATATTTTTGGTTATTTTTATTAAAATATAACAAATGAATTACAATTTTCTTAAAAATAAACCTTTAAAGCAATAATTATGATATAATTGCTCGGTATATCGGAGGTGTTGTATTGGCTGGAGTTTTAAGGCAAAACCGAAAAAAGAAAAAAGAAAAAAAGAAGACAAGTCCGGCTATCAGAAGGTTAACATTGGCCTTACTGATTGTTGTTGCTGTTTCTGTCATTACCGTTACCACAATAGTTACTTATATGCTTACCGATATTGTCAGGGCCGTTAACGGTGAATTAATTGTTGACCTTGACGATTATATCGCAAATCAAGATAAAACGAGCTTTATCTACGGATATGACAAGAACGGGAAGGTTGTAGAGTTATTTAAGCTGCACGGAAGAGAAAACCGTGTTTGGGTGAGTATTGATAAAATGCCCCAAGACTTGATAGACGCCTTCGTAGCACTTGAGGATAAGAGATTTAAGGATCACAAGGGAGTGGACTGGTACAGAACAATAGCCGTTGTGGTTGAATACAAATTTAAGCAGGGAGGTTCAACAATAACCCAGCAGCTGATTAAAAATCTTACCGGTGAGGACGGGAGAACCTTTAGCCGCAAATATAAGGAAATTATTTCAGCATTAAACCTTGAAAAGCATTACAACAAAAAAACAATAATAGAAGCTTATCTTAACACTCTTTATCTTGACCAGGGCTGTTATGGTGTAAAAACAGCCTCGCAAGAATATTTCGGTAAAGATGTTTCGCAGTTAAATGCTGCGGAGTGCGCTTCTTTAGCCGCAATTACCCAAGCTCCTTATACTTATGACCCCTTGATAAACCCCGATAATAACCGTGAAAGGCAGCTTCTTTGCCTTAAAAATATGTATGAGCAGGAATATTTGTCAAAAGAAGAGTATGAAGAAGCAAAAGCTCATAAGATGGTATTTACAAATAGCAAGGATTACGTCCAGACAAAACAAAATACGGAAGCTTCTGATGAAGGCAATGTTGTAATTAAGAATACCTCCGAGATATCGGACTATTATGTTGATTATGTTATTGAGTCGGTTATAACAGACCTTGCACAAAAGCTTAATATTACCAAGGGCGACGCCGAGAGAAAGGTTATATACGGCGGTTTAAAAATATATACGGCTGTAAATATTGAGGTGCAAAAAATTGTAAACGATGTTTACACAAACAGAAAATCATTTT
>MWBL01000113.1 GCA_002069015.1 Firmicutes bacterium ADurb.Bin300 | reverse complement strand
TTCGTCTCCACTCATGCGTCCATTGACGTGTTTTCCGTCTATCGCATGTCGAGGAATGGTTTGATACGTCTCGGGCGCAGATAGAAGAAAATCGACGCGATATAAAGCGTACGGAACGGTGTGACAGGACACGGCGGGACAACAGTCGCCGAAAGAGAAAAAATGTCTCCTGTGCTCAAAAGAGTGCAGGAGACATTAATTATCGGTAGCGCAGATAAAAACAAGTCTTCCGTAAAAGCCGGAAAAGACATGAATGTTGGTCATGCTTCTATTCAAAGAGCAAAAAAGGTTGTTACTGATTGTATCCCAATAATTGGAGACATGGTACGCAGGGGGGAGTTAACTGTAAATGCGGCAAAAGAAACAATCCGCGCGGCACGGTAATTTCATATCACGGTTTGGCGATATTCAATTCTAAGGCGTTATTTTCTTTATAGGCATATCAGAAGACCTTTTAGAAAAGATAATCGCTTGGCGGGGCGTTCCCGTGCGAAATTTAAACGCTTCGTGATGATTGAAAGACACCCGCGAGCGGTATAAACCACGTGAAAACAATTGACAGCGCGAATTGTGTTTATAAGATATTATCTCGACCGCAGCGCGTCAATAATTGTGACCGGGGAAAACGATTGATTACACAGCAAAAGGGGCTTCGGAGTAAGAGTTTTATGGCAAACAGATATAGCTATTATACTAATTATTAGCGCTGTTTGTGTGTGTTGTGCGGTTACAAACAATACCGATATTGTTAAATATTAGCAGTATAAAGCAGGAGTTTAACATAGTATTGTCCAGGCAAACGACATTGGCGCTGCATAAACACAAAGAGTGTCGGAAAAGGAAACCGGCACCCTCTTGTCAATTTTTTCAACAAGCTATTTGTATATATTTAATAATGTTGTCCATTTGGTCGACGCACAACGCGGAACCCTCCATCAGCTTCCTTATATAACTCGTGGGAATAACAGCGAGCAGCGGAACGGCAGGCATTTTCAAATGATAAGCAAGAGCCACCCCTTAAGATTCGGCCCTTGCTATAATCAGTCTGCGCACCGGATGGATTAAACACACTATCGCTCGGATAAAGTTCGTACTTGTCATGGCACCACTCCCAGACATTGCCGCTCATATCATAGAGTCCATATGGATTCGCTGGATAACTCCCCACTGCCACAGCATGGCCGATAAAACTACTAGAGGCAAAACCACAGTTCGCTTTCATACTGCTTAATGTGCCATCATCAGTGCCATACATGTACTGTCGCCCTCCCCGGCAAGCGTACTCCCACTCCGCTTCAGTCGGCAGATCTAGCCCATAGTAAAGAGCATATGCTTTTGCTCCGTACCATGTGACATATACAACCGGCAAGTTTTCGTGACCAGGCACCACACTGAAGATACCATTGCTAAATGTTATCCAACAACGGGCTTCTGGAATCTGTGAATAAGTACCTGAAAGAAAAATAAATTCATTATTATTCATAAACCCATTTTTTCCTATAACCCCTCCGTAAGATTCCTTAACATATCCCGCAGCATTTGCATCGTTCAAAAATTGAGCGTAATTCGCATTTGTGATCTCATAAATACTCATTTCAAATCCGCTCAGTGTGACAGAATGTAAGGGCTTTTCATCTTTTGGATCAGGATTAGGTAAATTTTCTGCATTTTCTATGTCTCCCATTTGAAAAGTTCCGCCTGGAATTGTTACAAAGGTAAGATTCGTTGTAGTGGGAATGAATTTAGTTGCTGCAATATTCGGAACAGTAAAATGACCCATAACTAGAGGGATTAGGATGCTTGGAGGATCAAAAACATAACCTGTTTTTGATGGGGTGAGCTCGTAAAGGCTTTCTTGTAAACCAGTGAAAGAATAATAGCCAGTTGATGATGTTGTGACAACCGCGACATCCTTCTCCTTACCCAATTCAGTGCAAACCAAGCGAATAGAAACACCTGCGAGACCGGTTCCGGATTCAAGTACTCGTCCGGTAATGTTAAATTCAGTAACATTCTTGGTCGCTGTAAAATCAACCGAAAGGTCATTCCCTTTTGCAATCGTTATATTCTTATTTGACGGTGTGAATGAATATTCGGATTTGGTAGGAGTAACTGTATAGGTTCCATTCCCCAAGCCACTAATAGAAAATTTACCTTCAGATGATGTCGTCAGTGTTGTATCAATAGATGATCCAAGAATCCAAACGGATACACCGGCCATAGCAGATCCGTTTTCAGTGATTCTTCCGGAAATCCAATAACCTTTGGAAGTATCATAATCATTAGAATTATCAGAGTCATTGGAGTTATTAGAATCATTTGGATTATTGATATTTAGACAAGAAGATATCATAAAAATGGGCATGAGCCGTATAAGAACTCTGATGTACCTTAGCATGGCCAAAACCCCCTTTATAAACAATGAAATGCAAAAAGCGAAAAATGCTATTGTTATTTTAGAATCATTATTAAATATTTACACGGGATATACCTCTCAACAATAACGGTCATGGAGAATTAAAAATATTCAAAGTGTAGATAATATTTATAACAATATGTAGAGAAATTAAAGTGAATTGTCAAGAATAAAATTTAATGTGGCGAAATTGGTTTTCTTAAACTGCAAGGGAGCGAAAGCGACACCCCCGAAGCGGGAGCGGGGACGTGGTGACGGGAGCGCACGGGGATATGGGCGCCATGAATACCGCCGGCTTACCCCGCAAGGACAACGAAGGCGGAAGGGCAAGCAGGTTTGCATAAGGGCGTTATGCGATTCCCGCACGGATGCGGACAGTTTCGCATAATGACCCCTTATGTACGAAGCGCACAGGACGTGCGCGAAGCCTGAACCTGCGCGGGCGGGGCGTATTTGGGCGGCGGGGCCTGGGGGGGTTTGTATCCGGTGACTTCTCGGACATATTTCGAGAGAATGCTTTGGATTACGTGAGCGGCGTAATGGCGGTTTCCGCAAAAAAAGACGGGAAGACGATAGCGGACAGAAAACGCAATGATGGATTGAACGGCGCTTTCCGGCGACATAGCCGAGCGGTAATGGTGTTCCGCAAGGTCGGAAAAATCAGCTTCGACTATGACGGCAAAGTATTCCAGGAACATGCCCCGCTCAAGTTCACGTTCAAAGCGGTCGCGATCGACGCATAGACATTGCACGAGATCATCAAGCGACTTGCGTTCCACGGAGACAGCGTTTTCATAGCAGCGCACGGAATAATCGCCGGTG
>MWBL01000112.1 GCA_002069015.1 Firmicutes bacterium ADurb.Bin300 | reverse complement strand
TTTCAATCGAGCGGCGCCGACCGATTTTGCATATTCCTGTTCTTTTTGCATATTTATTAATCACCTCCGCTCGGTTATGTTAACTCTACTTTTGAGTAATATCAAGTCATTTTTTGTTTCTTTTTTTAGCAAAATACTATATAAATGTTAAGATTTATAGCGTTAAGCGGTTTCGGCTTCGTCGTTCTGTTTATCTTTGCGGCGAATGGGACAAAGAATTCCGTCACCATTATCGCCGGAAAAATACATAATGTTTAACACTGTGCTTCCGCAATAAGCCTTGCAGTTCTCAAGCCCAGCAATCATTGTAAGAAGATATTCAGCATCCACAAGGGGATACGCTTCCCCGATATCATACTCAATTCCACGCTTCTTTTCTGCTTTCGTGCGCGGCTTCGCCTTTTCAAGTGCAATGTGCGCTTTCAATTCCCCGATTGTAGGTAGTGGATATTCGTTCTCGTTCTGCTTTGCACCGTTGAATATTGATAACACGTTCATCGGATGCGCGTCTTTAGGGATCGCCGGAAGGTCAAGCGGTTCATTGAAGCGGATCGCCCTATAACCGTCGCAAACACATTGTTTCTCGTCAACCATCCATGCCCCATGTAAAGCTGTTTGTGGCTTTTTCTTTGCCGCCTTAATAATATCCAGCGCGGACTTCAGCGCGTTTGTGCTGCCGTTCGCCTTTGCGCACTCAACGCGAATATCAGCTTTCAATCCCACCAGAATATCAGATAGTATAAACACGCTTATGCCGTTGTTCATTATCTGCTCGGCTTCCACGGCTCGATTGATTACCTTTTGATCGTTCTCGTCCAACGTGTTCACATATTCCAGAATACCCTTATAAATCTGCTCTTTGGTCATTGTTTGTTATCCTCCTTAAAATGCGCTTACTGCGCTTATGTCGTCGCTGTTCTTGTAAAGCATGTTGTACGCTCGTTCGTTGTCGGCTGTCCAGAAGGTTTCTAAATCCCAAACGGATACCAAATCAGCACACTTATTAAAGCGGCGCGTTGCGTTTGCTTTCTGCCGCTTCGTTGCCTGTTCGTCTTTGCTTTCGGTAAAAGCGATTGACATATACCGATATGCCGCCTTGCTTCTCGCTTCCTTAAATTGTTCTCTCGTCATGCTGTCTCCTTCTCGTCACGCTTGATATTCTCAAAAATAAGGCTCACCGGATCAATATAGTAGTAATGGTTTTTTGCTCTCAATTTCCAGAAAGTCCAACAATCATTAAGCCGCTTGATTTTTCCGGTTATCCCACTATGGTTAATTGTTTGACCCTGTAACCGCTCGCAAATCGCGTCGGCTTCAGCCTTTATTTTCTCTTCATTTTTGTGTGTTTGATATTGTACTCGGCACTTTACGTTCGGCGCATCAACGTTTGAATGGTTAAGCATTTCAACGATTTCAGCCAATAAAGCCATATTCTCCTCGACTGTTCTGTTCTTATTGAATGAAAGCGTTACATGATCCGCCATATCTTTTCCGTTCCATCCCCGGTTACTGTAATAATATAAATCCCAATTTGAGCGATAATGTTCCATGCTGCTCGTGTCTGCGGAAATTTGATGAATGTCATACTTTGCAAACAAGCATAGAACCTCGTCTATTTGCTTTGCTATTTCTGTTGTGCTACGATCACACCGTTCAGCCCATTCACTAGAATTAGTTCCGTACCGTTCGGCATATTCCCTGTTCTGCTGCATTTCTTCCTCTGTAAAATATCTGTCAAAGATAAGAGAATGAATATCAAGCGTTGCATACCCCATGCGGATTAATTGCGGATTGGTATAACTATAATCTTCTGAAATAATCATGTCATCCTCCTTAAATTGCTGACAATAGCCAGATAAACGAATACATAACCGTGATCACGGCTGCAACTTTCCACATTTGCACGATCCACCATGCAAGCGAAAACAAGCGAATGTGATAATGTGTCATGCTGTTACCCCCTCGGATATAAAAATTTGTTGAGAGTCGCCGTGTAGTCAGTATCATCTTTCCAGATTTTAAGACTTGAGATACCATCATCCGGCGAACCGTCCAGAATATCCAGATATTTATGCACCATGCGCATTTTGTTGTCGCATTTAAATGAATGTTCTTCCCCGTTCTGGATATATGTTATTTTCCAATAAATCAGCATAGTGTTACCCCCCCTTATTTATTTATGCCATTAACTTCGCTTGCAGTTTTGAGATAGTATCCTTAGCTTTGCAAATTGCATTTTTTGCTTGTTCTACGCTTGCAAAGCTCTTTTCTGCTGCGTGTTCGGTTATACTCTCAATGTCGCGAACCAGCCACGTTAAATTGTAATTCGTTACATCGTCTAGCCTGTCATAGTCGGCGCATGTTTCCGCGCTTGCCATCATCGTTAAAATCCGAGCTTTCAATTCCGAAAAATACGCTTTGATTTCGGCTATGTCTGCGGTATAATCTTGCGCTTTTGCCTCGCTTGCGCGTTTGTCCGTCTTATAGGCTCTCAATCTTTGTTGCAAAGCGCGACGTGTTTCTGTTAGGTTATTCCCACACTTGTCGTATTCTGCGCGGTCTATGCCATAGTGACGGCATATTTCTTTCACTGTCCTGTGGTATTCCTTGTTTTGGGTAATGAAATAAGCCGCCGTCGTTCCGCTCTTGCGGGCATCCTCAAAATTGCCTTGCCCGTAAAAGGTATTAATTGTATATTCATAGCCTGCTTTAAGGTCTTTTGCGTCAAATTTTCCGCCGTTCATCTTGCAAACTTTCACATAATCATTCACACATACTAGCAGTATTCCGTTGCTCGCGCCTGTTGCTTTGATTATGCCGTTCGCCGTCCACTTCCCGCAAAATGCCGTTACTGTGTATGGTTTTTGGAAGTCATATCCAAACCGATCCGCAATATATCTTAACGCGCTCTTTCGGGTCTTCAATAACTCAGCTTTGGCATCATGGAAAGTCACGGTTAGAACATTCGATTGTTCTTTGTTCGCGCTTGACAGTACCCCTTCTTTCAACGCTCTTGTGACTAGCGGAGTTTTGCCGTTTCTGCCCGTTAAATCAATAGCTATTTTGTCTTTGAAGTCTAGTATCAACGGGTAATAGTCGCGGTCTTCGCCTTGCGTAACATAATAGCGTCCTGCGTCCGTGAATCTTGCGCCGTTCGTCCCGTCAAGCGTGAACGCGCCAAAATATATATTGTTCTTTTCCGCATGGTATTTCAGATATTTGCCGTCAATATTCACGATGCTATCATAATACTGTTTCTGATTGTTCAGGCTTGCGAATCCATAATAACCTAAAACCATGCTTTGCAGTCCCATATGTATCACATCGAGGTTATTGTTGAAGGTGCTGTCTGGCTGCGATACAGTGTGATTATAGCGATTTTTAATGCTCAT
>MWBL01000111.1 GCA_002069015.1 Firmicutes bacterium ADurb.Bin300 | reverse complement strand
CCGCCGTTGCGGCGGGTGTACTCTTCGGCATATGGCAAAACAACGATTTAATGGTTTCAAGCTATGAATTTTATACGGATAAAATCGGAACAGGTTTTGACGGCTACAGGATTGTTCATATATCTGATTTGCACAATAAAAAATTCGGCAAAAATCAAAGCCGTATTCTCAATGTCATGCGGGAGCAAAAGCCTGATATTATTGTGATAACGGGCGATATTGTCGACGGCTTTCGTACAAAGGTTGAAGTTGCACTTGAATTTGTCAGTGGTGCCGTAAAAATTGCTCCCGTTTATTATGTTTCGGGAAACCATGAGCTTTTACTTTCAACCGAGGAATTATCGCTTCTTTTAGATGGAATTAAAACGGCGGGCGCCACGATACTTGACAATCGGGCGACATATATACAGCGCAAAGAAGAAAGCTTATACCTTATAGGCGTAAACGACGGCTCAAATACGGACAGACTTAAAAATATACTTAATACGCTTGATACACAGGGAAATCTCAGGATACTGTTAGCTCACAGACCTGAGCACATAGACAGCTACAGCGAAAATAAAATTGACCTCGTATTTTCGGGACATGCACACGGGGGTCAGGTTAGGTTACCGTTTATCGGGGGACTTGTCGCGCCGGAACAAGGGCTTTTCCCGAAGTATACGGCAGGAAAATATGTGCTGGGCGAAACTGCTATGATAATAAGCCGCGGACTCGGGAACAGTATAATCCCCATAAGGGTTTTCAATCGACCGGATATTGTCGTTACCGTGCTTAAAGCAATAACGAATTAAAGAAAGAGGCTAAGATGAGCTCATTTGAATCAGTTAAAATCAGCTGTGATTTATGCGTAGTCGGAGGAGGGCTTTCCGGTGTTTGTGCAGCAATTTCCGCTGCGAGAAACGGTGCAGATGTGGTTCTTGTTCAGGACAGACCGATGCTCGGCGGCAACGCCTCATCGGAAATCCGTATGTGGGTTTGCGGAGCAGTCGGCGATAATCTGCGTGAAACAGGAATAATAGAGGAAATAATGCTCAAGAACTATTACAGAAACCCTTATAAAAACTATTCTATATGGGACAGTGTTATTTTAGAAACAGTTATGGAAAACGAAAATATAAGACTGCTTCTCAACTGCTCGTGTATGAATGCAGAGGCACAAGACGATGCAATAAAGCATATTGTTTGCTGGCAGACCACTACACAGAAATTCTTCAGAATTAAGGCGAGAATTTTTGCGGACTGCTCGGGAGACAGCGTATTAGCTGTGGAAAGTAACGCCGAGTACAGAGTTGGCAGGGAAAGCTCCGATGAATTCGGTGAGGAATTCGGAGCAGAGAGTGCAGATAAAAAGACAATGGGTATGAGCTGTCTCATACAAGCGCGCGAGTATGACGAGGAAAGAATATTTATTCCTCCCGCTTGGGCAAGGAAATTGACGGCTCGGGATATGCGTCATCGTTTTCCGAATCTTTCAAACGATACAGAAAACTTCTGGTATTTAGAGTTGGGCGGGGACAGAGATTCTATTGGGGACACCGAGGAAGTCAGGGATGAACTGTTAAAGCTTGCCTATGGAGTTTGGGATTTTCTGAAGAATGATGAGAGCTGTAAAGAAAAGCATAAGAACCGGGATATTGACTGGATTGGAATACTTCCCGGAAAAAGAGAGTCAAGACGTTATGTAGGAGATTATATCCTAACAGAGAAGGATATTTTAAGCGGTTTTGAGTTTTCGGATGCCGTGGCTTACGGCGGATGGCCCTTGGATGATCACAACCCGTCGGGATTCAACGGAATAAACGAGCGTCCGAACCGCGTAAAATTCCTAAATCACCCTTACACAATTCCTTTCAGATGTCTGTATTCAAGGAATATATCAAATCTTATGTTTGCCGGGAGGAATATCAGTGCCTCGCATGCCGCTTTAAGCTCGACAAGGGTTATGGGCACATGCTCTGTTATCGGTCAGGCAGTGGGAACCGCAGCAGCAATGGCGGTAAAATACAACATAACGCCGCGAATGATAAATGAAAGCCGAATCGACGAGCTTCGCTCCCGATTGATGTATGACGATTGTTTTATTCCAGGGACTAAACGGCGCGTTAATAAAATAACGAGCGGGGCTTTGATTTCTACGGATATGAGCGAGCCCGAAAACCTCAGAAACGGATATGACCGCCCCACAGAGGACGGGTACAACGTAAGCATAGGAAAGCCGGGTTGCTTTTTTGAATATTCGTTTAAGGAACCCCGTTTTGTTGAAAAGGTCAGAATAGTATTTGACAGTGACCTTAACAGGCAGACACTTCCGCCGAGAGAGAGAAAGCTAAACCGAAATATGTACCACAACATTCCTTTAGGCATGGAAGCATCGTATGTCCCTAAAACCTTAATTAAAAGCTTTCGCGTTGTTTTTCTCCGGGAGGACAATGAGCAGGAAACCGTAGCTGTTTCGGATAATTATCAAAGGCTTGTATATGTCCCGTGCAATAAAAAAATAAAATCTGTAAAGCTTATATTTGACGGTACGCACGGGGGCGAAGAGTGCCGCGTGTTTGCCGTTGATCTTATAGGTAAGGAGTAGGGATATGAGTGTAAAATTCGGAATTATAGGCCCGGGAAGAGTAGCGGTAAGGTTTTGTGAGGCCGTTAAAATGGTAAGCGGTGCAAAGGTAGCTGCGGTTGCGAGTACTTCTCGGGAAAGGGCGGAGAGCTTTGCGAAAAGTCATGGCATCGCGCAAAGCTACGGCAGCTATGAACAAATGCTGTCGCTTCCGGAAATCGATGTGGTTTATATTGCAACAACGCATAATTTCCATTATGAAAATATAATGCTATGCCTTAAATACGGAAAAGGAGTATTATGTGAAAAAAGCATGGTTACAAATGCCGCCCATGCAAAAGAGGTTTTTGAGTATGCCCAAAAACATAAGCTTTTCCTTATGGAAGCTATGTGGGTGAGGTATCTGCCTGCGGTCAAAAAAGCAAAGGAGTGGATTGACAGCGGGAGGATAGGACGGCCGATTCTCGCTTCTGCTATTTTGGGGTTTCGGGCAAAGGATGACGCAAAGGACAGATTCTTAAACAAAGAACTCGGCGGAGGAGCGGCGTATGACTTGTCCGTGTATAACATCGAGTTGGCAACATATTTATTCGGGGACGCATATAAAAGCGTAACAGCCCATGCCGTTTTCGGAGAAACGGGAGTGGATATTACAAATAATATATCACTTCATTACAAAGATTTCAGCGTCAGTCTTCTAAGCACCTTGGCGGCGAATTTGCCCCGAAGCGATATGTATATTTATGCAAGCAGGGGCTCTATACTTCTTGAAAGGCTTGCGGGTATTTCAAAATGCACCTTATATACCGACGAGGGCAGCGCGGAGGTTTTTGAGGGGAAATTCGAAAACGGCTTTCAATACGAAATTCGTGATGTTTGCGATTGTATAAAAAATGGGAGGACGGTAAGCGA
>MWBL01000110.1 GCA_002069015.1 Firmicutes bacterium ADurb.Bin300 | reverse complement strand
AAACGCTTGAAACACAGTATCATAAATGATAAAATATATATGATATATGATGACCTATACAAAATGGATATTTTGTATAAGTGGGGTGAGTGGAAAAGCTATTGTTACCTTGTATTTAAAACCATCGGTTGCAGTAGCCGTCTTATTGTCTAATGCTTGTGAAAAAGTAATTTGGAGGTTTTTATATTTATATGAATAATTTTGATAAGCTTCCTGCGCTCGTCGTAGATTTTCTTAATTATTTCAGCGTTGTTAAAAATAAATCAACATTAACCATTTCGGAATATGCAAATGACCTAAAGACTTTTTTCAGATTTCTCTTGATCATTCGCGGTCTTGTCCGGTCTGATACTCCTTTTGAGGAAATTGATGTATCCGAGGTCGATTTAAGTCTTATCAAATCTGTTAACCTAAGCGACGCTTACAAATATCTTGTTTATTGTAAAGAAAACCGTACAAACAGCGCCGCAACGCGCTCAAGAAAAGTATCAAGTCTGCGTTCTTTTTATAAGTATTTAACTGTACAAAGGAAATTATTGGAAGAAAATCCCATTAGAGATCTTGACTCGCCGAAGAATAAAAAATCCCTGCCAAAGTATTTGACACTTGATGAAAGTATGAAGCTTTTAAAATCGATTGACGGCAAATATAAGGAACGCGATTTTTGTATAATAATGCTCTTTCTGAATTGCGGCTTAAGGCTTTCAGAGCTTGTTGCGCTTGATTTATCGGATATCAGGAGTGACAATACCATGCGCGTTACAGGTAAAGGAAACAAAGAAAGAACCATTTACCTTAATGATGCTTGTGTTGACGCGATAAAAAGATATCTCTCTGTGCGCCCTGTAGACGGCGTAAAGGACAAAAAAGCTTTGTTTATCAGTCGTCAAAATAACCGTATCAGCAATAAAACCGTACAATTTACAGTAAAAACATATCTTGAAAAGGCAAATCTTGACGGTCGAGGCCTTTCTACTCATAAGCTTCGTCATACAGCTGCCACTTTAATGTACCAATACGGCGATGTAGATGTTCTTGTTTTGAAGGAAATGCTCGGTCACGAAAATCTAAATACAACTGAAATATATACACATATAGTAGATGAGCAGCTTAAAACTGCCGCAAAAGCAAATCCCTTAAGCAAGGTTAAGTTTGACCGTGTACAAAAAGAAAAATTCGCCGACATTAACGGCGATTTGAATGAAAACACTACTAATCAAAAGTAAAATGACCTGCAAATATTTTGAAAAATACCGTATTTATTATCGCTGCTAACAGCATAACGAAAATCAATACCGCATATCTGACGCAGTAAAGCTTCAGCGTGTTAGCATTTGGACCTTTTGGTTTATTTAGCAGTATTGAGCAAATATCCAAGGACATGAACATACTTTCGGTGCAACCGTAAATAAGCGCCGCAAGCATAAGTGCCGCTCCGGGATATATTATAAGCGCACAATAACCGACTCCGCTGATTTGGTACTGAGTGTACATATAACCGCCCAATGCACCTAAATAAATACCCTTAACAAAAGGTATTATCGGTAAAAACGGTATTCCGACGGCACATAAGCCTACGGTGAATGACGCGAACAGAAAACAAACTGAAGATAAAAAATCCGAAAAGAAGAATTCAAGAGTATTTTTTTCGCTGTCTTCAATTCTCGATTGCTCAAAAATATCGGAAGCTAACTCCACAAGTGAATTCACTCCGTATTTTATGCATATTACTCCTGTAATAAGACCTAATAAAAAGAAAACAAAGAACAAAATCGGCTTATAGTTTATTTTAGGGATATTTATAGGTTTTAAATGATATATTATTCTCTTTTTTTTCATTTCCGTTCTCCTTGAATTTAATCATCTTAACGCTTGTTGGCGCCGATTATTCCTCCGATAACAGAAAACAGCGAAATTACCGGAATTGTAAGCAAAATGCGATTGGTAACAACTGTTTCAAACGTTAAATACGGTATAAGAAGCGAAACAGCTGTGATAGGGATACCTGCCAGAATGCCGAGAATTATTCCCTTCCCCCTCCCCTTTTTTGCTGATAAAAACCCGGCAAACATAGCTCCCGCGGCAATTATAAAAAATTCAAGGTAATAGAATTTTTCATCCGTTAGCTTTGAGCGTGTTAAGAGAAAAGCGAAAAGTGCGGTTAGAAAAAGCATAACCGCAAATCCTATGGCGGATGAAATAAATGTTGTTTTCAGGCTCTTTTTTACGGTTGTTGAGGAAGAGACGTCTTGATTGCGCATTATGTAACCCTCCTATTCCGTTAAAAGATTATGTTGGAAAAGCCTGATATATGATTAAGCGGGTTATTAAAACTGCTTTTTTTATCTTAATATGAGAAAAACAAAAACAGCTCCAAAAACGGAGCTGTTAAAATTATAGCTGAAAATAAATACTTATTCGTTATTCTTTTTTACATCGTCAACAGACGTTGAGCCTGTATCCTCGGCGGAGGAGGGATTAATCTCTTCTATTTTACCGATTTCGCCCTTATTTTTTACCCTTTTGGTTCTTTTGGGCTTGCCGTTAATTGCAGAGTCGATAGCTGCCTGCTCTTTTTGAGCGTTCTTTTCTTCTTCCGCGGCTTTCCTTTCGGCTTCAAGACGCTCATTTGATGTATTATTAGTCTGTATCGACCAACGTGTGACCTTAAATTTTGTGCGGTCCGCACCCGTCTCAATGATAAGAGAATCGTCTTTAACCGTGACTATCTTGCCGATAATGCCGCCTATGGTCGTTACTTCATCGCCTATTTGTAAGGTTTCGCGCATTTCCTGCTCTTCTTTTTGCTTTTTCTTTTGAGGTCTTATCATTAGGAAATACATGCCCGCAAACATTGCAACCATTAATATAATACTGCCGTATCTGCTTGTACTTGAGGTAGGAGTTGCAGAGTTTAGAAATGACCCGAAAAGCAGATTAACGGCAAGGTTGTATACATTTATCATTTATTATTCCTCCAATAAATTACAATGTCGGTATTATACTATAAATAAAAGGATTATACAAGCATTTTGTAAAAAAACTATATTCTGGTGTCAAGTAAATCCACATTTCTACAGTAAAATTGCTCGAAGGTACCGTTATCAAGTGAATCACGAATATCAGCTGTAAGCATATTATAAAAATATAGATTATGCGTCACACAAAGCCTCATTCCGAGCATTTCCCCGGATTTTAAGAGATGTCTTATATAAGCTTTTGAATGTCTCTGACACGTGGAACAACCGCAACCCGTATCAATAGGATAATCATCCTTCTCATATTTTACATTATTTATGTTTATTATACCCCGTTTAGTGAATAAATGACCATGTCTCGCATTTCTGCTTGGCATAACACAGTCAAACAGGTCAATTCCCCGTTTTACTCCCTCCAAGATATTTCCGGGAGTCCCGACGCCCATTAGATAACGAATTTTATTTTTCGGCATAATCGGGTTTAAGGCAGATATAATACGATACATTTCTTCTTTTGTTTCCCCAACGGCAAGACCGCCT
>MWBL01000109.1 GCA_002069015.1 Firmicutes bacterium ADurb.Bin300 | reverse complement strand
GCAAGATGCAGGCCAAACAGCACAATTATAACCGCCCCCGTTTTTCTTATAACATCCTGTTTCATCAGCATATGCCTGCCAAGCCATGTTGCCGATGCCCCGAGTATTGTGAATACCGCCGTAAATCCAAGCACGAAGAGGAGCGAAAGCAAAATGTTTTTTTTGTACATCCCGCCTGACTTCAGATTCTCAATGGAAGCACCGGTAATATATGAAAGATATGCGGGAATCAACGGCAGTATGCACGGGCTGGCGAAGGACAACATTCCCGCCACAAAACTTAAGAGCAGAGTGGAGTTTTGAGTAGCTTGCATATATGTTGTATTATATAACCTCAACCGGATAAATCATAATCTCAAAATTTTGTTCAGAGAGAAAACCCATGAAAATAAAAAAGGTTAATCTGAATTTCGATATAGAACCGTTCAAAATGCCCCTCGGGTTTAAAGGGGGATATATTAGCGGAGCATGGCAGTCGCTTGTATGCGCTGAAACCGAATCCAACTACGGCGTAGGTATGGAGACTCAGAGTGTTTTATGGTCGGACGCAGGTGTTTTTACATCCCACAGCGAGGCGGGCGGCAATTCCATTATGTTTGCCGTGACAGAGTACGCCGCAAAACTTTTGCAGGGCAGGGAAATAGATAATCCGATAAGCGCCCAGGAATCAATTCTTGATGAAGTGCATTCCTACGCGCAGAAAATAACCGGAAGGAATAACCTGAGAAGAACATTCACCCTTAATGCTCTGGTGGCTCTTGACAATGCATTATGGGTGCTTTATGCGAAAGAAACGGGCAAGAAGGATTTTTACAGCATGATTCCCTCCGCGTACAAAGGCCCTCTCAAGTACAAGCATCCGCTTGTCGCCTGTATCCCTCTCATGTCTTACGGGGTGCCTCTGGAGGATATAGGCAAGGCGATAAACGAAGGTTTTTTTACGCTCAAAATAAAAATCGGCTCCGACCCTGATAAAGACGGCGATTTGGAAAAGATGTTGAAGTGGGATATGGACAGGATTAAAAGCATACATGCCAGATTTTGAGATATTCCCACGGAATATACGGAAAACGGAAAACTCCCGTATTATTTTGATGCGAACGGAAGGTATGACAGCAAGGAGCGTTTATTGCGCCTGATTGATTTTATAGATAAAATAGGCGCTCTTGACAGAGTGATAATAATGGAAGAGCCGTTTCCCGAAGAACTTGAAGTGGATGTCAGCGATTTTCCCGTAAGAATTGTGGCAGATGAAAGCGCCCACACGCAGAAGGATACGCTTAAAAGAAGCCAGATGGGGTACAGGGGAGTAGCGCTTAAGCCTATTGCAAAAACGCTAAGCATGACATTGAAGATACTGAATGAAGCCGAAAAAAACAATATGGACTACTTTTGCGCGGACCTTACGTTACGCCTGCATTGCTTGAGTGGAACAAGAATGTTGCCTGCCGCCTTAAACCTTTGCCGGGGTTGAGAATCCCGGTTGTTGAATCAAACGGCCATCAGCACTACCGCGATTGGGATAAACTTGTGTCGCGGCACCCGTTTCCCGAGGCGGGATGGACAAGCCCTGTTAACGGCATATTTAAGCTTGACGGGGATTTTTACGTGAAAAACGGCGGCATATTTGACGTTTCGTCTTATTACGAAAAACAAGTCAGGGTATAATTTACCTCGCTTTTATTGCGAGTATCCTTACCATGTCGCCTGCTTTTTTGATGCAGTCAATTACGTTTTCAAGGTTGTCTATCATTTCATAGACAAGAATAATGAGTTTGGGGGGTATCTCCGTTTTTATCAGGGTTTTTATGAGATCCCTTCTCTTGTCGTCCCCATCCTTCTCCAGCATTTCAATTTGAGCGCATTCAACCATTACTTTCTGCACGTCGGTTTTAACAAGAGAATTAATCGCCTCTTTAAGTTTTTCACCTGCCCTTACTGCGATAGAACAATTTTCAAGCAGAAGATTATCAAGTTCGCCATACGGTTCATTTTCCAAAATCTCGAGCAATCGGACTACTCCCTTTGCGCCGTCGGCAATGTCATTCAGGTTTTCATTTAAGAGAAGCAGGTCTTCCCTGTCCGGAGGAAGAAACATGCCTTTTGAAAGTTCATCCACAATAATCTTTTTAATTTCATCGCCTTCATGCTCGGCATTTTTTGTCAGTCCTATATGTTGTTCTTTTTCATTATTGTCATTTTTTATGTATGCCTCCATACTTTTTTTCATTTGTAGTATGCACTCAAAAGATTTTTCAACATGCTTTAATGCAAGATTCAAAACATTCTGTTCTTCTTTCTCGCCCAGCCAGGCAAAAATATTTCTTGTGCGTTCCATTTTGTATCCTCCCGTTATTTACCAAAAAACACAAATACGGTAATAATCGCATAAGTTATTATACCTGAAATAAGCGGAGTAAGCGCCCATGTAAGCACTATCTCTCTTGCAAGCTTCAGGTTCATTGTTTTTATTCCCTGGACAATTCCCGCTCCCCATACGGCCCCGACTATTGAATGTGATGTAGATACAGGTATTCCGTAATGCGTGTAAATATGCACGTTAAGCGCAGATGCTATTTCAATGGCTACAGTCATTAAAGGCGTGATATTTGCAATCCTGAAACCCACAGTTTCAATGACTCTGTAGCCCCACGTTACAATCCCGAAAATGATTGCGGCCGCTCCTAAAATCGCTGCCGACTGGGGAGTGAATTTTTGCGTGCCGTAAAGTATTCCAGTGGCGTTTGCAACGTCATTTGCCCCCCATGTAAAAGCAAGATATGCGCTTGTAATATATATGAGAATGTATATGATTGCGAGTTTCCATCTTTTAAAAATAGAAAGTTTGAAAATACTTTTAAAAAAAGGATAAAGCAATATTGCAAGAAGGCATGAACCGAGAGGGGTAAGCACCCAGCATACGAAAATTTGCCATATTTTCTCCCAGTGGATTGAGGTGTTTAATGCTATACCGCCTCCTGCAACGGCTCCCACTATGGAGTGAGAAGTTGATACCGGGAACTTTTTGTATGTTGCCAGCGTTACCCACAGCGCGGCGCTGAATAAAGATGCAAGAGCAAGAATATTGGTGTGTATCTGCGGCAATTCGTTTAATGCCACCACTCCCGTACCTATAGTTTTTATAACGTTGCTTCCGAAAAACATCGCTCCGAGGAAGCTGAAAACACAGGTGATTATGATGCCGGTCCTCATGGACATTGCTCCCGAACCAATGTCAGCTCCGACGCAGTTTGCAGCGTCGTTAGCCCCCATGGACCAGCCCATATAGAGAGCGGCGAGGATTATCAGTACGAAAATAATCATATTTTTAAAGGCCTTTGAAGTATATATTATAAAATGATTGGCAATTAAGCGCAATTATTTTTACGTTTTATACAAAAATCCGGCATATCAATGGTTTGTCAACAAGCGTCCAATCGGGCGGCTTTCTTCAGACGGGACACTTGACCGTCCCGGCGAGGCGGTCTGCGTTCGGCTTCTTTCGTCGCTCTCTCAGAAAACGAGAACCGTGCCCGCTCCTCAAACAGACGCCCGCTTCAGAAACCGCCCGGCAGGGCACTGGCAGAGATTCTGCCTTGTTTCGG
>MWBL01000108.1 GCA_002069015.1 Firmicutes bacterium ADurb.Bin300 | reverse complement strand
CGTCCTTTGTTTTTTGAGTCTTGCTGGCGGTTGGGTTTATAAGCGCCCTTAGAAACACATTATAGTTTTTTGACTGCTCAGAAAAGAACGTCATCAAACTGCCGCGTGTCAAATTGTCGCCCGTTCTCATTGCTTGATTGCGGTGAAACGGGCTATCTACTACCTGAGTTTTATCTATTATTTCGGACAACCTTTCGCCAACGGATATATTAAATTCTTCTGTACCTTTTTGTATACCGGTTGTTTCCGAGATTTCAAACTCTACGGCATTCCACAAAGTCCCCCAAGTTATCTCGTCCATTTTTTGAGCAAGCATCAAACTGGCGTCTTTTATCTTTTGTACCCCGCTTGCGTCATTAAGAAGCATAGTGTGCTGCGAGCGCCCTAAGTCTGTCGTAAAATGCCCTTGTGACTTCCACCAAGCAATAGGTGAATACTTTTTTGAGAGTTCTATGTTAGGCTTCTTTGAAAACGCCTTTATTAAGTATTTGGGATTTATAACAAGAGATGCCCTTGCATATGCGGCGGGCTGTTGTATTGCGACAGATAAATTCGCGCCAACAGAGGCGATTTTTGCGTTAGTTATTAGCTTGTTGGCAAACTTGTCACTTTGTTTAATCGCCACTCCGTTTAGCGACTTAATAAAGTTTTGATAGTATAGTTTGCCCTGTGACGTTAAAGCTCTGTTTATGCTCTCTTTAACCGTAACGCCTTTGCCGTTGCGTGTTTCCTTGAAATTATAAAACCGCATAGCATCAGCAAGCGGAAGCGTTAAAGCGGAATATGCCGCCATACCGCCAACGTGGTTTGCCCACGTGGAAAAGATGTCCATTATAACAATAGGCGCGTTTGCTTTTTTTGTTAGGGCTTTGGTAAACGATTGATTTTTTATCGCCCAAAACGACGCGGACGATAAATCGCTGTTCCGTGCCGCTATGTAATCGGAATGTACCGTTATCGGATAATAATGCTCCTCTGTATATCCCTTAAAAAAGTACATTTTTTCCGTAACCTTGTTGCCCCATTTCGCGCAATCGCTTGCAAGGTATACCTGAAGCTTGTCCGCAAGGAGTTTTTGTTCTTTCGTTAGAGTGCCGAGTATTCTGTTAAGCTCATCTTCTGTTATTGTAACAGGAGAAACATCATCCGCCGTGAATTTGTTGTTTCCTTTGAAGTCGCCTTCGTGTGGCACAACGCCGCCGCCGAGTATATGATTTAATTTTTCTTCAGTAAGAGCGGTTTCTCGCAAGTGCGTGAGATAAAGCGACATTATTTGTCCTGTTGTTAATCGTAATACTCCTCCCAAAAGATTAAAAGTATGAACCTCGGTTTTTCTGCCCGTCCACTCTTGCCAGTCTGTGCCCTCTGTTGCGTTTGTAAAATATTCTTGGGCTTCTTTAAGCAATTCAATTTGTTCATCGAATGCTTTTCTTAAATTTTTAAATATAACGCTGTCGCCTGTGCTTCCGAGTAGAGAAAAATATGAAAAAGAGTCCATCATATTCCAAAAAAACGCCTCGCCCAAAACCCCTTGAAAATTTAATATACCACTTCGCAAATACGCCTTTCTTCTCTCTAATTCGGATATTTGCTCGTTGGCGGCTTCGGAAACAGTATGCGACGCATTATATATATAAAATCTGTTTGTGTTATATATGACGCCCTTCATTACCTTTAACAGTTTATCAACCACATCAAGTTCGTTTTCGTTAAGTTCGGTGATTTTTTTGGCGCTATTAATAGAAGCGGACTCAAAAAACGAGGTAAACTGTTCAACGATTTCGGGGGCAAGTAAGCCGTCGGAAGCTCCCTCTTCATTATATTCGCTGTCTTTTATCTGATTAAGTATACTCTTTGCCCTATCCTGCCACCTTCTTGTGTCCTTGTTTACCGCACCCTCATTGAGCGAGTCAAGAAATTCAAGAACGGGTTTTACCAACTCAAAAGGAACGCTTTTTCCCTCTGTCGGGTGTGTAACCCATTGCACAAGAACAGAGGAGGTACGCTTGATGCTGTCTATCTTAGCTTTTTTTGCGCCTTTTACACGATATTCTTTGAGCTGTTCCTTGCCTTTAGCGTATTCATTTCTAACACGCTGCTTTATCACATCTCTAATAGGCGTCATAGTTTCGATAAAAATAATCTTTTCGTCTTGCTTGGTTATTTCGTTTGTAAGATTTTTAGCTTTGGAAACAAGCTCGGCAAGGGAATCTTTTCTATTGTTAAGGTTGTTAGAATTTCGTTTTATGTCGGAAATTTTCTTTTCTATTGCTTCTAATTCTCTTTGCTTTTTATTAAGCGTTTCAATGTTTCTCTTGTATTTAGAAATGCGCTTTCTATCCGCTTCAGGCAAATCCTTTGAGTTTAGCAAGGAGTTTACGAGAATATCTCGATTACTGAGAACACCGTTTTTTTCAGAATAGCGTATTTCAGAAACCGACTTTGTTGTATCAAGCGTTTTTTTGGTATTTGTGTTAGCCACGCTGTTTTCAACCGACTCTTTTAATGCCTTGTCCCATATTTCTTGAATTTCGCTAAAATCCTCAACAACAGAAGAAAGCCAAGTGTACTCCTTTGTTACCCTCGAAACAGCGTTAAACGCTTCATTTATAGCTTTAACAAATTTATCAACCCACTCTTTGAGTTTATTTGCCAAGCTTTTATTCTCTTTAGCCAGCTCGGTTATAGCCTCGCTATCTTTAAGCATATTTTGACAAGCGTTCGCAATAACCTCCTCAAGAGCTTCATCATAAGACAATTCACGCGGATAAAGCTTGCTCTCTTTAGCTAACTCTTGCTGTCTTTTTACGAGAATATTAAGAGCCTCGCCGTCCTCGATACCCTCATACTTTTTAAGGAGAAAATCCCTTAACTTTTCGTAGCTTTGGGGCGAGTTTTGCTTTATAAAGTGTGTCAACTCATGTCCGGCTGTCTGCAATATGTTATAATCGCCTTTGAGATTTAGCGTTACGGTGCCGTTGTTATAAGAGCCGTTCTCTCTTGATTTATCAGCAAACACAACAAAATTAATACCGGTTGATTTCGCAATCTTACGAATAGCGTACAACGCGTTTTTTTCTTTGTTTGAAAGTTTTGCGCTATCCGTTTCAACCTTAACGCTTCCCTTGCCCCTCGGAGCAAAAGGCAGCGTCTTTTTGTGCGAATAACCAAGCAGCATTATATTTTTCTTATCTTGCTCGTTGAGGACTTCAGAAAACGCCGGCTTGTCATATTTTTCAAAATAAGAAAGAGGAGCGCCGCTCAGCGCGGCTTTATAATATTCATCAAACGCAAAAACGTATTCGTCAACATCGGCGTCACTTTTAGAAAAAGAGGTCTTAAGCAATTCCGCCGTTTCGGCATTGTATGTCTTTGCAGCGGTTTCAATGCGTTCTTTTATATATTCCTGTGTTTTTTCTTCTGCTCTTGTGTCTTGTTTGCTCTCGACGCCCTCTGCGCTCTCTGTGCGCCCCTCTAAGCGACTTTCACCCTCGTAGGCTATATTGGATATACCAAAATTCAAAGCCTCGTCATTTAGGCTTATATTGCCCTTTATGACGCTATCAACAAAATCCCTCTCTTTTTCAAATGTTTCTGTGTCGATATTTTGATTTGTGGAATTGTATGCGTTTACTCTATCGACAAAATCTTTTTTAGAAAACACACCTTTGAAGTATTTGGTTTTATCCGTGGCGGCTTTTATTTTTTGTGTTTCGTCCGTAGCGTAAAGATACGCTTTACCGAGATTTGTTTGTTCC
>MWBL01000107.1 GCA_002069015.1 Firmicutes bacterium ADurb.Bin300 | reverse complement strand
GGCTATCTGCCACAAAAACAACGAGTATAACCGTTTGGGGTTATGCCGCGCCTTCCGCTAAATTTACAAGCGTATTCTTTTCGGATGATGAGGGTTACGTAGACGATAGCGGCGGTTATATAAACACACATATATCCCATCTTGCTTCATCGTGCGACAATAAAAACATTCCTACCACCACGCTAAAATACAGGCAATTCGGCGGTGCTTGGTCAGATAATATTACTCACACAGCAAGCGTTGGCGGTTCTCAAGCTATAATAGGTGACGGCTCACTATCAAGCACAAACACATACGAGCTGAGCTTTACCATTGAAGATGAATTTGGGCAATATGAAACAATTTATAACTTAGGAACCGCCTTTATACCGTTTAATGTAAAAAAAGGCGGCAAAGGAGCGGCATTCGGAAAATACGCCGAAGCTGATAATAGGCTTGAAATAGATTATGACTTAAAGGTAAACGGCAGATGTGACGAACGGCTTTTATGGAGCGGAGAGCTTACAAAGGGAGAGACCTGTACGCTAACCGATGATTTGTGGAAATATAGGCTTATATTCTTTAAGATGGGCAATTATGTTTCTTTTCCATTATCCGCAGTTTGTGATGGCGTCACACATATTAGAGCAAGCAGCTCTAAAGCGGAAGCAGAGAGTATTGAGTTACACTCTATACGGGGAGTGTACACTAAGCCCGACGATGTTCCCTCATTTAAACTAAGCGAAATAACAGCTTTTGCCATTACGGAAAGCGGAATAGAAACAAAAACTATATATAACAACATAACCGAAATATGGGGAATTAAATAAGGAGTGATAATATGGCACTTTCTTACGGCTCTCGCGGTGACGAGGTAAAGAAGCTGCAAAGGGCGTTAAATGAAAAGGGATACGCTCTCGATGTTGACGGAATTTACGGCAACAAGACACAGGCAGCCGTAAAATCGTATCAGCAGAAAATGGGACTTGCTGTTGACGGTATAGTGGGTAATCAGACTTGGGGAAGTCTTTCCGCGCCCACGCAGACAAAACCGCAGGCAATGTCGCCGCCAATGCCGCAGCAAAGCATTGCCGCTGTGCAAGCTGTAAAAAGACCCGAATATGTACAGGGCAATGAGGTTAAAAATGCAGGCGAGGCGGTAGAGAATTGGGAAAAAAATAAACCGAATGAATACAAGGGCACATATCAAGAGCAAATTGATACCCTGCTTGACCGCATACTAAACGGCGAAAAATTCAGCTATGATGTAAACGCAGACGCTCTGTATCAGCAATACAAGGATAAGTATATGAAGCTCGGTCAACAGGCAATGCAAGACACAATGGGGCAAGCGGCGGCTTTGACGGGCGGCTACGGCTCATCCTATGCCACCACGGCAGGCTCACAGGCTTATCAAGGTTATCTTGAGAGACTTAACGATATCGTTCCCCAATTACAGGAAGCGGCTTATAAAAGGTATCTTCAGGAAGAAAACGCTAATAGGCAAAACCTTTCTACGGTACAAAGTGCAGATGCGGCAGATTACGCAAAATACAGGGATTTGGTTGGCGATTATTGGACTGAGGGGAATTATCTCGCAACAAAACAAGGCAATTTATCGCAAGAGGATTGGAACAAATATCTTCAGAGCGTTTCAAATTATGAAAATGATAGGGACTTCGGATTCAATCGGGAACAATTTGATTATCAAAAGGCGCAAGACGCTCTTTCACAAAAGAATTGGGAAAAAGAATTTGCTCTTGCACAAGCCGCAAAAGCTTCTTCAGGCAGAAGCGGTTCTTCTTCGGGTTCTTCTTCTTCGTCCGGCGCAAAGTATAGCAATACAGCTATATCGAATATGGCTAAGAATGGAAACACAAGAGGGGTAATGCAAGCCTTAGAGGGACAGGCGGATAGCCCCGAAGATTTAATTAACCTTATGACCGCATATGGCGTTGACATTGACGAGGCGAGACATACGGTCGAAACAGCGTATCTTCCTCAATCGTACAAAGAATTTGTTGACCTCACTGGACAATCCGGAATACTTACGGAAAGCGAGTTTAAGCGCAGGAGTACCTACAAAAGCAAATACGGCTCATATCAAAGCTACTTAAAGGAAATGCTCAACCAATACCTATAAGGAGTAATTAAATGGACGCTCTCACAAAGGCATTTATGAAAAAAAAGAGGTCACAAGAGCAGACTATACGCAACGATGTTTTGACAAGAGCTTTTGAGGCACGAAAGAAAATACAAGCCGGCAACAAACCCACATATACATACAGACCGCAAGAGGTTAATCTTGACGGTATAGACGAGTTATATAAAAAATACAAATCTAATACATATGTTTCAAACGCTTATAACGAGTATAATAAAATAGCCGACATTGCAAACGAGGCAAAAAGAACTATAAACACAAATTCGGTTTATAACGGAACGCCCACAGATAAGTATAACACCCTTATTAACGAACAAGTTAAACAAGCGAAGGATATTGCAGACTACTATAATTCTTTTAGCAATGAGTACACATACAAAAAAACCGTGTTAAACGATGACACGGACATCGAAAAGGAGTTAAGCGGTACAAAAAAAGCCGAAATGCCTAAATGGTATGACAGGTTTGAGGGTATTACTACCGGCATAAAATCACATGTTAATCGCGGCATTGGCGGCGACAAAGCTGACCTTGACGCCGTTTTAGAGGAACAAGACAAGCGAAAAGACAAAACAAAAAAAGCCGAAGAGGCATATTATGACTATCAGGATTATGTTTCCGCGCTTAACACGGAAAAGTGGGATAGAATAAAAGAAGATATAAAAAAACAATCTGATTTTAACGAATACTCAAAACCCATAGTTAAACAAAGCAATGAGAACTATAAATACATAAACAACGTTGACAACTTTAAGACTTTGTCGGATTTGAGTAAGGCTGATGTTATCTTTTCAAAAAGATATACGCTCCTTAACATGATGTCGGATGACGAAAAGGGCGTGTATAACTACCTTTACGCAAAAAGCGGAAAAGAAACAGCCGAAGAATACCTTGAGGGCATAAAACCTTCGCTTGCGGGTAAATTTGCGGATAAAACAAAAGAAACTAGCTCAAACATAGCAAAAGAACACCCCATTTTATCTTCCGCTTTGTCTGTTCCAACAAGCCTCGTAAGCGGAATCGGGTACGCCGAAAACCTTGTCAATAAAATCAAAGGAAAACCTCTTGAAAGCAATTCATTTTATCAAATTCCGGCTATTGTGACCGACACAATCCGTGAAACAGTCGGTGGCGAACTGGACAAAACAAAGTGGGGCGGCAAAGAGATACCTTTAATCGGAGCAAAACTCGGCTCTACATTGTATCAGACCGGTATGTCTGTAACCGATATGATAGCTACAATGATACTTGGCGCATCTATGACGGAAAGCATAGGGTCCGGCGCAACTACGCTGCAAAAGGCGCAAAACTCAGTTAAGAAGTCGGAAAAGGTTATTCTCGGCATTATGTCAACGGGTGCGGCAACAAGAAGCACAAACAACGCCATAAATCGTGGGCTTAGCGACGGTCAAGCACTTGCTCTTGGCGCTTTATCGGGCTTGGCTGAATATGTGTCAGAGAAAATCGGATTAGACGCCTTTCTCGGAAACCCAACAAAAGCAATTAGACATCTCTTTTCTTTTGCCGGGAATTTATTACATAAACATTAGCGATGGTTTAAGCAATATAAGCGGCAAGTTTTTGAAGAGGTAAAAAAAGAAGCTAAAGATGTGCCACACTTTCTTAAGTGTGGCACATCTATGAGATTAACATCTTCATCATATAAATCACAACA
>MWBL01000106.1 GCA_002069015.1 Firmicutes bacterium ADurb.Bin300 | reverse complement strand
CGGGTTATTTTGCTTATAAAAATATTGACGATGAAAAGAAAAAAATGCTTAAATACGATATCGGCGACAAGGCTATAAGAACCGCCGTGCGCGGACTTGCAAGCGCATTCCCGGGCGGAGATTTTCCGCTTATACAGGAATATGTTCCCGAAAACTTTTTTGCCGGAACGGAAACCTTTATAGATAATCCCAAGGCAAAGGCAAAATGGTCACTGGGATACGCGAGCGAATCCATTCTCTCCTCCATGGATTACACGGCAAGCAAGCATTATGTCGGCGGTTACTTAGCTTATCCCGCGAATGTGGTTGACGGTATAATAGATGACCAATGTGTGCGTGCTATAGCCCTTGACGACGGTTCCGACCGCGGTGTCAGCGTGTTTTCCGTTATAGACTGCATCGGCATTGCCGGAACAGATATCCGCCGGATTCGCGCAAGACTCTCCTCTTTTGCGGCAGAGCACGGTATTAATTGTATTAACATCAGTGCAACCCACTGTCACAGCGGAGTTGATACGCAGGGACTTTGGGGCGATTTGCTTCCCGATGCGATTGTTGAGAATTTTAAGAAGCTTCGCAAAGGTGAAACAGACGGTTTAAAATCAGGCAGAAATCCTGAGTTTATGGAAAATCTCTATGTTACGGCGGCGGAAACAATTAAAACTGCCGTTGAGAATATGAAAAAAGGCACTCTTTACTGCTCGGTCAGCGATGAAAAAAAATATTCGCACGATAAGCGTCTGCCCGATGTCACCGAGAAGGACTTGACTATGCTGCGCTTCGTTCCCGATGACGACTCCCGGCAGACAATCGCGGTATTCGCAGCTGCACATCCCGTAGCCTTAGGCGAAAAGAACACTAAGGTCAGCAGCGATTTTCCGTATTATATGGTTGACGAGCTCAATAAAAATAATTATAACGGAATATTCTTTCAAGGTCCTCAGCTTGCGGTGACAACAAGCGGTGACTTCATCGATGAGGAGCTGAAAAGCTCCGAGCAGGAAGGCTATATGAAGTTCGGCAGAGGTCTTGCACGCTATGCAATGTCGCTTGTCGGCACGGATAAGGAAAAGGCAGTAAAGCCTATACTTAATGTGCGTATCGCCGAGACTTTTATTCCCGCGGAGAATGAGGTCTTTATGCTCATAGGAAAAGTCGGGCTTGTAACTAATATTATATTGAAATCCGGCAGAAAGCCTTCTGATTTGGTTTTCGTCACAGAAGTAGGATATGTTCAGCTCGGAGAAAATCAACGCTTTGCCCTTGTTCCCGGCGAATTTGCTCCGGAGCTTCTTCTCGGGGGTGCATTCGACGCTTCGGAATCCTACCGCAAACAGGCTTGGGAGCTGCCGCCGATGAAAACGATGGTAAAGCCCGAAGCAAAGCTTACTGTAATAGGTCTTTGCAACGACTCCATAGGCTATATACTTCCCGCAAACGATTACGGAAGCATAACCGCCCCAAAGCATTATGAAGAATCTGTTTCCGCGGGTCCTCACGCCGCTGAAATAATCGTCAAAGCATTCCAATCCTTGGTAGACCAAACCTCAAAATAAACCATGAAAGAAATAAAATTTTGTATAATTTCAGACCCTCATTATTATTCACCAACCTTGGGCACCACCGGCAAAGCGTATGAGCTGAGAAATGAATCAGACCAGAAAATGCTCGCGCAATCGGGTGCTGTTTTGCGCGCCGCCTTTGATGAGATGACCTCTTCGGATATTGATTTTATCTTAATTGCGGGAGACGTTACAAACGACGGAGAAAGAGTATCTCACGAGGAATTCAGAGAGCTGTTATACGAATATAAATCAAAAAAACAGATTTATGTTATAACATCTACTCACGATTGGTGCAGTGACAGAAATCCAAGGCGCTATGAGGGGGATAACGTGTTTAATGATGTCCCCTGCTTAGAGATGAAGGAGCTCCCCGAATTTTACAGTGATTTTGGCTTGTCTGACGCTATTTCGATTTATACTACCGAAGCGGGCAACTCCTCTTATGCGATAAGACCCGCACATGGGCTTACCGTTCTTTGTCTTAACGATGATTATAACGGCGAGGGCGGCTCGGGCTTTTCAAAAGAGCATATAGAGTGGATAAGAGAGCAAAGCGAAAACGCAAAAAGGCGAAACGACTATATTATAGGGGCAAACCATCATCCATATCTCCTGACTGAGCTTGACAAAATAATCGGCGGCGAAAAAAACACACGGTATAAAAACGATCTCGCATGCTCTGTTGCCGAGGCGGGACTTTCAGTGGTTTTCGTAGGACACACCCACATGCAGCACATATCAAGGCTCGACACCCCGTGCGGCAGACCGTTTTATGAGATTAATGTCGCCTCGATTTGCGGATACCCTGCTCCCATGGTTTTTTGTACCGTAGCAAATGATGAATTGATAATCGAAACTGCTCATCTTCAAAAGTTCCTTTATAACGGGCAGGAATATCAAAACGAGCATCTGAAAAATCATGCGACTAATTTATTTGTTAAGGTAGTACGCTCAGCTTCCGAGAATAAGGCGGATGAATTTGCCGCCCTCGTAGCGTCAATAGGAATAGGGCAAAAAAAGGCGGCTAAGCTTTGGAAGTATCTGCGCCTTCCTATTAAAAAGCTTGATACGGCTACAGTTTGGGGTACCGCGCGCCTGCTCAACGCCCTGACATTCGGAAAGGCAATCGATAAAAAGGCGGCAAAGGCAATAGGTAAAGAGCGTGTGCTCGACATTGCCCTTGACGTATTTTTGAATATTTTTGACGGCGGAATAAACACGGTGTGCGAAAACGATGCAAGATATAAGGTTGTAAGCGACGCTTTGGCGCTTCCTCATAAGGCAGTAAGCGTTCTCCATATAAAAAATAAATCCCTTAAAAGGACCTCAGAGCGAATAAGAAGCTTGGCAAAGCCCATAATGACGGGTGGCGAAATAGACTCAAACAAAGCAGTAATAAAACTTACCAACAATTAATTCTCAAAATTTATTGACAACAAAGTAGGACTATGATAACATGATTTAGCTTGCGGAGAGATACCGAAGCGGTTATAACGGAACGGTCTTGAAAACCGTCGTACGGCAACGTACCGTGGGTTCGAATCCCACTCTCTCCGCCAAATCAGATATCAGAGGGCAGATGGCAGAGGTCCGATGTTAGATAATAGATTTTAGATGTTAGATTTAAGGAAAAACACAAGAGTTTTTAATTATTATAGCGTCGCAGACCATTAATTTGCCATTTGCAATTTATATTTTTGTTTACCATGGAGAAGTACTCATAGCTTCTGACGAGGCGCCCCTGCTAAGGGCGATGACCTCTAACCGGCGCGAGAGGGAGAAAGCCGAAGCGCCGCCGGTGGCGGATGAAGCAAGGCTTTCGAGTGAAAAAACAAGGAGTATTGTGAAGCAACGCGAGCAAGACGACTATGTTTTTGAGGTGCAAGGCGCAAAGCGCCGCGATTATCACTGTATAGACAATCCTACTAAATTTAATATAACATTTTGTTTACCATGGAGAAGTACTCAAGTTGGTGACGAGGCGCCCCTGCTAAGGGCGTAGGTCGGGAAACCGGCGCGAGAGTTCGAGTCTCTCCTTCTCCGCCATATAAGAACGCTAATATTGATACGGTAAGTGTCAACATTAGCGTTCTTATTTTATGCCCGAAAAGTCTGTATTTACGGGCTTTTTTGCGTTTCTTGACTTGTGACGCCGTCTTGCCAACATAAAAAATGTACCCTGCCGCCGAGCAAGTTTGCCGTTTTCCATACCCTCGCAGAACGATTTATGGGAGGGGGTGCAAATCTCGGAGGGGGGTGCATTTTTTCGTTTAAGGGGGTGCAAATGATAAAAAATGAGATCAAGCCTTACAGCTCAACCTCAATCTCCGT
>MWBL01000105.1 GCA_002069015.1 Firmicutes bacterium ADurb.Bin300 | reverse complement strand
AAGTCCCAGGGCATAAGGTATCGCATGCTCCTCCGCAATTCCGACATCGAAAAAACGTTCCGGATATTCCTGAGAAAAACGCTTTAAGCCCGTTCCAAGGGACATCGCCGCCGTTATGGCACATATACGCTTGTCCTTTGAAGCCTGAATTCGCAAAAATTCCCCGAATTTCTCCGAAAAAGATTCACACTCGGTCAGGAACTCTCCCGTATCAGGGTCAAATCTCGAACAGCTGTGATATTGTGACGGCATCTCCTCTGCGGGGTTGTAGCCTTTTCCCTTTACTGTCTTTACATGAAGCAGAACCGGTCCGTTTACAAGCCTCGCACCCTCAAGCGCCTGGGTGAGCATATGTATATCATGACCGTTAATGGGACCCATGTACTGAAAGCCCATATCCTCAAAAAAATTACTCTTGTAAATTAAATTCTTAATAGATGTCTTTATTCTGAAAAGTATACGAGAGGTTGGCTTTCCGACAAGAGGTATTTTGTTCAGAAATCTCTCCGTTACAGCCTTCATTCTGAAATATCCTGATTTTGACCTGATTACCGCAAGATACTTTGCAAGAACACCGACATTGGGAGAAATAGACATCGCATTGTCATTGAGTATGACAATAAGTCTTATCCCCTTGTGAGCGCCTGCGTTATTGAGAGCTTCATATATAATACCGCCCGTAAGCGCACCATCGCCGAGTACTGCTAAGGTATAGTTTTTGTTTCCCTTTATCCTGTTAGCCACTGCTATGCCCATAGCCGTTGAGACGGATGTGCTGCTATGTCCGCTGAAAACAAAATCGTGCTCGCTCTCATTCGGTCTTGAAAAGCCTGAAATTCCGCCTTCCTTGCGCATAGTTTTGAATTGGTCCCGCCTACCCGTTAAGAGCTTATGCGTATAGACCTGATGCCCTACATCCCATATTATTTTATCATGAGGGGAGTTGAAAACCTTATGCAGCGCAATAGTAAGCTCTACAACGCCGAGATTTGATGCGAGGTGTCCGCCGTTTTTCGAAACGGTATCAATGAGCACTTCCCTTATCTCTGCAGAAAGACTCTCAAGCTCATTTGTTTTAAGTTGTTTGATATCTTGCGGTCTGTCTATGCCGTCAAGTATTTCACCCATAATCGGTACGTTCCTTCGTATTTACTTTTCTCTTTTTGCAAGGGCAAGGGCAATGTGTGAAAGCTCCTCTCTTTTGTGAGGAAACGCATAGAGCAGCCCCAAAGCCTCTTCAGTTAAGGTGTCCGCATACCTTCTGCATTCGTCGAGTCCCAAAAGCTTGACATAAGTTAATTTGTTTTTATGCTCATCGCTGCCCGTAAGCTTGCCCAGGATACTGAAATCACTCGTAACGTCAAGAATATCATCCTGTATTTGAAACGCAAGTCCTATTTTTTCGCCAAAGGCAGAAGCGGCATCAATGAGATTGTTTTGAGCGTTCGCAACAAGACAGCCCGAAACACAAGCGGCTTTCATAAGCTCACCCGTCTTAAGCAAATCCATTTTCTTGAGCGTATTATAATCCGGGCTTTTTCCCTCGTTTGACAGGTCGACGGCTTGTCCGCATATCATTCCCTTAAAGCCTGCGCTTCGGCATAATACCGAGATGATTTTAACTGCTGTTTCGGCATCGTAATCGCCCTTCTCAAAGCCGCGCGCAACCTTCTCAAAGGAAAAGGTCAAAAGCGCATCTCCCGCTAAAAGCGCCGTGCTTTCCCCAAATTGCTTATGGCAGGACAATTTGCCCCTTCTGAAATCATCATTATCCATACACGGCAAATCATCGTGAATGAGCGAGTAGGTATGAATATATTCTATTGCCAGCGCCGGAAAAAGAGCCGCTTCTTTTTTCCCCCCGCATGCCTCACAAAACAAGAGGGTCAAAAGAGGCCTTACCCGCTTGCCGCCCGCAGAGAGACTGTAGCGCATAGCCTGCCCAACCGTATCCGAGGCGTCCCCTCCGAAATCGGGCGCATTATCAAGCGTTTTATTTATTAAGTCGCTATAAACATTGAAGTTCATTCTTTCGCTTCCTCTATACTAATAAGCTGTGTTATTTTCTGTTGAGCAAAATCAAGATAAGCCTCACTTTTTCTGACTAAGGCAGTTCCTTCCTCAAACAGCTGCAGGGAGTCTTCAAGCGGAAGGTTTCCGTTTTCAAGCAGTTTAACTATTTCCTCGAGTCTTTTCATCGATTGTTCAAAGGTCATATCTTTATTGGTTTTCATTATTAATCTCCTTAACTATCGCTCTTGCGCTTCCTTTATTAAAACGGACGGTTATTTCAGAGCTCTCGCTTAGAGCTTCAGCGTCGGTAATTATTGCACCCTTGTCATATACTATTGAGTACCCCCGCGATAAAACCTCTAACGGACTTAAGGCAGAAAGCTTACCGCAGGTTCCCTTGAGCCTTTCTCTTTCTGAAAAAAATCTTGTCTCTATAAGAAAAATCATATTTT
The DNA here is from genome assembly GCA_002069015.1 of Firmicutes bacterium ADurb.Bin300. GTDB lineage: Bacteria > Bacillota > Clostridia > Oscillospirales > Acutalibacteraceae > DTU089. The sequence continues at coordinate 1,578 of MWBL01000105.1, read as the reverse complement.
GGGAAAGCCTGTCCGCTCGTTGACGAACCTCATCTGTCAGCACCATGGGGTTTTGCAGGACGCGACACTTCATAAGGCTGTTAAGCTGCTCTCTTTTGCGGTGTATCCTATCTTTTAAAAGACTGAAAATGTATTCTTTGTCTGCGTTGAGCAAAGCCTTTAATTCTACTATATCAGGCACCGCTATTTCGGCGGCGGCGGACGGGGTCGGGGCACGGAAATCTGCGGCTAAATCACATATCGTAAAATCGGTTTCGTGCCCTACGGCAGAGATTATCGGTATTTCGGACAGAGCAACCGCTCGGGCAAGAACTTCCTCATTAAAGGCCCAAAGCTCCTCAAGGCTTCCGCCTCCCCTGCCGACTATCAGCAGCTGGGCGGCTCTCCTTTTATTAAACAGGTCTATTGCCGCCGCAATTTCGGCTGCCGCCCCCTTACCCTGTACGGCAGTCGGACAAAAAACCACCTCGGCGACAGGATAACGCCTTTTCAAAACAGACAAGATATCGCGTACCGCAGCACCCGTCGGAGAGGTTATGACTCCGATCTTATTCGGAAGTCTTGGAAGCGTCTTCTTTTTTGAGACATCAAAAAGTCCTTCTTTGCGAAGCTTTTCTTTAAGCTGCTCGAACGCAAGATTTAAAGAGCCCAAGCCGTCAGGCTGCATATCATCTATATAAACCTGAAATGAGCCATCCTTCGTGTAAATCGATGCCCTTCCCCGAATAATGACCTTCATCCCGTCTTCGGGTCTAAATCTCAATCGTGCCGCTGCTTGAGCGAACATCACAGCACGAATAACGCCGGTGCTGTCTTTAAGACTCATATATAAATGACCGCTCGTATGCCTTTTAAAATTGGAGATTTCACCGGATAAAAAAAACACATTTAAGTACTCATCATTTTCAATAAGCTTTTTGACATAGTTGTTCAACTGCGTAACGGTCAGGACGGTAGGAGTCGGCGTATACATTATTTTTCCTCCAGATACGACAGAACCGCCACTCCGACGGCATTGTCACACGAAAATTCAGGGGTGGCGAACAAGGAGGGAAAAGCACTTCCGATTCTTTGTCTTATAATAGTGTTAGACATTACTCCGCCCGAAAGCACAAGGGGGAGACTTCCGTGTTTTTCTGCAAAACACCTTACCATTTCACATAAGGTGCAGGCAATACTCTCAAATACAAAGCGTGCCGTATCGCACTCCCTCTCCCCGTTTCGGAGCATTTTATCCGCCTGGTTTTCAAGCCCCGAAAAGGAGCAATTGCCTCCAATGAGCTTGCAGCGCATAGTCGTAAAATAATCCTTGTCACTTTTAAGCGAAATTTCATCGAGACTTTTCCCTGCCGGAAACTTGAGTTTGAGTTTTACTCCGACCCTGTCTATTACCTGCCCCGCTTTCAGGTCGAGAGATGAGGCTAAAACGGTTGTGTTAAACAGCGAGCTATCCGATTTTGTAACGAGAATGAGCTGTGTTGTACCTCCCGAAACATGAAAAGCAAAAAATTTATCACCTAAAAGCTCAAGCTTGCCTGCCGAATACAGAGCCGCCGCAATATGCCCTTCCTGGTGTGA
>MWBL01000104.1 GCA_002069015.1 Firmicutes bacterium ADurb.Bin300 | reverse complement strand
ACAAATGACTTGCCTTATATCCTATTAAAAAACGAGCACGGCTAAAAGCCGTGCTCGACGAATTTACATATCCTGTCAAACGCTTCATCGCTGATATCGTGTTCAATTTTACACGCGTCTGCACAAGCGGTTTGCTTGCTTACCCCGAGAAGCTCAAAAAATTCGGTGAGCGTTTTATGTCTTTCATAGATGCGGCTCGCAAGTTCTTTGCCCTCTTGTGTCATAATTATGTTCCCAACTAAATCAACCTCGAGAAAGCCGCCCTTTTTTAAGAGTCCGAGGGCACGGCTGACGCTCGGCTTCGAGTAGCCTATTTTTTCACAGATATCAACTGCCCGTACGCGCTCAAGCTCTTGAGACAGGACAAGAATTGTCTCAAGGTACATTTCTCCCGATTCATGAATGCCCATAAAATCACCTTCTCTTACACTATACAGCAAGCAGTGCTATAAATCAAGCGCAGATGGGGAATAATGGTAATAGTGAAATAGATTTTATCTTGAAAATATGGATAAAAGTATTGACATTGGGGTGATTAATGCATATTATATATATGTGGAGTTAGCCATAGCTAACTATAGTGAGGGGAGATGTCTTATGCGTACTTTGAGTGACGCCAAAATCGGTGAAAAAGTGAATGTAGCCCGCATTAAAGGTGAGGGTGCGGTGCGTCGAAGAATAATGGATATGGGGATTACCAAAGATGTAGAGATTTTTATACGCCGAATGGCGCCTTTGGGAGATCCTATCGAAATAAGAGTCAGAGGATATGACCTTACTTTGAGGAAAGCAGATGCCGTTATGGTCGAAATAGAATAAAAACGGAAAAGGACGAATAGATTATGGGTGAAGAATTAAAACCGAATTGTGAAATACGATTGGAAAGGAAGAATTATGGCAATTAAAATTGCACTTGCAGGCAATCCTAACAGTGGGAAAACAACCCTTTTCAACGCGTTGACCGGTTCAAACAGATATGTCGGCAATTGGCCGGGGGTAACTGTCGAAAAAAAAGAAGGAAGGTTGAAAGGAGAAAAGGACATCATCCTAACGGATTTGCCCGGGATATATTCGCTGTCTCCGTATTCACCCGAGGAGCTCATAGCAAGGGACTACCTGTTAAAGGAGCGGCCTGATGCAATTATTAATATAATTGACGGAACAAATATTGAGAGAAATCTCTATTTGACGACCCAGCTGACGGAGCTTTCTATCCCTATGGTTATAGCCGTAAACTTTATTGACATAGTAAGAAGGAAGAAAGACTCAATAGACTTAAAAAAGCTTGCACAAGTTATCAACTGCCCTGTTTTTGAGATATCCGCCTTAAAAGGACTTGGGTTACAGGAGGTTGCGAGCGCTGCAATTAAAGCGGCGGGGAGTGAGTATCAAAGACCATCGATTCAACGTTTTTCGGGTGCGGTTGAGCATGCTTTGGCCCATATTGAGGAGGCTGTTTTACACTCAAAACCCTACAGGGAACAGCGATGGTCTGCAATTAAGCTTTTCGAGCGGGATTTGGCGGTGTATGAAGAGCTCGAGGTGTCTAAGGAATTGCTAAACCATATTGAGAACGATATTCGGGCAGTTGAGGAAGAGCTTGGCGAAGACTCTGACAGTATAATAATCAACGAGAGGTACAAGTTTGTCACAAACGCGGTAAAGCTTTGCTGTCTGAAAAACAGCTTAGCAAGAGAGGAAAATTCCGACAGGATTGATAAGGTGCTGATGAACAGATTTGCGGCCCTTCCGATATTTGCGCTGCTGATGTTTGGCGTATATTATCTAGCGGTTACGGTTGCGGGTACTGTCTTTGCAGATTTTACCTCCACTCTTTTCAGGGATTGGATAGGCAACGGAGCGGCAGCGTTTCTCGAAAGCGTAAACTCACCCGTTTGGCTAAAGGGTCTTATTGCAGACGGGATAATCGGGGGAGTCGGTTCGGTTCTCAGCTTTGTACCTCAGATAATAGTGCTCTTCCTTCTGCTTTCGTTGCTTGAAGAATGCGGATATATGTCAAGAATAGCTTTCTTAATTGATAAGCTTTTCAGGAAATTCGGGCTTTCGGGGAAATCGTTTATTCCGATGCTCGTCAGCACGGGCTGCGGCGTATCGGGCATTTTGGCAACGCGTACTATTGAGAATGAAAAAGAACGCAAAATCACTATAATGACCACAACCTTTATGCCGTGCGGCGCGAAACTGCCCGTAGTTGCGCTCATTTCCGGGGCTATGTTCGGCAACGCGGGCTGGGTATCGGCAAGCGTATACCTAATAGGAATTGCCTCCGTAGCCATATCGGGAATAATCCTGAAAAAGACAAAGGGTTTTAGCGCAAAGCCATCCCCGTTCGTCATGGAACTGCCCTCATATCATTTGCCGGACATAAAATCCGTAGTTCAAAGCACCTGGAGCAGGTCGGTTTCTTTTATAAAAAAGGCAGGGACCATAATCCTTATTTCAAGTATTATCATCTGGGCAGCTTCAAATTTCGGGTTTATCGGGCGAAAACCCGTATTGGTTGAAAATACCGAAGACAGCTTGCTTGCAATGCTCGGGCGGGCAATTGCGGTTTTGTTTGTGCCGCTCGGGTTTGGAAATTGGAAGGCAGCGGTAGCGGTAATAGCGGGACTTGCAGCAAAAGAAAACATAGTGGCTACGCTTGGTGTCCTGTATGGCTTTGCGTCCGACGGCACCGGGGGCGCTGAAATACTCGGCACGGCTTTTTCACAGCTTTCGGCTTATGCGTTTTTACTTTTCAATCTGCTGTGTGCCCCGTGCATAGCGGCAATGGCGGCCATATTCCGCGAACTGAAAAATTTCAGGGAAGCTCTATGGGCTATAGGGTATCAGACTTTATATGCCTATGGCGTATCGTTAATGGTTTATCAGTTTGGAAGGCTCGTTCAGGGCACGGCAAGCTTTGCCGGAATAGCTTTTGCATTCGCCCTTTTCGCCGCATTAATCTGGTGGATTTTTATAAAGGACGAAAAAATAATCAAAAGTGATTGCAGCGCCGGTTGCGATAAATGTCCGCATAAAATAAATTGCCGTTAACTAAAAACAAAAAACGAGCCTGTAAGAGCTTTTTCGCTCTTACAGGCTCGTTTTTTTAACGCTATTTTCCTAAAATACGGGAAAATCTTGACAGAGCTTCCTTTAAGGCTTGAGTATGATTAGGATAATAAGTTGTCAGGCTTTCGCCTGTGGCGATTATGCTTCTCGCCGTTGAAATACTGTCAATATCGCCCAAGGAAATGAGCTGAACGGCTATATTACCCAGCACCGTCGCCTCAACAGGGCCGCCTTGCACCGTGACGTTACATGCGTCGGCGGTCATTTGGCAAAGCAATGAGTCTTTTGTACCTCCGCCCATTATATGTATTTTATCATAGCTTTTACCTGTACAATTTTTTAGACCGTCAAAAACATACCGATACTTAAGCGCGAGGCTCTCGTAAATACAGCGCATAATTTCCCCGACGCTTTCGGGAACACTTTGATTAGTTCTCTTACAGTATTCGCAGATTCTTTCGGGGATATTTCCCATCGCCGTAAATTCAGGTGAGTCAGGGTCAATAAAGCATTTGAACGGCTCGCTTTCAAGCGCCAAGCGTTCCAAATCGGCATAAGAGTATTGCTCGCCGCTTCTGTTCCATTGACGACGGCTCTCTTGAATAAGCCAAAGACCGCAGATATTTTTAAGAAAAGCCGTGGTGTAGCCATACCCGCCCTCATTAGTGAAATTAAAGCTTTTTGACCTCTTGTTGATTATGGGTAATTCGACCTCTGTTCCAAAAAGCGACCAGGTACCGCAGCTTATAAAAGCAAAATCTTTTTCCGTTGAAGGAACCGCCGTTACCGCACTTTGAGTGTCATGTGAGGCAACAAGTATGACCTTTGCCCTGTTTATTCCGAGCTCCTCACATATTTCGGGGCGAATCTCCCCGAGTATTTCGCCCGTTTTTACTACCTGCGGCAAGAGCTTTTTGTTTATGCCGAAGGATTTTAATATTTCCTCAGACCAGCCACGCGTGTTGATGTCAATCATCTGAGAGGTAGTAGCTATTGAATATTCGGCGGCTGTTTTGCCCGTAAGCATATAATTGAATAAATCGGGCATAAAGAGCATGTTTTGGGCGTTTCCAAGGATATGAGGACGGTTGAGCGTTAAAGAGAGAAGCTGAAAAAGAGTATTGAATTCCATAAACTGAATTCCCG
>MWBL01000103.1 GCA_002069015.1 Firmicutes bacterium ADurb.Bin300 | reverse complement strand
CTCACCCGAAAGCGCAATAAATAATTCCCCGGGCTTTAGTGTCCTCGTATCAGTGGAAACTCCTGTGATGAAGCCTTTAAGCGGAATAGTAACTTTAAGAGCGCTTTTCAGCTCTTCAAAGCTTAACGTCATTAAACTCACCACTTAACAATTCGGATATTACTTCACGCTCATCGTAATGCTTTTTTTCCCTGCCGATTATCTGGTATGTCTCATGACCCTTGCCGGCAAGCAGAACTGTGTCGCCTTTTTTTGCCTTCTTAAGGGCAAGGGCAATTGCCTGTGTTCTGTCCGGTTCGACAAATAGATTTTTCTTGTTATCCTCTATTCCTTCAAGGATTTCATCTATTATATTTTGAGGATTTTCCGATCTCGGATTATCGGATGTTACAATAGTAATATCCGAAAGCTCGCACGCAATTTTGCCCATAAGCGGGCGCTTTGTGCTATCCCTGTCCCCGCCGCAGCCAAAAACGGTTATTACTCTCCCGCTCGTAAAGCTCCTGACGGCCTCTATTGCCTTTTCAAGCCCGTCGGGAGTATGGGCGTAGTCTATGATGATGTTGTACGGCTGTCCTCTTTTTACGGTTTCGAGTCTGCCCGGAACACTCTTTGCCTTCTCTGCCGCAGCAGACACCCGCTGAACAGGAAACCCAAGCGAGCAAACGGCGGTGACAGCCGACAGGGAATTGTAAACAGAAAAGGTTCCGGGTATATTAAATCTTACCGGATAGCTTTCCGTGCCCGTTTCAAGCGTATAAGACACGCTGTCCGAATTGTATTTTACTCCCGAGGCCTTAAACATTGAAGCATTGAGTGCCGAATAAGAAAAGACTTTCGCGCTGATGCCGTCAATAAAATACGGCGCTCTTTCTTCGTCGTTATTTATGACCGCTTTCTTACAGGCATAGAAAAGCTGCTTTTTCGCGGCAATGTATTCCTCGATACTTCCGTGATAATCAAGATGATCCTGCGATATATTTGTCAGAATTCCGATCTCAAACTCTACTCCTTCAAGCCTTTTTTGGTGCATAGCCTGAGAGGATACCTCAATTATACAGTATTCCAAGCCCGCGTTGACCATTCTTTTGAAAAGCGCATGCATAACAAACGGATCGGGAGTAGTTAAAACAGAGGGGACGCTTTCCTCGCCGATAAGATTTTTTACGGTACCTATGAGACCGCAGCTCTTTCCAAGGGATTCAAGGATGTCCTTAATTACAAAAGTCGTCGTTGTTTTCCCGTTTGTTCCCGTAACTCCGATTATTTTCAGCTTATCACTCGAGCGTTCAAAGAAGTTTTTGCATAAAAGCGCAAAGGCCGCTCTTGAATCGTCGACGACAATTTGTTTTTCGATACCTATATCCCTTTCAACCACAACAGCCGCCGCACCCTTTTGTAAAACCTCATACGCCACCTTGTGTGCGTCGAAATGCGCTCCCTTAATGCAGACGAAAAGACAGCCGACGGTAACATTATTTGAATTATCCGTAATTTCCTGAACATCAACGTCAAGATATTTACCCGTTACGGGTATTCCATCCAATAGACGAGATAAAAGCATTTTAATCCTCCTTAAAAATCCTGAACTCCAACATTTGTTTTGAAGTAAACCGTAATAATCGTTCCGAGCTCCGCTTTTGTGGACGGGGCTATATTTTGACGGTAAGATTTTACTTCCTCGTCGAGCGAAGAACCTGAAATTCTTATATTGAAGCCTGCGTTTACCGCTTTTTTGTTAGCCTGGCTTATGCTGAGCCCTGTAAGGTCGGGCACTACGCCGGTAGTCGAGGCTCCTTTTTCAGTATAAAGTATAATTACGCCGTTTTTCGGCAGTGAATTACCCCCGAGCGGATTTTGAACAAGCACTTTTTCTCCGTTGCCGACGACTCTTGCACCGAAGCCTTGGTTTTGCAATATTCTCTTTGCCTGCTCCACCGTAAGCCCTGCCACGTCGGGAGCCGTCGCACTGAGCTTTGCAAGCTCCTCGTTAGTGTAAACCGGTTCAATATTCATATACCTTAAGCTCTGTTCAAGCACCTCGTTTGCAACAGGTGCTGCAATTGCACCTCCGCCGTGGTTATAAACCTGAGGCTCGTCGATTACAATCAGAACCGAGATTTTCGGGTCGTTTGCGGGAGCAAACCCGATAAAGGAGGCTATATATTCATTATCCTTTGTAAGTTTTTCCGATGTTCCCGTTTTACCGGCGACGCGATAGCCGGCAATATAAGCGTTTTTACCGGTTCCCCTTTTGACAACCTCCTCCATCATTGATATAACCGTTTTTGAAGTTGTCTCGGATATAGCCTGCCTTTTCTCGTGGGGGGACGTGTTGTAAACAATGTTTCCGTCCTTGTCAATCATAGATTTTACAAGGTACGGCGTCATTAGATGTCCGCCGTTGGCTATTGCGCTTACCGCTGTTAGCATTTGGATTGCGCTCACCTGGAAGGTCTGACCGAAAGCACAGCTCGAAAGCTCTGATATGCCGAGTCTGTCCCCCGTATAATATGTTACATTGGCTACCGGAGACGCCTCTGCGGGAAGGTCAATCCCGCTCTTTTCGGTAAACCCGAATGCCTCAAAATGCTTGTAAAACTCTTTTGAGCCTGTTGTTTGACCTACCGTAACAAAAAAGGGGTTGCAGGAATTGACGAGTCCCGTTTCAAGATTTTGTGTCCCGTGACCTCCCGACCTGTGACATCTGATAGTATTGCCCGCAACTCTGATAGAACCCCTGCAAGTATACGTAAATTTAGGCGTAACCGCCCCCGAGTCAAGCGCAGCGGAAAGCGTTATAACCTTAAAGACGGAGCCGGGTTCATATGTGTCGCTTATTGCCTTATTCCTCCAAAGAGAAAAAAGCGCATTGTTATACTGCGCTGCTTTTTCTTCCTCCCCCTTAACAGCGTTGATTTTTTTAAGGAGTTCTTCGTCGGTTATCGTGTTAGGCATATTAAGATCATAATCGGGTTTTGTTGACATACCGAGAATAGCACCTGTTTTTACATCCATCACTATACCGTAAGCACTTGTTGCCTTGTTATCAATAACAGCTTGCTCAAGTCCTTTTTCAAGAGCGTATTGAATAACGCTGTCAATAGTGAGTACGAGACTTGTACCTTGATGGGCGTCATACGTTGTTTCGAATTCGTTTGGCATTGTTCCCGACTGGGCATTTTTAGCCGTAATAACTCTTCCTGCAACACCTGTAAGCTCTTCGTCATATTTCAGCTCTATTCCGCTTCTGCCGGAATCCTCAGAGCCGGTAAAGCCTATAACGGTTGAGGCGAAATTTGCATAAGGGTAATACCTTTTTGTATCCGGGTCAATATTTACAATGCCAAAAAGATCGTTCTCATTTATGAAGTTATTTACAGCTTCCTTTGTATTATATTCAAGCTGTCCTTTAATTTTTTCATAACCGTAATTTTTATGACTTATGGAACGCTTGATTTTATCAATATTGACTCCTAATATTTCCGAAAGACCCTTTGCTATAAGCTCGCCCTGGGCGTCGTCCTTTATTTTTGAAGGATTGATATAAACAAGCCAGGCAGAAGCGCTTTGTGCAAGGACATTTTGGTTGCTGTCATAGATAGTGCCTCTTTGCGCATTGATTACAGTATCACTCAGCTGCTGCTCTTGCGCCTTTGCTTTATATGTTTCTCCGTTTACAACCTGCAGCCAAAACAGCCTGCCTATATCCACTGAAAACCCTAAAATCAAAAATAAGGCAACGGCACCGATTGCTCTTACCCTTAATCTGTTTGAAATTCGTGCCAAAACAGCCACCCCGCCCTGCGTGTTTTTGAAAACAACGAGAGTCGAGAACAACTCAACTCTCGCCAATAATACTTATTAACATATTACGGTGGATATGCAAACAGTTCCTTAAGCTTTACGGTAAGTTTTTCTTTCAGGTCGGTTTTATCCCCGGATAAGACAATCATATTTCCCTTTGACATATCTATATATGTTATCTGGTAGTTCTCTGCCCTTACCATTCCGAGTACCTCCTCGGCGTAGGTCTCAACCTTATCTGCCGAGATTAAGGAATTCATCGCAGTATTAAGCCGAACGTTCTCACTCTGCGCAATTTTTATGTCATTTTCAAGCTTCGTAATTTTACGCGATAATTCATCCGACTGCGCTCTGGATAACAACATCAACGCTATACAGGTCAGAGAAACCACGGCAAAAACACCCGCCTTCAACGCACTTCT
>MWBL01000102.1 GCA_002069015.1 Firmicutes bacterium ADurb.Bin300 | reverse complement strand
ATTTTAACTTTGTGCTAATGGCGGGATTTCTTGTTTTAACATTCCTTGAAAAATTTATATTAAAGCTTAAAACGAGCAAAATTCTTATTAGCTTTGCTGCAGCTGTTATAATATATGTCGTGTTCCTGTTTTTTAAGGGACTTACATCTTTGCTTACATTATATATATCGACGGTCTGGTACATTTTTTTCTGGAGCATGGCAGCTTTTCTTGTTATTCAGAACTATTCAAAAAAGACAGTATTCGGGTTTTTAACTGTTAATCTTATAATACTGCTTATAAGCACAGTAGTCGCAACAGGGGTTCTCAGAGAATATCCTTTTGCCTCAAGAGACCTTGCGGGCGCTGCTGACATATATACGATAAATAATCTCAAATCGTTAGGTGCTGCGGGATACGGTTATATTTACGGCTCAGTTTTTCTTGTGTTCGGCATGCTCCGAATTCTCCTGTTTAATAAAAACAGATGGAGAATTATAAAAGCAGTGATAATAATTTGCGTATTAACAACAATATTTCTGGTTTTCAAAGCCTCCTACAGTATAGCAATTTTTGCAATGTTATTTTTTATATTGTTCGCACTTTTAACCTTCAGGAAAAAATCACCCGTGACAGTACCGCTTGTATTGTTTTTCTTTATCCTGTTTTTGTTTAGGATTCAAGTCTTGAACGCGTTTATTTCATTTGGCGAGTATTTTGAGATAGAGGCTTTTACTATGCACGCAAAAGAGCTTTTAGAGGCAATAACATATGAAACATATGAAGAAGACATAATAAGGGTTCAGATATGGCGTAAGGCGCTTATGGAATTTGCGGCACACCCGATTGTCGGAGGAAGCTGGAACGGAGGTCATTCGTTTATATTACAGCATATGGCTCTTTTCGGGATGTTTTCGTCTGTGGTATTTGTCTTTATCTCCTATGTTTTTAAGATTTGGAGTAAATTTATAGATAAGCAGGACATGACAATAACAGTAATAGCATTTATATTTATCACCCTGTTTAACAGCTATGCCGCAGGGGAATCATCGGCAATGATATTTATGATGCTGCCGATGATGCTTTACTGTAAATCCGATTTTAGTTTTTTCGATTCTCGTAAAAATAAGGAAGCTATTAAAATATGAAAGTTTTATGGATTGTAAACTGCCCCTTTCCCGAAACCGCAAAGGAGTTATCGCTTTCGAGCCCTTTAAGTCAGGGCTGGGTTTTGGATATTTGCCATCGCCTCAATGACTTAGGTGAAGTAACTCTTTGCGTTGTCTCCACGGGAGAAGTAGGGGAGCTTAAGCATTTAAGCTTTGGCGGTACAGAGCACTATGTTATTCCGAAACCGGGAAGATTTCACGGAAAAAACTTTTATGCTGCCTATATTAAGAAGATATTTGAAGCTTTTTATCCGGATATAATTCATATTTTCGGAACCGAAAACGATTTGGGAACAGCAGTAATAAATAGTTATCCCGACATACCTGTTTTGTTAACCATACAAGGAGTAATGGACAGAATAAGTAAAGAGTATTACGGCGGCATCAGCCTTTGGGAAATGCTTAAATACCGTACAATGCGCGAAAACCTTCGTTTCGGCGGAATGCTGTTTGCAAAAATAAGATTGAATAAGCAGTGCAAAACGGAGTACGAAACCTTACAAAAGATAACTCATGTTACGGGCAGAACACTGTGGGATTATTCGGTTATGAAAAGAATAAACCCGAAAATAAAGTATCACAGATGCAATTTCAATTTACGGGAGCAATTTTATGACGCTCCAAAGTGGACGCTTGATAAATCCGTAAGGCACACAATTTACACAGGGTATGCCGATTATCCGCTAAAGGGGCTTCATGTATTGCTCTTAGCATTGGAAATTGTAAAACAAAGCTACCCGGACGTTAAGCTCTATGTTCCCGGAGTTCCCGGTGATGACACAGGGGAATTAATCGTTAATACGGGATATAAAAAGCTTATTAGGGATAGAATTGAAAAGTCCAAAATAAAAAGCAATGTTGTGTTTTGCGGACCCTTAAGCGCAGATAAGGTAATAGACAGAATGCTTAAAAGTCATATTGTTGTATTGCCGTCGGCTATTGAGGGCGCCTCTGCCACGGTTTGCGAGGGGATGTACTTAGGTCTTCCGTGCATATGCGCCTTCAGGGGCGGAATGACACAGCTTCTTCGGGACGGCCATTCGGGGTTTTATTATGATTATCCCGAATACGGCTATCTTGCCGAAAGGATTATGCGGCTTTTTGAGGACGATGATTTGTGTAATCGTTTTTCAAAAAATGTAATCGAGGACGCGTCAATAAGGCACGACAGGCAGAAGAATCCGGAGGAATACCTTCAGGTTTATCATGAGATTATCAACGAGAAAAGAGAGGAGATTTAAATGTCTCTTAAGCTCCTTTATATTACTAATAAAACCGAGATAGCTTCTCTTGCCGACAGGGCAGGAATAGACAGGATATTTATCGATCTTGAAATAAAGGGCAAAGAAGAAAGACAGGGTCATCTTAACACGGTTATTTCAAGGCACAGCACAAAAGACATCAAAAAAATTAAGGATGTCTTGACATTTTCACAGCTTCTTGTCCGCATCAACCCTATTAATAAAGAGTCAAAAAAGGAGATTGACCTTGTCATTGAGGGCAAAGCGGATATAATTATGCTGCCGATGTTCAGCACCGCAGATGAGGTAAGAGAGTTTATAAGGCTTGTAGACAAAAGAGCAAAAACCTGCCTTCTGCTTGAAACGGCGGCGGCTGCCGTGAGAATCGACGAAATTCTTGATGTTCCGGGAATCGATGAAATTCACATCGGTCTTAATGATTTGCATATTGATATGAAGCTTACCTTTATGTTTGAGCTTTTAAGCTGCGGCTTTATAGATTATCTCGCCCAAAAAATCAAGGCTCATAATATTCCGTTCGGCTTTGGCGGGATCGCGAGAATAGGCTATGGAGAATTGCCCGCGGAATATATAATTACAGAGCACTATCGTATCGGTTCTTGTATGGCAATATTATCAAGGTCCTTTTGCGACGCAAACAAACGCTCGGCAGATGAAGTGATTGAGGATTTTACACTCGGTATAAAAAGGATAAGAGAATTCGAAAAGAGCGTTTCACAGCTTTCGGATTCAGAATTCAGAGAAAACCATGCCCGGGTCATAAGTGCCGTAAAAAAAATCACCGAAAAAAAGGCGTATTGAGAGGATGAACGGTATGGCGTCGCCGCTTGTGTTTTTTGTTTATAATCGTGCAGACCACTGCAAGCAGGTTATACAGGCTCTTAAAGACTGTACACTTGCCAATGAGACAGACTTATACATATTTTCCGACGGACCTAAAAACGAAAAGCAGACGGAAAAGGTGAACCGGGTGCGAGAGTATCTCGCAAAAATCGATAAGTCGTATTTTAAGAGTGTAACCGTAACTCAGGCCCCCGTGAATAAGGGGCTTGCAAATTCTGTTATCGGTGCGGTAGGGGAGATTATAAGGAAATACGGCAGGGTAATAGTAATAGAGGATGACTCCGTTCCCTCTGCTAATTTTCTTTCTTATATGAATTTCTGTCTTGACGAGTATAGAAATGATTCCCGCGTGTGGGCAATAGGCGGTTACCTTATTCCGTTTATATTACCTGACGACTTTAAGCAGGATGTATTCTTATCCTTGCGCGGCAGCAGCTGTGCTTGGGCAACCTGGTCGGACAGATGGGAACTTATTGATTGGGACTGCAAATACTATAAGGGCGTGAAGTACAATATTTTTAAACGCCGTGATTTCAACCGCGCAGGTAAGGACCTATCCCTTATGCTTGACAGGCAGATGCAGCACAAAATTGACTCATGGGCGGAAAGATTTGCCTTTGCGCGGTATCAGAATAATAAGTATTGGGTTATGCCGAGAATTTCAAAAATATATAATATAGGCTTTGACAATTCCGGTACCCATTCGGGGCTTACGGACCGTTATAGTAAGGTTTTATTAGACCAATGCGATGAAAATCAAAGCTGGGCAGGGGCAAGCTTTTATGAGGAAATAAGCCGCCTGCTTCTTAAAAATTATGATATGAGCCTGCTTAGCAGAGCAAAGGTTTACATAAAAACGAATTATTTGCATCGCTGAAACCGCTCTCGAAAGGAAACAAGCTGTATGAATGACAAGAAGCAAGTTAAATACGGAGCTCTACTGTCTTATTTTTTAATAATTGTCAACACTGTATACGGACTCATAATGACACCGTATATCGTATCGAGTCTCGGAGAAGGGCAGTACGGTGTTTATAAGATTGTAGCCTCAATTTCAGCGTCTGTTGCCGTGCTTGATTTAGGTCTGGGCAGTACCTGCCTTAGGTATGTCGCAAAGTACAATGCCGCAAAGGAAAAGGCAAAAACCGAAAAATTCGTTGCAATGAGCCTTGTTCAGTGCGCCTTTATCAGCGCAGCTATTTTCATTGTCTGTGCGGTTATATATTTCCTAATTCCCCAAATGTACGCAAATACTATGACACAACAGGATATAGCCTTGGCTAAGGGGCTGTTTATAGGTCTTGTAATCAATATGGGACTTCATATATTTGAAAATATTTTTCAGGGGGTAATAGCAGGACACAACAAATTCACCGTGTCAAACTCTTTGA
>MWBL01000101.1 GCA_002069015.1 Firmicutes bacterium ADurb.Bin300 | reverse complement strand
GACACGAACGGATGTTTTAAATACGGAGAATACGGTTTTGCGTGAAGCTTATTCTGCCGCGCCCGGATATATGTCGGAGGAGATTATAAGGTCGATTCTGGGGGCATTTTTATTCACCGGAGATGATGCCGATAAGAAGGTTAAGGTTCTATCCGGCGGAGAAAAGAGCAGACTTATACTGGCGAAACTTTTGATTAATCCGCCTAATTTTCTTTTATTGGATGAACCTACTATTCATCTTGACGTGGATGCGGTTGAGGCGCTGGTGCAGGCCTTGAATAATTACCAGGGTACGCTGGTGTTTATAAGCCACGATATTTATTTTGTGCGTTCCATAGCTAATGTGGTTTATGAGGTTAAGGGCGGGAGGATCAGGAAATTTCCCGGGTCATTTGATTATTATTTCGAGAAAAAAGATTCTTTAACCGAAGAGATTGAGAATAAGGGTGTTAGGTTTGATACTTTTAAAGAAAAACAGAAGGAAGAAAGATTAAGGGCAAAAGAAGAAGATAAATTAAAGAAGCAGGAAGAGAAGAAAAGGAAGGCGCATAATTCCTTGATACGCGAGAAAATAAATAAATTGGTAAAAGAAAAAGATAACCTTCAGGTTGAAAGCTATGCCAAGGCCAGGGCCCTGTCTAACCCAAGAATATACCGCGATGAAGAAACAGCCAGGGAATATGGCAGAAGGATGAAAGAGATAGAGAAGAGGAGCGCTGAAATTAACCTTGAGGTAGGTAACCTTGAAAAAGAGATAATTTAACCTCTATTTCTTAAGTATAAATAGGAGGTTTAGTGCTAGTGACCTGCGCAATAAAGGGATATAGGCAAGGAATGGGTGGGTAATATCTTTGTAGTAGGTCTTAAGTTTAAAATTATTTCTAGCACAAATCTTAGCGAAATCAGGTTTATTAATCAGCCCATAGTGCAAGTTGCTTACCGGGATCTTGTCTTTAAATAAGATATTCCTCGCTTTCCAGTAGAGATCTCCTATTTTCTCTCTTATGGCATTAGGGGTAAATATAATAATATACCCTTGGGGCTTTAGTACCCGGTACATTTCTTTTAGCAGTGTAGCTTTTTCATCATGGGTAATATGTTCAATGAAATCTGCCGATACGATTTTATCGAAATAAGCGTTTTTGAAAGGCAGTTGCATGGCATTAGCAATCAAAAAGGAAGTATGCTGGCTTACTTTGAATTGTTCGCATAGCTTATTTGCTGTTTTAATGGATTCGGAAGAATAGTCAAGGCCGAATGTTTTTGCTTCCTGTTTAGCGCAGTGAAAGGCGAATGTTCCCACGCCGCAGCCTATATCCAGGATTTTTTCATGTGCCCTTGGCTTAATGGCCCGCAGTACTATTTTAATCCTTCTTTTGGAATAGGGTTTGTTCGGCCGGTAATATTCTTCTATCAGGTATTGTAGGCTTTGGGATAAGATTCCGTAATCGTAGTCTTTGGCGGTAATAATCATCAGCCTTATTTTACTTTAATATATAACTAGCGGCAAGCTTTTTCGGCTGATTATTTAAATATGTCGGCTAAAAACTGTTTGACTGAGATTATATTTAGTGTAAAATATTTCTACTATTCCCCCTTAGCTCAGTTGGTAGAGCGAGAGACTGTTAATCTCCAGGTCCGAGGTTCGAGTCCTCGAGGGGGAGCCAATTTGTAACATAGGCAGAACTTCACTTTTTGAGGTTCTGCCTTTGTTGTTTATTATGGGGATGTTATAGAAAACTTCGGCTTTCGGGTGGTTAACAACAATCCGCTCGATGAAGGAGCGAAGGAAGGACTTTTGCTCAACGATTGAGCCTTTGCTCAGGAGGTCGGCAAGGTCTTGAACGTAGGCTTTGAGGTTCTTTGCGTTAAAAGGCAGACTGCTCGGAGCTTGTATTTCCTCGATAACTTCATTCCGTTTCGTTTCCAGCGTGTCAATCTGTGCTTTAATCTCTTTAATTCTCGGGGCAAGGTCATCAACGTCCAGCTTGCCGGTCTCAAGGGAGTTATAGAGCTTCCCTTGTTTGCCTCGCAGGGCTTCCAGTTGCTTTTCAATCGTATCAAGCTGTTGTTGTGAGTCTTTTTTGTTTGCGTTCATCTCATCAAGCACCATGTTCATAAGCTCCATAAGATTTTCTTCGGTGAGGATATGCGTTTTGAGGCGTTCAATGACAAGGGCTTCAATCTTCTTTTTATTGATCAGCTTTGCGTTGCAGACCGTTTTCCCACGCTTAACGTAATTATGACAGGCGTAATATGAGAACTTGCCGGACTTCGCTTTAGAGCCGAACATCTTCGCCCCGCATTTACCGCATTCAATCAGCCCGCTTAACAGGTATTCGCTTATGAGCGTTTGAGGATGGGCGACTTTCGGGCTTCGTTTTGACATAAGCTCCAGAGCGTAAAGATAAGTTTCCCGGTTAACAAGAGCCGGGTGATTATCCTCAAGTCGTATTGCTTCATGTTTTCCGTTTGTGCGGAGCTTACTGCTGGACTTCTTACCATAAATAAGGGTGCCGGTATAGGCTTCGTTCTTGAGGATATACTGCACCGTTGAATTGCTCCACGCTTTACCTTTATTCGTTTTCAATCCCTCACGGTTAAGGATATTCGCTATCTCTTTAATGCCGTTGCCCCGGGTGCAGAGGTCAAATATCCGTTGCACGATAGGGGCAAAGGTTTCATCAGGTTCGAGCTTTGTCCGTTCATTCGTGCCGTCCATAACCTTCTTTGCTTTATAGCCGACCGGGATACTGCCGTTTTGAAAGCCACGGTTAGCGTTCTCACGTAAGCCCCGGATCGTATCTTCGGCGAGGTTCATGGAATAAAATTCGTCTATGACCTCGATGATACCTTCCAAGAGTTTCCCTGCCGGAGAGTCATCTACTTGCTCATTCATTGAAACGACAGTGACGCCGTGTTTCCTGAGCAGTGATTTATAAATAATAGAATCTTCCCGGTTGCGGGCGAAACGAGAAAACTTCCATATCAGAATCGTTTGGAATGGCGGTTCTTTTTTCTTCGCCGTTGCGATCATTTCCTGAAACGCCGGGCGGTTGGCGGACAAGGCACTTTCAGCTTCGTCAATAAATTCCTTATAAATAGTCCAGCCGTTCTTCTCAGCGTGTTTCCTTAACGCTTTAAGCTGGGCGGAAATAGACAGGTCATTCTCCGCCTGCTTCTCCGATGATACCCTTGCGTATAATGCGACTTTCATAATTTCACCTCTTTTTATCCTAAATCATACTGCTTTATATTCAGCCTTTCAGCGAGATTGCGAAGCTCTTTATGGGTTGATGGTATTAACTGAATAAGGATTTTTGCAGTATGTTTATACTTCCGCCAGTTTACCGTCCTTATAAGAATGTCAACGGTCAGCCCAGATGTTTTAAATACCATTTCGATATTTTTAAGAAGGACATCATCGCCGGATTTTGAATATGCGTTGATAAGTTTCGATATGGTCAGATCGCCTATTTCCTTTGAATAGAAAAGCAGGTCTTTGACTTCATTCCGGCTTAACGTGAAGGGAAATCCCCGGCTTTTTGTGTGGAATTTAAGTTGAAGCCGTGGCGTCCGCCCGCTGGGCGTTCCTTTCCAATAAGGTCGCTCATAAAGAATGCCAATAACCGGGATGTGTTCGTTTGTCGTGGCTCTTACCACTCCGCATAAAACCTCATTGGTTCTGATCAATGCCGTCACATAAGAACAGGTCAAAAAGTCCTTTAATCCGAATACGTCAATTCCGTTTGTGTTTATCCACTGCAAAACTGTTTCGTGAGGGACATGGACATAAGCGGAAAACTGATCGGCTTTCGCTTCAATGACTTTCTTTTCTCGTTTATAACCGTTGTTGCTGTGTGAGTGGAGCTTCTCGTCAATAATTTCATATAATTCGTGCAGGAGAGTATGTATCTGTCCGCTTGGCGAGTCGTTTTCTTTTATGAAAATGCGGACATCTTCGCCATAGCTGAAATTGTATCCCCGGGATTTATGATTATCGGGAAGCAGTTTAACCGTAAAACTTGAATCCTTGCAGATTGTCAAAAGTGCTTCTATCGAGAAAGGATGTTGTAATTCAAAATACTTGATAAATTCCCGGGAAAGGTTATTGACGCCTGCCGTGGCGTAATCGAAATCATAGGCGTCTTTGTGCGGATCGTAATTTCCATATTCACACATGAAGTGATGGCAGAAATCGTCAATCGTGATAGGCGGTGCTTCGTTCATAACGGCGTTGTCCATTTCCTTAGTCCAGTATTTTCTTTTTCGTCAGGGTTTCATACATTTCGACGATAAACCGTTTACCGTCCAAGTCATACTTTCCTTTCAGGCGTGTGCCGTATTTGAAAGCCGGGTCACTGATGACGTGCAGAAAGGCTTTCTCGATTTTCTGTTCTTGTGTTTCTTCAATATCGCCTTCCCCGAAATATCCCGCCTTTTCGAGTAACTGCTGGAGTGATACGTTGTAATAATCAGCAAGGGCTTTCAGCCTGTCCGGGTTAGGAAGCCTCTGCCGGACGCCTGTCTCAAGTTGGGAGAGATAAGCGTTTGATATGCCGGTTTCATCTTCCACTTTTTTAAGGCTTACACCTTTTCTTTCCCGGAGTTCCTTTAAAAAATCACCGAGCGGAAATGTTTGTTTGGTTTTCTTTTTCATGTCCGCACCTCCTTTTCAAG
>MWBL01000100.1 GCA_002069015.1 Firmicutes bacterium ADurb.Bin300 | reverse complement strand
TCAAGCGCGGCGGGTTTAAGAAAAAGAGAATTGATAACATTTTGCCCTCTTTTGCCCTGTGTTCCCGTGAGCGCCCATGGCTTATCATACTGCTTAACCCTTCCCTCGTCGAGATTTACGGGCTCCATCATTTGCCCGAGAGTTCCGTCCGCCAAAACCATTGCGGTAATACGATATTTATCGGCAAGGTCGAAGCCCTTAATCGTAAGATCCGCCATCTCCTGAACCGATGAGGGAGCAAGAACAAGCATATGGAAATCTCCGTGCCCCGCCCCCCTTGTAGCTTGAAAATAATCCGACTGGGACGGCTGAATACCGCCCAGACCCGGTCCCCCTCTTTGAACATTGACCACTAAAGCGGGTAAATCACACCCCGCAAGGTAAGATAAACCCTCGCTTTTAAGAGCAATTCCCGGGCTTGAGCTTGAAGTCATTGCCCTTTTCCCCGCCGCGGCGGCACCTATAACCATATTTACAGCGGCAATCTCGCTTTCAGCCTGGAGAAAAACTCCTCCAACCTTGGGCATCATTTTTGACATAAATGCCGCAATCTCCGTTTGAGGCGTAATAGGGTATCCGAAATAGTGTCTGCAGCCCGCCGTTATAGCAGCTTGTGCCATAGCCTCGTTACCCTTCATCAATACTTTTTCTGCCAAATCCTTATCTTCCTTTCAGGCTTACCTTTGTTATTTCTCGACTGTAATAACACAGTCGGGACACATCATCGCACAAAATGCACAGCCGATGCAAAGCTTTTGGTTTGTAATCCTCGCGGGATGATAGCCCTTGGCATTAAGTTCATTTTCACTTAAAATAATTATTTTTTTCGGACAGACATTCTCGCACAGACCACAACCCTTGCATAATTCGTCCTTAAATGTAACCCTCGCCATATTTTCCTCCTAATCCCTTTGCTTAGCCTTGCTTGACGTATAGCTTTATGGGAAACAAATTGTCAATTTCCCCTTTAAGATTTTTTGCGATATCGGTTTTTACCGAAGTTATTTTAATAGGAAGCCCTGTCAAAGCAGAAACCTCTCGAGCGTATTTCAAAGCTGAAAGGACGTCCTTTTCGGTAGTTTCCTCACCGATATTCGAGTTGTTTACTATAGCCGTAAAAGGCAGATTGCCCGCCTTCTCGATCTCCGTCTTTATCCTTGCCGTGTTTTGGGCATCCCTTGTAAGGGGTCGGTATTTGTTGATAACAAAAAACATTTCGTAATCCTCTCCGGCTTTTATCTTATCGGAATAACGCCCGAGAACTAAAGCTCCCCTGTCATCTCCGCCGACATCAATTACGGCATGAACACCAACATCGTCAATTATCGAATACGCCTTTGCGGGTAGCGCGGGAAAATCTACGTTAGTGCCCGCATAGTCAGAAGAGATAAGCTCTACCGCATTTTCCTCCAAAACTCTTTCGCTGTCCTTTGTTCTGAAATACGGATTAACAATATCAAGGTCTGCTATCTTTACACGCTCAAAGCTCTTTTTTAAGAGGAGAGCATAGTTTATGGCGACGTTCGTTTTGCCGCTGCCATAATGACCCGCAAAAAGCGTTATTCTCTTAAACCCCATCAGACCCTTACTCTCCAGCCGAATTTATCCTCAAGAGCGCCTGTCTGAATTCCTGTAAGCGTATCGTAAAGCCTTTGCGAAAGCTCCCCTATAGATGAGTTTTTGATAGTCATAACATCATCGGCAAAGCGCAGTTTTCCGACAGGGGAAATTACCGCCGCAGTACCCGTTCCGAACACTTCCTCAAGAGTACCTTCCTTCTGTGCCGCCAAAAGCTCGTCAACAGATATTTTACGCTCCTCTACCGTTATTCCCCGGTCCTTGCACAAAGCTATTACAGAATCCCGTGTGATTCCCGGAAGAATAGATCCGTTCAGCATCGGGGTAATTACCTTATTATTTATCTTAAAAAATATATTCATAGCGCCGACTTCTTCGATGTATTTCCGCTCTACCCCGTCAAGCCAGAGAACCTGAGAAAAACCCTCGCTGTGCGCCTTGTCTTGAGCTATTAGGCTCGCCGCGTAGTTGCCGCCGGTCTTTGCGTATCCCATGCCGCCCTTTACAGCCCTGACATATTCATCCTCAATCCAAATGCCTACAGGAGCAAGACCGTCTTCATAATACGCCCCGCTCGGTGAGAGAATAATCATAAATAAATATGTCTTAGACGGGGCTACTCCAAGGAAGGAATCAGCGGCAATTATAAACGGACGTATATAAAGGGAGGTGCCGGGTTCTGTCGGAACCCAGTCCTCGTCAACCTTTACTACAGCCTTGACAGCCTGTACAAAATCCTCCTGCGGGATTTCGGGAATAACAAGTCTCCTATTTGAAATGTTAGCCCTTTTTGCGTTCATATCGGGTCTGAACAGGAAAACACCGTCTTTCCCTCTATAGGCCTTAAGCCCCTCGAACATCTCCTGACCATAGTGAAACACCATGCACGCAGGAGACAGCTCAAGGTTTTGAAACGGAACTATTCGGGCATCATGCCAGCCCTTTCCGGTAGTATAATTCATAATAAACATATGGTCCGTAAAGATCCTCCCGAAACCAAGAGGCTCACCTTTTTTAGGCTTTACCTTTGGATTTTTGGTTTTCTCGATTTTGATTTCCATAATTCTTCCCCTTTCAAAAAAAAATCCCCCAAAGCTAAACAACTTTGAGGGACGATAAACTGTTTTACCGCGGTACCACCCTGATTACCCCAGAAGGGTCTCTTTCGGACTCTGACAAGTCCGGCGCCCTGATAACGGAGCGTGCCGTAACCGCCTAATAGCTGTTGCGTTCGTCGGCTCTGCTCGGGAGTGATGACCTTTTTGTTTTACATGTACCGACTTGCAGCTCCCGTCGGCTCTCTGAAACATGTTAACCGGTTTCTCCGTCAATGCATTTCCTGTATAATCGCAATAATAATACCGCCAAAAAGCTTCTTTGTCAAGAAATATTTTGAGCACGTTTTTTAAATTATCACGGCACGATGCCTAGATGCCTACATTGCGCCGTTATCGTTAACAGAAATATTTAAGTGCGGCTTCTTTTTTGAATTTCCAGCGTGTCTTTGGACGCTCTGATTATTTCCCTTGTGCAAAGAGCTGTCGGCGAACCGTTAATTTCCATTATAAAATCCTCAAAAGGATTGACAGTAGCGGGCATTGCAAAGACCTTTTGTGCTTCCTTTGACCCTTTAAGGCTTAACGTGACAAAATCGTCCGAACCGTTAAACTCCATTATGCCGTTTTCACCCCAAAAGGTAAAGCGCCAGCTTTGAGGGACTTTATATGAGATTGGATAGGGCATAGAGTACGAAACGTCTGCAATTACTCCCGTACTCTCTTCGAATACCGCCATTAACTGCGCCGAATCCAAAAAGTCGGGTTCATGCTCGGCATACGCGTTCCAGCATCTCGCGGCTAATACTTCTTTTAAGCCTTTGCCTGTTATATATCTTATCAGGTCAATTCCGTGAACCGCAATGTCGTTTATAGTGCCTCCGTGCTTTCCCTTTTCAAAATACCAGCCCGGTCTGCTTCCGTAATTCAGCGCGTGCTGACCGCCGAACGATATATTATGTATTTTACCGAGGCTTCCGCTTTTAACTGTTTCTTTTGCGGCGGCTGCCGCCGAGCAGCACCTTAAATCAAGAATGCATCCTAAACAAAGGTTTTTTTCTTTTGTCAGTCTCTCGATCTCCCCAAGCTCGTCAAGAGATGTACAAACGGGCTTATCTGTATAAACATGCCTGCCCGATTTTAACGCTTTAATCGTTTTTTCGCCTCTGGCGGAATAATAATCCCCTATTACCACGATGTCGATATCCTTTAGACGAAGCATTTCGTCATAATCCTCGTGTGTTATCTCTACGGCGTGCCTTTTTGCTTCTTCCTTTGAGGACGCATCAATTTCCCATGAAGCCACAATATTTATATCGGGAACGGTGCGTATATATTCAAGAGCCGAAAAAAGGTGACCGTGACGAAAACCCGCAAAAGCAACATTCATATTATTACCTCAAATACTTAGTTTTTAAGACTTTGAAGCGGGGCGGGAATTCGTCCGCCTCTGTGTACGAATACCTTGCAGGACGCTTCGTTTAAGGACATAACGGGACCGCTTCCCAAAAGCCCCCCGAACTCCAAAAGGTCTCCCCTTTTTTTACCTATTGCAGGAATAACCCTAACGGCGGTGGTTTTTGAATTTACCATACCTATAGCCGCTTCATCAGCAATAATAGCCGAAATCGTTTCAGGCTGTGTATTTCCGGGAATTACAATCATATCAAGTCCCACAGAGCATACTGCAGTCATCGCCTCAAGTTTTTCGATTGACAGGGCACCGCTTTTTACGGCGTTTATCATCCCCGCATCCTCACTTACCGGGATAAAGGCGCCTGAAAGCCCTCCTACGTGTGAGGATGCCATAACCCCGCCTTTTTTAACTGCGTCATTTAACAACGCCAAAGCCGCCGTAGTCCCGTGAGTACCACAGGTTTCAAGTCCCATTTCCTCTAAAATGTAAGCGACCGAGTCCCCTATGGCAGGAGTCGGAGCAAGTGACAGGTCTACTATGCCGAAGGGAACACCAAGCCTTGAGGATGCCTCGGAAGCTACCAGCTGACCCATCCGAGTAATTTTGAACGCCGTTTTTTTAATAAGCTCCGCCACATCTGACAAATTCATATCCTTAGGCGCCTTTGCCAAAGCGGCGCGCACTACCCCCGGACCCGAAACTCCAACGTTTATTACAAGGTCCGGCTCCCCGATTCCGTGGAACG
>MWBL01000099.1 GCA_002069015.1 Firmicutes bacterium ADurb.Bin300 | reverse complement strand
CTTCATAGCTTTAATTGCTATGGGAGGATGGAAATAATGTGGTGTAGCTATGACGACGGCGTCAACCTCTCCCGACTCGATAAGCTCGTCGGCGCTGTTGTATGTCAGAATTTCGGGGCATTCCTCCCGGACCCACTCCAAGCGGTCCGGGTCAATATCCGCTACTGCCGTAACAGTAATCTCCGGAAGCTCATCTTCAAGATAAAATCTCAGATGACTTGAACCCATATTCCCTATTCCGATGATACCGAGACGAACCTTTTTGCTGTTATGCATATTAATTATCTCCCTTTACTTCAAGACCTACCGCAACTCTTAAAAGCTTTCTTGCGTCATCTATGTTAACCCTCCCGTCGCCGTTAATATCGGCATACATAAACTGAAGGTTGCTTAAGCCTTCAAGACCTACCGCATGGCGAAGCAATAATCTTGCGTCGTTAATATTAATCTTCCCGTCAAGGTTAATGTCTCCCAGGTTGTACCGGGGAAGCACTTTACTTACGGCAAAGGAATCGATTCTGTCAAGACCCTCCCCGTTTTGCATATAAGCATCATAATAAAGCTTATCCCCGTCCGTTCTGATTGCTGCAAATATAGGAGCTTGGGCGTTTACAATTGACTGAGCTCTCGGGAAAAGCTCATCGGTTAAGGAATTTTCTTTTACAGAATAGTATTTAACGCCTGCAGTCGCGGTTATAGCGTATATAGTGCCCTCGGGCTCTTCATATGATGAATAATCAAGACCGCCGTAATTCAAATAACCTGTGTTTAACCCTTCTTGAACTTTGTTCCCTATCATGGGGGCAGTCCTCAGATATACATGGTCGTGACCTTGAAGCACAATGTCAATCCCCAATTGGGGCATAAGGGATGCAAATTGCTTGCGAAGCGCCGTTATTTCTTTGTCGTCGTAATGAGAACCGTTGGAATAAACCGCCTTGTGCAAAACTACAACCTTCCAGGGTGCATCAGAGGACATGGCATCATTTTTCAGCCATGTGAGCTGATTTCCCGTAAGTCCCCTGATGTTATCAAGCTCATTTGTGTTGAGCATCATAAAGTGAACATTGTTATAATCAAAAGAATAATAGTATCCGCCGATTGTTTCTTGCTGTTCACTTTGGGGCAATGAAAAGTTCAAGTCAAGCGCATAGGAACCCATTGCCTCGTGATTGCCGGCAACAGGCATAAGGGATGTGTTCATAAGCGTCCCGTCCGAGCCGTTTAATAAATACTTCCATTGATTGAGGTTGTCCCCGTGGTCTACCATATCTCCCGCATGAACGATAAAATCAGCATCCTTATAAAGGTCAAATGCCTGCCGCAGAATTTTCGCAGTATTTTCATACTGCTTCGCATTTTGCGACTGAGTGTCGCTTATAGCGATAAAAGTCGTTTTGTCTCCGCCTTCAGCCGTCTTTATAACTCCTATGCCGCTCCACCAGCCCTTTTGGGCGTCTCCCACACGGTAAAGATACTGTTGACCCGGCTTAAGACCCGATATTTTTACAACATGTCTGTTAAGCTCCATCTCATAGGGCAAAATGCCTATTATCCCAAGGTCAACCCCGGGATACTCTCTGGTTTGTCTATAGCTTGAAGCGGCAACCCTCACACCTTTCGGAACAGCGGTTTTTCCTGAAAACACGGGTAACATATCCGAATAAGGTATTATTTCGATATCACAGCCGGTTACGGAATATTTCGTATACCAACTGATGTTTTTTGTCGTCCTGCTGTCCTCACCAAAGGATACGGCGACAAGAGAGGGAAGTCTGTAATTGTCTTTACTTAAAGGAACCTGAACCTTGCCCGAATATGTATAAGTTACGTTGCAATCTCCTTTTTTAATCGGGTTAAAGTCGCTTGACAAATCACTTACTACATCGGCGAGGGTCTCTCCCCACGCGTCATATTGACTTGCGGTTATGTATTCCTCAAGCAGAATGTCAATTACCGAGTTAATGTCCCCGCCCTCAAGAACACCGGTAGCGTCGAGTGCGGCAAGAACGGTGTTAATAAGGGTCAGATATGTGGTTTCCTCAAGAGTCATCGCCTCATACACGGGTTTGCCAATCCCTGTTCCTTTAACATAACTGTCAATTAGCCCCGAAACAAAGTTACGGGCAGCCTGCTTGTTTCCGCCGAACAGCGTCGTTGCCAAATCGAATGCAAATTGCAGGTATGTGCCGCTTATCTCGTACGGAGTATTCTCATAAAAAGTATCAACATTTACATAGAGCCCGGAAAGTATTTCATCCTGAACAAGCTGGTTGATAAGAAGCTCATAAAGCAAATCAAATACATCCTTCGCAAGCTCGCCGTCCCTGAAATTATTAATAACATCACTCATGAATGCGTCATCCGTGTCCTCATCGCCCATCCACATTCCGAGCATTGCCGATATTGCAGCGTCGCCGAAGCTGCCGTACTCGTTTTCACTTTCGTATCCGTACTCGATAAGCTTTTCGCACTTTAATTCGGATACCTTCAGATTAACAAGCTGAACAATAATACCTTTTAAAACCGAAAGCGTGTATTCGGGGTCTTCTATGTATTTTTTATCTATCTGAGAACCTAAATCATTTACAAATGCCATAAAATTGTCGGGAGTTATGAGGTTGTAGCTGCCCGCAGTAATTCCGCTGCCCATATACTTTCTGAGCGTCCCCTCAATATCTATTCCTTTGAGGGCAAGATATTCGATTATTCCCCCCTCGTCCAGAATCTCCCCGAATAAAACCTTAATCATTGGGGTTAGAAGCTTCATAACATAGTTGGTTATTGAGCCCTCGTAAGTATAATCAAAAGATTTAGTCACCCTGTAAGGCTGCTCATAAGTCACTCCCCTCCCGTCGGTTACCGGAAGCACACGGTCAACATCAAGGAGCTTGAAGTCACCTTTAATCTCCTCGTTTTCAGATTTAAAGGAAACCTCTCTGTAATAGTTTGGAAATTCAATCAGACTGTTTGTTTGACAGTCATATATGGTCTCGCCGTTATCGGAAACGAGTGAGGAAATGTCATTAGAATGTGAATGTCCAGTAAAAACATAATGCATCCCTGCATCCGCAAAGGCTTCTGCGACAGGGAGATAGTTATCCAAAACAAAGCCCTGCACAATCTGTTTTTGAAACTCACAATGGGGAACAAGGCTCCAGTGAGTCAAGCCTATTACCGTTTCACCCGCTTCTTCAGCTTCAGAAAGCTGCTCGAGTATCCATTTTTTCAAATTATCCGAATAATTCCCGGCAGTTTCATGACTATCTTCCCCGGACTTGGTAGCGTCCGCACTGTATTTACCGCCATCCATAACTACTATTCGGTATCCCTCGGGAAGACAGACCGAATAAGAGAGCATTCCGGCTTTTTTACCCTCGGGCGGAGAATAAACAGCCGTAGCTAAGTCATAACCGAGATTTTTATATATTTCAAGAAATTCTTCCGGGGTAGTATACCTCGCGGGCTCCTCAAAATTGTTCTCAAAGGTGGAGGCACTCAGATTGTTAACATCGTGGTTACCGTTAGTCACTATAACCTGAACGCCCGTATCCTGTTCAAATCTTTCAAGACGAGCGGCAAGCTCCGTGTTGGCGTCATATTCTCCGTTCTTCGTCAAGTCCCCGGGGATTAGGAGGTATTTTACCTTTCCGTCCTTTGCACTTTCCGCCACAGACGCAAGAGCTGATTCGAGTATTCCTTGCATCATCAAATACTGCTTGTTGTTGCGCGCCGAAAACTCTTCGAATTCCTCTGTATAGTTGCCGCAATAGCTATCGGGTATGTAGTGTATGTCAGCGATTACCGCAAAGCCTATATCTGCTTCGGACTGCTCGGAATAGCCCGCAATCGAAACTGTGCATGAAAGTACAATAGCAACGCAGCATAAAAGAGAAACTAGTGTTTTTTGAATACTTTTACTCATATCGAATCATCCTTCCATTTGCCATTATAAGCTTTTTATTAGATTGGGGAGCTTTTTCAGCGCGGCGGGCAGATTGGTAAGCATGGTGCCCACTCCCTTCCCCATGCTTTTTCCGTTGAGAATATCTATTAGAGACTGCGCCATAGATTCCGAAAAAACACCCAAGCTCATCGTCACAAAGCAGCGAATCGGTATTTGCACTGCGGAAGCCTTCATCATTTCCTCATTGACTCCGCCGCCGCCGATTTTTTTAATTACAAAGGAAATGAGCTTGATAATTTTCTCACCGCGCTTTGTCTCCTGAGCCATCTCAAGCGTACAGGAAATATCAATCGGGAGGGCCGGGTCACGCTCGGACGGGGGAAGCTCTCTTCCCAAAATCGAGACAAACTGTTTGTCCGGCAGATTTGTAATTATCCCGCTGTAATATGCGGGAGCTGACCGTCTGTAATCGGGAACCTCGGCATCAACCGTAGATTTCACCTTGATGCTCGAGGTCAATTTTAAATCTCTAGACGAAGCGCCGACATAAATAGTATATTCCCCTGTTTCACAATGCCAATCGTGAATATTTACATTGTAATAGGCGAATGCCCTTTTAGAAAGCTCTACGGAAACCTTCTTTTCCTCTCCCGCCTTAAGAAACACCTTCTTAAATGCTCTTAACTCCTTTACGGGCTTGAATATCACGCTTTCGGGCGCTCCTACATAAATTTGAGCTACCTCCGCTCCGTCAAGCTCACCCGTGTTTTTTACACGGAAGCTAACAGTAACGGTGTCGGTATCGGGCATTTCCGATTTGTCAAGCTCGATGCCTCCGTATTCAAAGCCTGTATAAGAAAGACCGAAGCCGAACGGGAAGAGAACCGGCTTTAACACCTTGTCATAATATCTGTAGCCTACATAAATGCTCTCCCTGTATTCAACCGTAAGTTGATTTCCGGGGAAGTTCTCATATGACGGATTATCCTCAAGCTTAAGCGGATAAGTTTCCGTGAGCTTTCCCGAGGGATTGACCTTACCCGAGAGA
>MWBL01000098.1 GCA_002069015.1 Firmicutes bacterium ADurb.Bin300 | reverse complement strand
CAGACAGACAGACAGACAGACAGACAGACAGACAGACAGACAGACAGACAGACAGACAGACAGTATCGCTGTCTCTACGATAGAATCGTTATCAAACGTAAAATATAGGCGACTTTATGATAGGATTGTTATCCGTCGGAAAGGAACAGCGCTATGAAAATAGAACTGCACGAGATACCCGTCCGCGATGTTGCAGAACATTACGTTGATAACGCGGAAGAAGGCGTTATTGGGTATAACGGTAAGCTGAATATCCGCCCTAAATACCAACGCGAATTTGTTTACGACGAGAAAAAGCGCAACGCCGTTATAGACACTATCCGCAAAGACTTCCCGCTTAATGTCATGTATTGGGTAAAGAACGAGGATGGAACCTTTGAAGTTCTGGATGGGCAACAGCGGACAATCAGCTTTTGTCAGTACGCCAAGGGCGAGTTTTCCGTGGAAAATCGAGCTTTTCATAATCTTACCGAAACTGAGAAGCAGCAGATTTTGGACTATAAGCTGATGATTTATTTTTGCGAGGGTAATGATAAGGAAAAGCTCGATTGGTTCAAGATCATCAATATCGCCGGAGAAAAGCTGACCGATCAGGAATTACGGAACGCGGTTTACACGGGGACATGGCTCACCGCTGCCAAGTTAATATTCAGTAAAAGTAACTGCGCGGCCTATCTATTGTCAAAGGACTATGTGAACGGCTCCCCGATTCGGCAGGAAATTTTACAGACGGCTCTGGACTGGATCAGCAATGGTGAAATCGAAAAATATATGTCCATCCATCAACATGACCCAAATGCCAATGAAATATGGACGTATTTTAGGAATGTTATCGAGTGGGTGCAACTCACCTTTACAAACTATCGAAAAGAAATGAAAGGTATCGCTTGGGGCGATCTTTATGATAAATACCATGGCGATATGTTTGATACCGCGAACATTGAGCAGGAAATACAGTCGTTGATGATGGACGATGATGTTACGAACAAAAAGGGTATCTATCCGTATGTCTTGACCCGTAACGAAAGATATTTGAGCATCCGCGCCTTTTCGGAAAGTCAGAAACGAGCAGCGTATGAAAGGCAAAAAGGCATTTGCACAAAGTGCGGCAAGCATTTTGAATTGCGTGAAATGGAGGCTGACCATATTACGCCGTGGAGCGAGGGCGGCAAAACTATTCCCGAAAACTGTCAAATGCTTTGTAAGGACTGCAATCGCAGGAAAAGTGATATATAATCAATCGAGCACAAAAAATATAGGGGGAAAAAAGAGTGGCCGACTATCCGTATTTAGCATCAAATAAAAACGTTTTAGCGGTGTTTGAAAAAATAAGAACCGCGGGGAAGCCGCCCAAATTCACAAACGAATTCATTCGACAAATGGGATTCACGAGCACAAACGACAGAGCATACTCTCCTCTGCTAAAAAAACTTGGATTTATTACTGATGATGGAAC
The DNA here is from genome assembly GCA_002069015.1 of Firmicutes bacterium ADurb.Bin300. GTDB lineage: Bacteria > Bacillota > Clostridia > Oscillospirales > Acutalibacteraceae > DTU089. Next base: position 3,621 of record MWBL01000098.1, on the reverse strand, counting down.
ACCAACACAATACTATGACCAGTTAAGAGACGAATCTACAGCTAAAAAGGTGCTGGCAGACAGACTTAAGGTGCTGTATTCTGAACTTTTCAATATCAATACAGCAATGCAAGATGCTCCAGATAGTGAGGTTAAGGGGGCTATAAGCCGTGTCACAGGCAAAGATGAAGACAATGTAAGTAGGATATTTTTAACATTCAAAGCGCTGTGCGGTATTGCTGATTTCAAAGAAAACAGTCATTCAAAGGCGGCAAGACCACAGCATACAATTGACGCAGAACCTGTGATTGAACTACCAAAAGAGAATGGGAACGGAAATGTTAACGGTAGTATTTCCGACGTTCCGTCATTTCACTACAATATACAGATTCATCTCCCCGCTACAACTGATGTATCAGTTTATAATGCAATTTTCAAGAGTATACGAGAAAACTTCAAGTGAGGGGAATTGCACCATGAGTACAGTTGAGAACTTAAAAAGCTTTGTCTTTAATGCAATGCTTATTGAAGATTCGCTTTTTTCTATCCAAAAGCGGGGAGTTCCTGTAAAGGAGGGCATAGAGCAACAACCTGTTTCGCGCATTGTTTCCACCGAATACAATCCGTTGTTAATCCAGCAAGCATTAGATATGTCATCTGTATATACAATCTTGTTTTGCATTGAAAATACTTTAAGAGATTTTATCGTCCAAAGACTATCCGAGCGAAAGGGCCTTGACTGGTGGGATACTTGCGTGCCTAAAAAAGTACAAGACGAGGCTAATAAACTTAAAGCACGAGAAGATCAAAATAAGTACCTTTCGACAAGAGGCGATTCACTAATTAACTATACGATGCTTGATAACTTAACTCAGATAGTTACTAATAATTGGGATGATTTTTCTGATATTATTCCTAATCAATCATGGATTCAATCTCGGATGCACGATTTGACAATGTGCAGAAATGTAATAATGCACACGGGTGTATTGTCACGTTACGATATTGATAGAATCGAAAGTATTTCACGAGATTTCATGAGCCAGTTAGGATAAAGGTGTGTATCCCTTATAAGCCTACAATTCATATGAAACTTCTTCAAATACCGTTTATCAATGATGCTATCTGTGATCGTCTATGAGGGTGTAGAAAAATTCAATAAGCGCATGCTTTCCTATGCTATTTGTTTTAAGATGAATAGCTAATTGTAGATGCGCTAAGTCGAATGCAGCAAACCGTATGAGATGTGAAGAAACGAGGGAACGGTATGCCCGCCCTCCTTGCCGAAAACAGGCCGCGACTTTCTCACTACCCGCTCGAAAATCCCGCCCCGTTTTCCTGCCGCTCAAAGCCGCGCCGCCCATATGGCGGCAGCGCGGTTTTTCCCGTCAGTCGGAGGGCAGGCATAACACACTAGACTTTGCCTACGACAAAATCGTGTGCCAAAGGGAGCTGCGGCCCCTTTGGAAACCCCTAGATATTGCCCTGCGCTTGCTTATCAGCCCACACAAAGCAGCTTGCTTTGCTTGGCTGCCGTGCTCACTTCGGGCAACACAAAAGCCGCCGAGTGTCCTCACCTCTGTTTGGACATTCGGCGGCTTTTGCGTGGACGAGGGACTCGACCAATCAGGATAACGCCTGTTACCGCAAAGGTAATTTATCAAAATGAACGCAAAAATAACACTTACTTGACCGATAATTGATTTGATTAAAACTCAATAATATTGTATAATAATATCATAATGGAGGTGGCGATATGAGCATTGTTGCCGAGAGGATAAAGGGTTTGAGAGAGAGCATACGGCTATCTCAAAAGGAGCTTGCCGGAAGAATTGGAATCACACAATCTGCGGTAAACCGATATGAAAATAGTCAGTCGGAAGCATCTTATGATACGCTGCTGGCGTATGCTGATTACTTCGATGTTTCGCTGGATTATATCTATGGCCGCACCGACCAACCGCAAGGCAAGCTGTATGATTTCAAACCGAAATTTGAAGATGACGCCGATATGCGGGACTTCATAGAAATGTGCTTTGACCCTAACACGCCTATGAGCGGAAAGCTAAAAGATATGCTGTTACAGATGATGAAAGGGGGGCTTGGATAAATGAAAGCTGCGATCTACGCCCGATACAGCGACAGCCATCAGCGGGACGAATCTATCGAGGGGCAAATACGCGAGTGTACCGAGTACGCGAAATACAACGGCATTACCATCATCGGCACATATATTGACCGAGCTTTATCAGCCAAAACGGATAACCGCCCAGAGTTTCAGCGCATGATTAGAGATAGCGCAAAGCATATTTTTAATGTGGTTATTGTCTGGAAGCTAGACCGCTTCGCCAGAAACAGATACGACAGCGCACATTACAAGCGGATTTTGAAAAGAAACGATGTTAAGGTCATATCGGCAAAGGAAAATATCTCGGAAGGGCCGGAGGGTATTATCCTTGAATCCATGCTAGAGGGATACGCCGAGTATTATTCCGCCGAGCTGTCCGAGAAGATACATCGGGGACAAAAGGAAAACGCATTGAAGGGTAAGAACAACGGCGGCGGTATTCCATTGGGTTATATGCTGGGAGAGAAGCAAAGCCTTGTGGTTGACCCATTGACCGCACCGCTTGTTCAAGAAGCCTTTACCCGCTACGCCGAAGGGGAAACGATAAAGGCGATTATTGATTCTTTCAATGAACGCGGATTGACCACAAAAAAGAATCAGCCTTTCAACGTTAACAGTTTTAATATCCTGTTCAAAAACAGAAAATATATAGGCGAGTATAAATATCAAGATGTGGTTATCCCCGGCGGCGTTCCCGCACTCGTATCGGAAGAGCTGTTCAACAGGGTACAGGAGCGCAAAGAGAAAAACAAACGCGCGCCCGCGAGAGCAAAAGCCGATGAAGAATATCTGCTAACGACCAAGCTGATTTGCGGCGATTGCGAGCGCCTGATGATTGGCGAGAGCGGCACCAGCCACACAGGGAAAATCCATTATTATTACAAGTGCGCGGGAGCCAAGCGGCGCAAAGGCTGTAAGAAGAAAACCGTCAAAAAGGATTGGATAGAACGGATTGCCGTTGTCTGGACGGTTAACAAGGTTTTACAAGATGCAGAAATTGACCGAATAGCGGACAAGCTGATACTTATGCAGGAACGCGAAAACGCCCTGCTCCCCTCCCTGCTTCAACAGCTTGCCGAAACGGAAAAAGGTATCGATAATCTTCTAAACGCCATACAGCAAGGGCTTTTCAATGTTTCCGCAAAAAAGCGCATGGATGAATTGGAAGCACAAAAGGAAAATTTGGAGGTCACTATCTTACAAGCCGAGCTTACACGCCCTAAGTATACGAAAGATGAAATGGTACGCTGGATCAGCCAATTCAAATATGGCGATGTAGATAGCATAGACTATCAGCGGCAGATTATCGACATCTTCGTAAACTCCATTCGGCTGTCTGACGATAAAATCATTTTCACTTACAACTATAAGGACGGAACAGAGGTAATTTCCCTTGCGGATATTGAAGCCGCGCTGGGTTCGGATTTCGGTGGCGAGTGTCCACCAGACAAAAAGCGGATCGATCATGATGATTGATCCGCTTTTTGTCAATTATATTCGCCCTGCATAAAGTA
>MWBL01000097.1 GCA_002069015.1 Firmicutes bacterium ADurb.Bin300 | reverse complement strand
TCTCGGAAAGGTTTACGCTTGAAGCATATCCTAAATCTTTTATTGCGCCGGTTTCCATACAAGCAAGAGAGGAGTGCGTCCAACATGTGTTGTAGGCTCCTTGGTTTTTAACGGAAGAAATGATTGAAGCATTTCTGCTGTCATATGACGCGGGCAGACTTCCCGACCCGTTAAATCGAATGGAATTCGAATTATTTACGGACCCGGGACAATAACCGGTGTCTATGTAGGAATAATTTTCATCAACAAAGGAGAAATCGCTATCAGAAAAAGGGGAGATAAGCTCAAAGCTCTCAGCCTGATTATTGATTGCCGCGGAAGCTAAAGCTAAAGGGTTTGAAAAAAACAGGCAACAGATAATGAGGGATAAGCCTGATAATCTGACAGAAAAAAGATTTTTCATTACTTTGCGCCACCTTTATACAATTTAGTTTAATTTTCTTCTCTCATATTTAAGATAACTGTGTTACACTCTTTTTGAGAGTATCGTTCTTTCATAATCTTCGATTGAAGAGTACCAGTCAAAGCAAAGGTTTTCACGCAGGAGGTATTCGTTCCAAATGTCACCAAAAGGCAAGGTTTTAAGCTCCTCATTAACCCACATCAGCTTACCGAACCGAGCTTTTTCCTGGAGATCCTTAAGCATTTTGTCAGGCATCAGCAGTGCCGATAACAAAGCCTTTTGCATTGACCTTTGACCAATCACCCACGCCGCTAAGCGATTTATTGAGGCATCAAAATAGTCGAGTCCTATAAGTACCCTGTCGTAAGCTTCGTTACGCACTATTTCCTTTGCGATTTCCTTAAGCTCATCCTCTAACAACACAACATGGTCACTGTCCCAACGAATAGCGCGAGTTACATGAAGTGCGATTTTATCCGAAAAAGCGAGCAGGGAGGGGATTTTGTCCGAAACAACCTCTGTAGGATGATAATGACCGTTATCTAAAAGACAGCAGATGTTATTTTTAGAGGCATAAATTTGATAAAACTCGTTACTTCCTACCGTATAGCTTTCAAGACCTATACCGAAAACCTTACTTTCTACTGCATCTACAACACCGTCTAGTCTATGTGCAAATATTTTATCAAGACTGTCCTTTAATCTGAGCCGGGGGGAGAGTCTGTCGGCGGGAATATCCTTGTACCCGTCGGGAATCCAAACGTTAAGCAGAGAATACGAGTGCATTTCATCGGCAAAATATTTAGCGATTTTTCGGCAAGCAATGCCGTGATTTATCCAGAATTGCCTTGTTTCTTCATCGGGAGAGGAGAGTGAAAGACCGTCCTTCATCTTCGGGTGACCGAAATATGTAGGATTAAAATCCAAACCGTTTAAGCCGATTTCCTTTGCAAAATCGACCCAAGCCTTAAAGTGTTTTGGTTCGTAAGCGTCCCTGTCAACCTTGCCCTTATCATCGCCTAGTATGGCATAAGATGCATGCAGATTAAGACGCTTTTTACCCGGCATAAGCGAAAACGCTTTTTGAATATCGGCTTTGAGCTGGTCAAAATTTCTTGCCCTACCGGGATAATTGCCCGTAGTCTGAATACCGCCGTCAAGTGACTGAGAGCCGTCAAAGCCTATTACGTCATCTCCCTGCCAGCAGTGGATGGAAATCGGTATTTCGGCAAGCCTTTTTAAAGCTTTTTCCGTGTCAACTCCATATTGTGCATAAATTTCCTTTGCGCTTTCGTATCTGTTCATGTTTTACTCCTTAACTTGAATTCACATTTTTCTGAGCGGGAAGTGTAAAGCTCAAAAGTGCATTTGAAAGAGTTTTAACACTATAACCGTTTTTTAGCGCTCCTTTTGCGGTAAGAAAGGCGCATTTGACCGAATCACAGCCGACTGTGTGTAATTCGTTTAAAAGCTATTTGTAAACTCCCTCAATATGTAAAAACCTGATTCTGTCATAGATATAAGAATTTAGCGGCCTGTTATGGGAATCCATTGTATGCGTAGAAATATAAATAGTATCCTCGCCGGGCTGACCGTTTAAGCTTGTTACAATTAAGCTGTGGTAAAATCTTCCCGAACTGTTCCCGAGCTGAATTAAATCGCCTAATTCGATTTTTGATATATCGCAAACCTGAGCAAAAGGACCTTTATATGAATTAGTAACAAGAAAGTTATATAGAAAGGCAACTGCGGTCCAAGAAGGGGAGCGGTTAAAGGAGTTTACATAATACCAGCCGTGTGTTGGGGTGAAATTCATTATACCGCTTCCCGCGTAAATGCATTGAGAGGCAAAGTTTGTACAGTCTCCGCCTATTTCGCTGAAATCATAATACCTCGGATTACGGCTCAATGCCCATTTATCAGCGTATTCCAATGTTTTTTGACGGTTATATAAACTTATATTCGGCATAATATCATCTCTCTACTTTTATATATACTATGCCTCTGTTAATCATAAGTGATGCTTGCTTTTCTCTTTTAACAAGATTACGATATCATAAATCATTTCCGTTTTCAAGAAAAAGAAGGATTTAATATAAAAATTAATGATAACAATTATTGACAACTGCGATGTTCAGGAGTAAGATGTTCATGATAAGGGGGGCAAAAAATGAAAAAACTTATGAAGTTCATTTCCTGTATAATGGTTTTTATTTTACTCGCTTCAGTTTCCGGGGCAGCCTTTGCGGCAGACTCTTCGCAGTTGATGTTTAGCTCGTCCGGTGACTTTGTCATTCTCCAATTTGCTGACTGTCAGGATGTATATCCCGCAAGAGAGGCAATGGTTACTTTTATTAACGAAGCGCTTGACAATGTTCAGCCGAATCTTGTTGTTTTCACGGGAGACAATGTTGTCACAGATAATTTGATGGCTTTTGATGAAATACTAAATCCCGTAGTATCAAGAGGGCTTCCTTTTACATTTTGTTTCGGAAATCATGACCAGGAGAGCAATCCTGAAAAAACGCATGAGGACTTGCTCGCAGTATATCAGACCTATCCCGGATGCCTTGCCTATGATGCAGACCCTGCTCTATCCGGCTGTGCTACTCACAACCTCCCGATTTTAAGCTCGGATGGCAGCCGCGTTGCCTTTAACATATGGATGTTTGATTCAGGAGACTATATGCAGAATAAAGACGGCGTAAGCGGTTACAGCTGTGTCAGAGAAGATCAGGTAGAGTGGTATATAAATAAAAGCATGCAGCTTGAATCGGAAAACGGAGGACTTGTTCCGTCGATTGCTTTTCAGCATATAATACCCCAAGAGGGTTACGAGATTTTTTACAAATCACTTTTACCGTTGGGCGAAGCGTCAAAGAATTTTGACGATGGAAGCTCTTATACCTATTTACCGGATTTCACGAAATTTGACGGATACATTTTTGAACCGCCTTGCCCCTCGCAATGCAATTTCGGTCAGTGGAATGCTTTTGTCGAAAGAGGTGACGTGCTAGCTTTAGCCGTCGGGCACGACCATACAAACAGCTTTGTAGCCGATATTTCCGGTGTTGATATGATTAATACACCGGGCTGCACATGGAATTCCTATGGGAACAATCTTGTTAGGGGCTGTAGGGTATTCACGATAAACGAAAATGACCCTTGGACTTATGAAACCGAGGTAATAAGGGCGGCAGATCTTGCAATTAAGGAAGGCTCGCAAATTCCCGGAAAGGAAGATTCGCTTTTTACCTATCACAGCGTTGTGATACTATCCGACCTGCTTGAAAGCATTCTGTTGCTGATTAAGAGCTTTAATTTCTCAATCTGAATAAACAATGTTTTTATATGTATATGCCCTCGTCAAGATACGGGGGCATTATATAATGCTTGACAAAATTCATCGTGTATGCGATAATGTGTTGAATTTTCCTATACTCGGAGGGCTTCTGTATGCGAGTAATCACAGGTACGGCTCGAGGTAAAAGGTTAAAGACTTTACAGGGTACAGATGTAAGACCGACAAGCGATAAAACAAAGGAAGCCCTGTTTAGTATAATTCAATTTGACTTAGAGGGTACTCATGTTCTTGATTTGTTTTCCGGCTCGGGTCAACTTGGGATAGAGGCTATTAGCAGAGGTGCAGTTCATTGTGTTTTTGTAGATCTTGATAAGGACTCCGTTAAAATAATAAAAGAAAACTTAAAATATACAGGATTTGGGGCAAAATCAAGCATTATAAACACTGACGCGTTATCTTATCTTTCAATGTGCGATAACAAATTTGACATAGTATTTTTGGATCCTCCGTATAATTCATCTCTTGCCGTTTCCGCTTTAAAGCTAATCGACAGGGTATTAAACAAAGGCGCTATCGTTGTGTGTGAAACCTCGAATGATGTTGTTCTTCCCGAAACAGTAGGGGGGAACGCGGTAAAAAGATATAAATACGGAAAAACAATTCTTTCGGTTTACAGATAGGGGTGACGTTTTGAAAACAGTAGTTTGCCCGGGAAGCTTTGACCCTATTACCTTCGGTCACTTAGATATTATCGAACGCTCGACAAAGCTCTTCGATAAGGTCATCGTTGTCATAATGAGAAACAGAAATAAAGACGTCGGAAGTTTTACCGTTGAGGAGCGAGTGAATTTTATTAAGTGTTGTACTACACATCTTGATAATGTTGTAATTGATAAATACGACGGTCTGCTTACGGAGTATGCAAGAAAAGTTAAGGCCGACGCTGTAGTTAAGGGTTTAAGAGCCGTTTCGGACTTTGACGATGAATTTCGTCAGGCTCTTGCAAATCAAAGACTTAATCCCGAGCTTGAAACAATATTCCTGACTACAAGCGCAGAATACATGTTCCTAAGCTCAAGCGTTGTCAGGCAAGTCTGCGAGCTTGGCGGAGATATTTCGGCTTTCGTGCCGCCGCAAATTCGTGATGATATAATAAAAAGATTGTCAAAACCCGGGGAGCAAACAAACTCCTTGTGTTGAAAGGGAGAGATTACTGTGAGCATTGATACCTTACTGGGCGATATTGATGAAATCCTCGAAAACGCAAAATCTGTTCCGTTTTCAAATAAAGTTATGGTTGAAGCGGAACAAATTATGAATATCGTGGAAGAAATCCGTTTTAATATGCCTGAGGAGTTTACTAAGGCAAGAAAGATCGCTACGGAAAGGCGCGATATTTTGAATGACGCACAAAATACCGCGGATGATATCATCGTAAAGGCTGAAGAACGGGCAAATGGGATGATTCAGGAACACGAAATTACCGCAGGGGCAAGAAAGGCTGCCGAGGATATCGTACAGCAGGCAAGAGTCCAGGCAAGCGAGCTTTTGGAAACAACCAG
>MWBL01000096.1 GCA_002069015.1 Firmicutes bacterium ADurb.Bin300 | reverse complement strand
TTGGATTGCAAGCGGCACAAAATAGTCCGCCATGGCAGCAGCTGTTGATATATCTCCTTGAGAAGTATTCCTCAAATCAATGATAAGAGAGGTCGCTCCGGAAGCAATCAACTCGTCAAGGGCCGTCTTCATCTGAGAAGCGGCGTTGTCATAAAAATCAAGAACGGTAATAAGCCCGATACTGCCGTTCATTTCATGAGTTACCGCTTGTGATTCGTAACCCTTAACGACGCTGACTATATTTGTTTTACCCCCGCTTTCAAAAGCGATTGTAACAGTTGTCAGCATCTCTCCCTCGAGGTTTTTTAAGAGCTTCTCATAATTATCAGCGGTTACTGCTATCTCGTCAATTTTTTTGATTACATCATTTTTGTGTATTCCCGCAATTTGGGCGGGAGAGCCCTCCTTAGAAGATAGGACCCTAAGCTTTTTCTCGGTTTGCTCCCAACCGCACACAATTCCTATTCCCGAAACCTTACCCTTCACCCTGCTGCGGTATTCGGTATATTCGTCGGCGGTCATATACCTGCTGTATTCATCGCCTAATCCTAAAACATAGCCTCGGAATATCTCACTGTCAAGTAAATCCTGATCAATATTCCCGTAAAACTCGCCGCGGATTATTCCGTCAATTTCGGAAACGGATGAATAAAGCTGTTGTCTGTTGGGAAGGTCGCTTATAATACTGTTATACAGTTTTACGGAGGCGGACATTGTAATCGCCACAACTGCCGCAGCAGAGACGAAAACCATTGCCAAAGCCGCTCCCAAGGAAACTTTTTTATTCATCTTAACCGCTCCGTTTTTACCCGTATACCTGACAGTCTGACGGCTTATTGACATATCTCAACGGATTCACCCAGATCACCCTGGAACCGTCGTTAACCAGCACACCAAAATGCAAATGGGCTCCGAATGAATAACCCGTATCACCTATTCTGGCTATTGACTGTCCCTTTGATACTGTCTGACCAACAGAAACACTTACATAAGAGCAGTGACAATAATAGGTCTGTACACCGTTTCCGTGGTCGATAACAACATAAAGCCCGTATCCGCCGTTATAACCGCTTTTATATGCCGCGATTACCTTGCCGGCGGCGGAGGCTGATATAGTTTTCCCGTATGTGCCGCCTGAAACGCAAATGTCAATGCCGTTATGTTGCGTTGTTACTCCGTTTAGGGTACGCATCTTAAATGAGGATGATATGTATGTATTTTTGTATTGAACGGGCCAAATCATCCCCGAGGACACTGTCCCGCTGCCTGTTGAAGAGTCTTTTTTCAGCAACTCGACTATTCTTCTTTCATACTCCTGAATAGTCCTTGCCGCACTCTCGTTTATCCTTTTGTATTGGGCGCTTGCGCTGTTGAGCTTGCCGACATAGCCGAGGATTTCATTCATATCGGCCTGTACCTTTTCTTCCTCAGCCTGTACCGCCTGTCTTGCCTTTACCTGCTTTGTCTTTTTTTCGTTTAATTCCGCCTTCTTTTGTTCAAGTATTTTAACGTCTGCATCGCGTTTCTTTATTGTCTGCTTTATGTCTTCCTGCATTTTCTTGATATCTTCTATTCCCTGTTTGATAGATAAAACAAGATTGTTATCGTGTTCCGAAATACGGTTAAGCAGTTCTACTTGAGCAAGGAAGGTTTCATATTCAAAGGTACCCGAGGATAGTATCAGCTCTAAATCGGATGTGGGTCCGGCAAGATACAGCGCGCGAATTCTCCGCCCTAAACGCGTATATGTTTGGGCAATTTCCTGCTGTTTTTTTATAATCTCATTATCAAATCTCTTTATATCGTCTTCAAGCTTCTTGATTTGATTTTCCAAATTCCTTATGTCGGCGTCAACCTCGTCTATTTCAGATTGAACCCGGGCGATACCGTTATTCATAAGCCTGATTTTAGCCTGAATAGAATCAACCTGAGTTTGGAGCTCGTCTATGTACTGCTGCTGACCGTCCGCTTTCTTCCTAAGCTCGGCAATTTTATCCTTGTTTGCATCTATTTGTTGCTGAATGGTTTTTATCTCATTTTCAAGCTGTTGTGCTTTTTCCTCATCGCTTAACGCCATGACGACGCCTGTACTTGAAAAGGTGCAAAACAGCAATGCGGTCAAAAGCGCAAGCGATATCAATCTTAAGATCGCGTTATTTTTCATTTGAGACAACACTCCCCTGTTCTCTAAGATATTTTCCCATTGAGAATATGCTCCCGAAGGAGCCGGTGCATATCCCCACTAAAATAAAAATACCAGACAGCTTTGCGGCATATTGTGTAAACGGAACGGGCGAGCCGCCGATTACCGAAAGAAGATTTTGAAAAACGTTTGCTGCCAGCTCATAAAGCCCCCAAACAATAGCAAGCGAAACGATGCCGGCTATGATTCCCAACAAAACTCCTTCAATCATAAACGGAAACCGAATAAATGAGTTAGTCGCCCCGACCGCTTTCATTATGCTTATTTCAAGCCTTCTGCTGTACATCGTTATTCGAACCGTGTTTGCTACTATAAACACTGCTACCAGGAACAAAAGAGAAATAAGAGCTATTGATACATATGTAACGGAAGTCCTGATAGTTGTCAGCTTATCGGCAAGGTCCCCGCTTTCTCTGATGCTTAAAATATTGTCGTAGCCTTTTATTTTTTCAACCGTTTCGGAAAATCTGCTCATATCGGTGATTTTCACCTTATATGCATTCGGGAGAATGGACGCGTCAAGAGCGTCAAGATACGAAGCTCCTTCCCCGAGCTTTTCAAGCTGTGCCTTGAAAGCCTCCTCACGGGAAATAAAAATTACCTCTTTAACATTATCTGTGCCCTCAAGCCGAGCTTTCAGAAGTGACGTTTCAAATTCCGTTGCCTCGTCCTTCACATAAACCATCACTACATTCTGAGCCTCTACAATATCAAGCATCGATTCAATATTTACAAACACCATGGCGCCGCAGCCTATTATAAGCAGACAGGCAAGGAGCACGGCTACCGACGCAAGAGACATAAGCCGGTTTACCCATAGGCTCCTGACGCCCTCCCTCATTAAGTATCTTAATCTTCCTCTTCTCATTCGGCGTCACCCGCTTTCTCGGTCTCTTTCGAGTCCTCTGCGGCAGACTCAAGCTCGTCTTCAATGCCTAATTTTTCATTTTCGGAAAGCAGAATTTCATCCTGTGCCGAATCCACTCCGTATGTGCGCATCAGATATTCGAAATCAAGATCCTTTTGCGGGTCGGCAAAGTATGTTCCTTCTCGCTCATTTTCGTCATCCTCTTGGGGAGCAATGGGGAGAGAGGAAGCGTCATTGGCATCGGCAACAACTTTGCCCTGCTCTATTTTAATTACACGCTTGTTGAATTTCCTGACGAGCGAATGCTCGTGTGTTACCATAACAACAGTAGTCCCCTCGGCATTGATATGGTTTAACAGGTCAACTATTTCATAGGACATTTCAGGGTCAATATTTCCCGTAGGCTCATCCGCAATAATCAAACCCGCGTTATTTGTAAGAGCTCTCGCCAGGGCGACTCTCTGCTGCTCCCCGCCCGAAAGCTGCGTTGGCAGGCTTTTTGATTTTGACGACAAGCCGACAAGACCAAGAACATAGGGAACGCGTTTTCTGATTTCCGATTCTCTTGCACCCACTACGCGCATGGCAAATGCGACATTATCAAAAACGTTCATAGTAGGGATAAGTCTAAAATCCTGAAATACAATCCCGAGTGTGCGCCTGAAATAAGGAATTTGCCTCCTCCTGAGCAAATTCAAATCACATCCGTTTACCGATATTTCGCCGGAGGTAGGAACCTCCTCACGCATTATAAGCTTTAAGAAAGTGCTTTTCCCGGCGCCGGAGGAGCCGACTACAAAAACAAATTCGCCTTTTTCTATTTTAATGTTAACGTTTTGCAGGGCCTTTATGCCGCTGTTATCGTATACCTTTGTAACATTGGAAAACTCAATCAAACACAACACCACATTTCTAAATTGCTTCTATTATACCACAACCGGTAACAAAATGTAACCGGTTGTAAAGAAATTGACATAATTTAATTTTTTGTTAATAATTTTGGGATTTAATACTTAACGGGTTTTGCATCAAGATACTTTTTAACCATAAGAGCAACCTTAAAGACTATGGCATCATCGAACTCACGCAAATCAAGCCCCGTAAGCTTTTTGATCTTTTCAAGCCTGTAAACAAGCGTATTCCTGTGTACAAAGAGTTTTCGCGACGTTTCCGAGACATTGAGATTATTCTCAAAAAACTTTTGGATTGTAAAAAGCGTTTCCTGGTCGAGCGTATCAATAGAGCCCTTCCTGAATATCTCACGAAGGAACATCTCGCATAATGTGGTAGGCAACTGATAAATAAGCCTTGCTATACCCAAATGCTCATAGCTGACTATATTCTTCTCCGTGTCGAACACCTTGCCTACCTCAAGTGCAACCTGCGCCTCCTTAAATGAGCGCGCAAGGTCTCTGGTGCTTGTTGCGGTAGTGCCTATGCCGACAAGAGAACGTGTATAAAGCTCGTTAGAAATTGCATCAGACACCGAGCGTGCAAGCTTTTCAAGATCCTTCGCATCATTGTCAGGCTTTACCTCTTTAACAAGAGCTATATCGGTTTCGCTGACATTAATCACAAAATCCTTAGACTTGTCCGGAAAAAGGCTTTGAACCAAGTCCAAAAGAGAATTATCACTGCTTTCCGGTATTCTGATAAGAAGAACCGCCCTTGGCAAATCACTGTTGAAGTGAAGCTCCCTTGCCCTGAGATAGATATCCCCGGGCAGGATATTGTCAAGTATTACGTTTTTTATAAAATTGCTCCTGTCATATCTCTCATCGTGATACTGCCTGATACCGTTTAAAGAAACACAGAGCATCCCCGCGTAGCATTTTGCCTTTTCGTCGTCCCCTTCTGCGAATACGACATATTCCGGATGCATAAGCGTACCGAACGTCCGATAGCTGTACCCATTAAACACAAAAAGCTCTGCGGCGGCAAAAACCTGGGCTATCGGTACATCATGAACCTCGCCGATTTTACCGGGGTCACTACACGAAATCACAACACCTGTCTCATCTATTACTCCAATTGTTCTGTCGACAACTTCTCGCATTTGTTGCAGGACACCCTGAAACAATCTGTTGGACATACGGCAACCTCCAATGTGTTATACAACATTACCATTCTACATTTATACATATTACACAATTAATTATTTTTTTGCAAGTGTATTTTTTTCTAATTGTGTAGTGTTACAATTGATGTGAGACCAAAAGTATAGAAAAAGTGATTGAGTTCTGTTAGAATAAGTTTTGACAAC
>MWBL01000095.1 GCA_002069015.1 Firmicutes bacterium ADurb.Bin300 | reverse complement strand
CCACTCTTATGGCGGCGGATATTCTGCTTTATAACGCTCATTTTGTACCGGTAGGACAAGATCAAAAGCAGCATCTTGAAATAACAAGGGATATAGCGCAAAGGTTTAATTCGTTTTACGGCGAAGTGTTTAATATTCCCCAACCCTTCATAGGCAAGACGGGGGAAAAAATAATGTCGCTGACGGACCCAACCGGCAAAATGAGCAAATCCGACGATAACGAGAAATCGTATATTTCTCTTCTTGACGAGCCTAATGCTATTGTAAAAAAGATAAAAAGCGCCGTTACGGACAGCGGGTCGCTTGTCGCTTATCGTGAAGGCAAGGACGGTATAAACAATTTGATGAGCATTTACTCGGCTTGCACGGGAAAAGACTATAACGAAATTGAAAAAGAATTTTCGGGAAAAGGCTACGGTGATTTCAAGTCAGCCGTTGCCGAGGTGGCTGTACAGGAGCTTAGACCTATTAAAGAAAGCTATGAGCGGTACATTAAAGACAAGGAATATTTAACGCAATGTATGGAAAACAACGCTCAAAAAGCCTTAATCCGTTCGCAAAGAACGCTTGACAAGGTTATGAAAAAAGTCGGTTTCCTGCAAAACACTAAGTGTGGGTTCTCTGAATTTTAAGGGGGAGCTACATCTTTTTATAAAAAACAGAAAAGGAGTTTGTGTTATGTACAACTTTCCCATCGGCGTAATTATCGACAGCTTCAGAATCCCTTCCAAACAGGCGGTCCTAAAGGCGGCGAAGCTTGACGGCGTAAAGGGCATTCAGGTTTATTCGACATGGGGAGAAATGGCGCCCGAAAACCTTAACGCTGCAGCAAGAAGAGAGTTTCTTGATTTAGTGAAGTCAAACGGTCTTGTCATTTCCGCACTCTGCGGCGACTTGGGAGGAGGCGGCTTTACAAATCCCGAGAAAAATTCCGCAAAGATTGAGAAATCAAAGAGAATTCTCGACCTTGCGAAAGAGCTTGAAACCGATATAGTCACAACTCATATCGGCGTGGTTCCCGAGGACGCCGATGACGACAGGTATAAAATATTACAGGAGGCGTGCGGGGAGCTTGCGGAATATGCGGACTCCATAAACGCTCATTTTGCGGTTGAAACGGGACCGGAAACAGCACAGGTCTTAAAGGACTTTCTTGATACGCTTGACTCAAAGGGCGTTTCTGTAAACCTTGACCCCGCAAACCTTGTAATGGTGACGGGCGACGACCCTGTCAAAGCGGTTTATACTCTTAAGGATTACATAGTCCACACACACGCCAAGGACGGCATACGCCTAAGTGACAACAATCCCGATTCAGTCTATGACAACGCAAAGTCAGAGATAGTTACCGCTCCCTCCTTTGAAGAGGTTCCGTTAGGCGAGGGCGGCGTTAATTGGGAGGGCTATCTTGCGGCTTTAAAAGATATCGGGTTTAAGGGCTTTCTTACGATTGAAAGAGAAGTCGGCGACAATCCTGAAAAAGACATTGCGAAAGCCGTGGAATTCTTAAAGAAAATGATGGCGTAAAGCCAAAGGATATGTAAGGATAATGAACACGATAGCGGCTATTGCCACCGCACAAGCTTCGGCAGGAATAGGAATTGTGCGAATTTCCGGTCAAAAGGCAATTGAAATTGCCGATAAGGTCTTTGTATCCGCTTCGGGTAAGCCTTTAGCTTCCCGAGGCGGTTACTGTGCCGCGCTCGGACATGTTTATGACGGGACAACAAAAATTGACGAAGCGATAGCTCTTTTATTCCGTGCCCCGAAAAGCTATACGGGAGAAGATGTAGTCGAGCTTTCGGGACACGGCGGACCTTATATAATGAGCCGGATTTTGCGCGCCGTACTGTCTGCGGGCGCTCAACCCGCGCAGCCCGGAGAGTTCACACAAAGAGCTTTCTTAAACGGTAAAATCGATTTGTCGAGGGCAGAAGCAATAATGGGGCTTATCGGGGCAAAGGGTGAGGCGGCACGAGAGGCAACGCTCAACGTGCTTGACGGCAGCTTAAGCAAGGAAATAAAATCCGCCGCCGCCGTTTTGACGAAAATCTGCGCACACCTTGCCGTTTGGGCGGATTATCCCGAAGAGGATATACCCGAGCTCTCGGACGAAAAGCTTTTCAAATCATTACGGCAGGTTGAAAAAACCTTAAAAAAGCTGCTTGATTCCTTTGATGCGGGAAGAGCGGTTATCGAGGGAGTAGACACGGTTATAGTCGGCAAGCCCAATGTCGGGAAATCCACGCTGTTAAACGTCCTTGCGGGAACGGAAAAGGCTATTGTCACGCCCGAGGCGGGTACCACAAGAGATATAATAGAGGAAACAGTAAGAGTGGAAAATACTACCCTTCGCCTTGCCGATACGGCGGGGATACACGAAGAAGCCTTATCCGAGATTGAAAAAATCGGGATACAAAGAGCTATTAAAAGGATGCAGAGGGCACAGCTTGTAATTGTTGTGCTTGAGAATTCAGAGGAACTGACGCAGGGGGAATTAGAGCTTCTTAAAAAGGCCGCTATGAAAAAATGTGTGGTTGCCGTAAATAAAACCGATAAAAAAGCAAGGCTTGATATCGAGCAGGTAAAAGCGGTAACAGAAAATATAGCCTTTATCTCTGCTTCAAGGAGAGAGGGAATAGAGGAACTTAACTCATTAATCCTGCGAGTTTTAGGTACCGCCGATTTTGACACCTCACAGCCCGTTATTATTACAGAAAGGCAGAGAAACTGCGTTTCAAAAGCGCTTGAAAGCGTGAGAGAGGCTCTTGACGCCTTAAGCTCCGAGGTGACAAGGGATGCCGTAAGCGTAAGTCTTGACGACGCTGTGTCAAAGCTTTTGGAGCTTACGGGAGAAAATGCGTCTGAAGCGGTTGTAAACGAGGTTTTCAGAAGCTTCTGTGTGGGGAAATAACGAAAAGGGATTTTTATGGAGTTTTTTGACGGAAATTACGATGTTGCGGTAATCGGAGCGGGTCACGCGGGGATTGAAGCCGCGCTTGCCTCGGCGCGCCTTGGCGCGGCAACTGTTATATTTACGATTAACCTTGACTGGATTGGAAACTTAGCCTGTAATCCGTCAATAGGAGGCACATCAAAGGGGCACTTGGTGCGGGAAATCGACGCTTTGGGAGGAGAAATGGGCAAGGCGGCCGATAAAACCTTAATTCAAAGCCGTATGCTTAATACGGGAAAAGGACCTGCCGTACGCTCGCTTCGCGCGCAAATTGACCGTAGGGAATACTCAAAATATATGAAGCTTGCTCTTGAAAGTCAAAAGAACCTCGATATGAAGCAAGCGGAAATTGTCAGCATCCAAAAAGCAAAAGAGGGAACATGGAAGCTGAAAACGAAGTTAGAATGTGTTTATACCGCAAAGAGCGTAGTTATTGCAACAGGAACGTTCCTCGGGGGCAAAATTTACGTCGGGGACATTTCATATGACGGTGGTCCCGAGGGAATGTTCCCCTCGCTTGAGCTTTCAAAATCCATAAAACAGCTTAAAATACAGCTGCGGCGCTTTAAGACGGGAACGCCGCCCCGGGTGAACTCGGACAGCGTTGATTTTTCACGCCTTGAAAAGCAGCCGGGAGACGAGGCTATTACGCCGTTTTCGTTCTGGACGAGGAAAAAGCCGAAAAACCGTGAAATATGTCATATAACTTATACAAATGAAGAGACAAAGAAGATTATTCTCGACAATATCAACCGCTCGCCCCTCTATTCGCATAAGATTGAGGGAATAGGGACGAGATACTGTCCGAGCATTGAGGACAAAATAGTTCGTTTTTCCGACAAGGAGCGCCATCAGGTCTTTATAGAGCCGTGCGGACTTAGCACAAAGGAGCTGTATCTTCAAGGTCTTTCAAGCTCCCTGCCTGTTGATGTTCAGGATAAAATACTAAAGAGCATACCCGGGCTTGAAAAGGCAAGGGTAATGAGAAATGCATATGCTATTGAATACGACTGCATAAATCCCCTCTCCCTAAAACCGACCCTTGAATTTCTGGACAGGGACGGCCTTTTTGCGGCAGGGCAATTCAACGGAACGAGCGGCTATGAGGAGGCGGCGGCACAAGGGCTTGTTGCCGGAATAAACGCCGCGCACAGGGCACTCGGAAAGCCTTCGTTTATTTTGCCGCGATCTTCCTCGTATATCGGAACGCTAATCGACGATTTGGTGACTAAAGGCTGTGAGGATCCGTACAGAATGATGACATCGAGAAGCGAATACAGACTTGTTTTGCGTCAGGACAACGCGGATTTACGCCTGACAGAAAAGGGCTTTAGGCTCGGTCTTATAAGTAAGAAAAAGTATAACGAGGTAAAAAAGAAGGCTGCCCTTATCGAGGAAGAAATCAGGAGGGCAAAAAGGACGACAATTGCGCCTAATGAAAAGCTTAATGCCGTTCTTGCCGCACACGGCACGGCCGCGGTAGACACGGGAGTCAAGCTTTCCGAGCTTTTGAAGCGTCCGCAGCTCAGCTATGAAATTCTCCGGCCTTTTGACGAAGCTTGCCCGAGACTTTCGCGGGACATTATAGAACAGGCTGAAATTGCCATTAAGTATGAGGGGTACATCAAAAGGCAGGAGGCGGCAATAGCCGAGGCACAAAGGCTCGAAAACAGGAAGTTGCCCGAGGATATAGATTATACAAAAATTAAAGGTTTAAGGCTTGAAGCGGCAGAAAAGCTTTCAAGAATCAGACCGGAAAATGTCGGACAAGCTTCAAGAATAAGCGGGGTGTCTCCCTGTGATATTTCGGTCCTGCTCATTTTTTTAAGAAAAAAATAAAAAATCAAACAAATGTTTGCTTTTTGTTAAACGATGTGTTATAATGACCTCGAAACCGCGGTAACGCCACACGAGAATTGCCGTGATTTCTTTGGAACGTTACTTTTGGCTTTCCCTATTTAAGAGTATATGTTCTGTAAAATCTTTAGAAGGGGACTAGTTTTATGGAACCTATAAACGCTACTCAAAAAAGAATTTACGAATATCTTATGGAGCGTTCTCAGGACGGAGTGCCGCCTTCCGTAAGGGAGATTGGCGCCGCGGTGGGACTTAAATCAACCTCCTCCGTTCAAGCTGCCTTGGATGCTCTTGAAAAAGCCGGGTACATTATGCGCGACCCGCTTCTTAAACGCTCAATCAGGCTGTTAGGTCAGGTTGACAATGTGCTTTCCGTGCCGCTGCTGGGTACCGTTACGGCAGGTATGCCGATTCTTGCGGTTGAGCAGATTGAAGGCTATATACCTTATTCGGGAAGAGTATCACGCGATAAGCCTCTTTTTGCCCTGCGCGTCAGGGGAGACAGCATGATAAAGGCGGGTATACTTAACGGCGATATTGTAATTGCGGAAAAAACCCCGTATGCCGCAAA
>MWBL01000094.1 GCA_002069015.1 Firmicutes bacterium ADurb.Bin300 | reverse complement strand
GCGGGGACACGCCGGGCATGAACGCTGCCATCCGCGCGGTTTTCAAGGAAGGGATGGCGCGCGGATACGCGGTGATGGGGATTTATCACGGATACAAGGGCCTGATAGAAGGCAGCGTCCGGCAGCTTCATCACAGCGATGTTGAAAATATCATGCATAAAGGGGGAACCATACTAAGAACGGCGAGAAGCGCCGAATTCATGCGGCCGGACGGTATGCAAAAAGCGCTTGACGTCATTAGGGCTTATAATATGGACGGTCTTGTCGTCGTCGGGGGCGACGGCAGTTTCAGAGGAGTAAAGGCTCTGTCGGACGCCGGAATACGCGCAGTCGGTATTCCCGGCACCATAGATAACGATATGGGGTATACGGATTTCACCATAGGCTTTGATACGGCAATAAACAATGTGATGGCGGAAATCTATAAAATCAAGGATACGATGCTTTCTCATGACCGGGTCGGAATCATCGAAGTGATGGGGCGCGCCTGCGGCGATATCGCGCTGTGGGCAGGCGTCGCGGCGGCGGCCGATATCATTATCGTGCCGGAGATACCCTTGCCTTGGGAAAAGGTCGCGGAGCAGCTGACCGTCAACAAAATCAAGGGAAAGAAAACAAGCATAGTCATGATTTCCGAGGGAGCGGGAAAGGCATCGGATCTTGTGAAATACTTATGCGAAAATACGGATATCGAAAGCAAATCCGTGGTCCTCGGCTATATACAGCGCGGAGGCAACCCGACCGCGCACGACCGGATAATAGCGGTGAGGATGGGAGCCAGAGCGGTCGAGCTCATCGACGAGGGCAAGACCGGAAGAGCCGTAGGCATAAAGGAAAACAGGGTCATAGACGTTGATATTGCGGAGGCGGTCAGCACGCCGGACAGGCTTGACGCAAAACTGTACGCAGTCAACGCAACGTTAGCAAAGTTTTAATCGACAGAACGGTGGTCAGATGAAGCGGCAGCCGCCCGTAAAAAAGAATGACGATATCATTATCGAAATCACGGCTCTCAACTCGCAGGGGCAGGGAGTCGGGAGGTATGATGATTATGCGGTGTTCGTTCCGGGAGCGATTCCGGGCGAAAAGGTGCAAACGCATATAATAAAGGTCAATCCGGGGTACGGCGTCGGAAAGCTTCAAAAGATTTTGACTTCGTCCGCCGAAAGGGCAGAGGCGCTATGCCCGGTATACGGAAGCTGCGGAGGATGCGCTTTGCAGCATATCCGCTATGATGCGCAGTTGAAATACAAGCGGCAGGCAGTAACGGACGCGCTCGAGCGTATAGGAGGCTTCAAAGGCATCAGCGTAAACGAGACTATCGGCATGAGCAAGCCCTGGTCATATCGTAACAAAGGCGCTTTCCCCGTCTCCTTCGTCAACGGAAAAATCGAAGCCGGGTTTTTCGCTCCCCGAAGCCACAGGATAATCCCGATAAGCGACTGCTCCATCCAGGATGAATCGGTAATCCTTTGCGTTAACGCAGTCAGGGACTGGGCAAACGAATTCGGTATCCGCGCGTATGACGAGCAGACGCAAAAAGGGACGCTCCGTCATATCGTCGCGAGGACGAGCACAAACGGAGAGGTGATGGCCGTCGTAGTTACGACGGGCAGCCTGCCCCGCAAGGACGAACTTGTAACTATTCTCCGCGAGCGGGTCCCGGGACTTGCTTCGATAATCCACAACGTCAATTCAAAACAAACGAGCGTTATACTCGGCGAAAAATATGTCGTTTTATGGGGCAAGGAAAGGCTCGAAGAGGAGATTTGCTCTCTTAAATTCATGGTCAGCCCCGCCTCCTTTTTGCAGGTAAATCCCGTTCAAACAGAAAAACTGTACGGAACGGCTCTTGAATACGCGGCTCTTACGGGAAACGAGACCGTTATCGATATCTACTGCGGCATAGGCACGATCACTTTGCTGCTCGCTCAAAAAGCTAAAACCGTGATCGGGATAGAAAACGTGCCCGAAGCCGTGAATGACGCGATAAACAACGCGGGCATAAACGGCATAACGAACGCAAAGTTTATTTGCGCGAAGGCTGAAGAAGAGCTTCCGCGGCTGGTGAACGAAGGTATTCGCCCGGATGTCGCGGTGCTTGACCCGCCGAGAAAAGGCGCCGAGCCAGAGCTTCTTCGCGCGATAATCGAATCAAAAACTCCCAAAATCGTTTATGTCTCCTGCAATCCCACCACCCTCGCAAGGGACCTCAAAATACTCGCGGAAGGCGGTTATGAGATAAGCAAGGTCCAACCCGTCGATATGTTCCCTCACACGGAGCATGTTGAGTATATTGTCTTAATGTCGCGTCTGAAAGCCTCAAGATTGCTACCTATTGCCGGGTCAGTACCTCCGCTACAGAATAAATGCCCAACCTTGATATTAGTAAAGACTTATTCAGAGATTACTCTTCAGATAGACTAATAAAGTAGAGTTTGAAAATTATTGATGCAAATTCTGGTAAATTATAGTACACTATAATAAGACTGAAAAAGAATGATGATAAAAAGTACATTTTAGTGAAGCTTGTTTGGTATGTTTAGGGGTGTACCTATGAATCAAAAACAATACATTAAGGCAATTGTAATAGGATCTGAGATTTATTTCCGTACTTTCGCTTTAGCGGATAACATGTATCATCATGATGGTGCGATTGAATGGATTGTACCTTTGCCAGGTGAGAAGGGCCCTGCTATCGTTTACAAAGTAGAATGCTCTGCCATGGTAGAGGAAGAAATCGATAGACTCATACCGGATATTCAAGCTGGCATAGTTCCGTCTTTATGGGTTCTGACACCGTGTTCACAACCTGAAAAAGTATCGGATATTCTTATAAAGAAAGGTTTCAAGGACATAACAGATAGAGAACACCCTGAATATGGAATGGCAATGGATATGGATGTTTTAGCCAATCTGCCGCAGAGCAGTAAAATGGTAGAAATTAGAGAAGTAGAATCAATATCTGAATTCTCGACATGGGTGAATGTGGTCAATGAAGCCTTACATGGATGGGAGTTATTGACCACCGAACATTACTGCATTTGGCTTGAGCGAGAGGAGTATACCTTTTATCTTGGTTTTCTTAATAGAATACCTGTATGTACGGCAGCCACGATCAAAGATGGTTCAAAGGCATCTTTGGAATTTGTATCAACCTTGAAAGAATATCGAAAGAATGGAGTGGCATATGCTGTTTGCTTGAAAGCCCTTCAAGAATTACATAAAAACGGTGTTGAAATTGTGACGTTGCGCTCAAGCTTTGAAGCAATTAAGCTTTATGAAAAACTTGGGTTCAAGCCATATTATGAACAGCAGCTTTTTTCATTTCAGGAGGCATAGTAAGAAGGGCAATTTGAATATTGAGGAGGAGTTATTTGTGTCTGAGATTATTGAATACAGAGACGAAATTATTATGGATACACTGAAAAATGAGGTTTGTGCAAAACTCGGAGAACAAGCTTGGGCTATTCTGACAGATGGTATTGGCGTTCCGGATATCGACAATGAATATAAATGTGGTTGTAAGACTATGCGTGAGTTTATGCGCCGCTTTGACAGTATGACTGATACCGAGACAGCTAAAACAATCTTAACCAATGTACGGCATGGTCTAAAACATTCACAGTTTGATTGGGCAAGAGAGAAGTTTGCCGAGAGTGGTTACAATATTGATACATTTATTGAAAATAAATACAAAGAGGATGTTGAGTACTTTACCCATTTACGTGATACAGGAGGAGATTTTTACGGACAGCCTATTGCAAAAGAGGTTTATGATTTTATATTCGAGCAAGGTATACTTACAGATAAGGCTAGAAAGGGTGCGGAAATACATATTACTGGCTTTCCATATGATATGGTTAACTATATTAAAGAGACCGATGAGCGAAAAAAGCGCTATTATGCCTGTCATTGTCCGTTTGCGCGGGAATCCATACTAACTGAAGGTGTAGAAGTATCAAAAACGCTATGTTTTTGCAGTCTTGGCCACGCCAAAGTGATGTGGGAAGCGGTATTAAATGTTGAACTTGACGGAGAAGTAGTCCAGTCCGTACTTGGCGGAGACTTGATATGCAAATATGTTATTTATTTACCGGATGAAATTGTGAAAAAGTATACCTAAAACGGTGATATGTTCCCATGAACAGCGTTTTTAAAAATCACCAGAAACCATTGACATGTTTCCTCGAACAGCTGCTATAAAAATAGCTCACAAACATTATTTCCATCACCTCGCCCCACGTTGAGACGGTGGTATTGATGTCAAGGGTTGAGAAGTGAGTGTGTCAAAAGTCCAGTAATATTGGGCTTTTCGAGGTTTGAGAGTTAAAATACAATGTGTAAAATTTGTGAAAATATCGGTTCGTGGGAACAAGTCCAAAGGCATGATTTTGAACGTGACAGAGCGATTTAGATGTCGGTGTTTGACGAGTGGTCAGTTTGGATAACATGGGTTCGCGAGTGGTCGATTTAGATGTTTTTTGAATTTGTGGGGGTTGTGTGGTCTGGTTGGATGTTAGTTAAAACAAGCAATTCTTGAAGCGATAAATCGAGACTGGAAAAGCTTCAAGTATAATGAGGTGAGCATACATGAATGATATTAAAACAATATTAGATAAAGTTGTATCTGTATTGGCAGATGTTTCAGGTATTCAGGCTGTCGTGCTTGGAGGATCCCGTGCAAGGGGCACGCATTCCTCTGAATCGGATATTGATATCGGTATCTATTACGATAAAGAAACTCTTGACCTTGTGTCCTTGAACAAGGCAGCAAAACTTGTGGATGATGAACACAGGGATAATTTGATTGTTCCTCCCGGCGAATGGGGTCAATGGGTTAATGGCGGAGGGTGGCTCGTTATTGGTGGATACCATGTTGATTTCATTCTGCGTGATGCGGAAAAAGTAAAAATTGTGATTTCAGAATGTCAGGAAGGGGTTATTTCCGCACATTATCAAACAGGACATCCCCATGCTTACATGAATGTGATGTATATGGGAGAATTAGCAGTATGCAAGATATTGTGGGATAAACAGGGTAAAATTATAGCTTTGAAGCAAGTCGCGGAAAAATACCCGCCGAAATTGAAAAGAGCTATTATTGGTTTCTTTACATTTGAAGCAGAGTTTTCTTTAATGTTCGCGGAAAGCAATTCAAAGAAAAACGATGTTTATTATGTTACTGCTCATATTGTACGGACAATTTCAGCGCTGAACCAGGTGTTGTTTGCAGTAAATGAAGAATACTGCCTGAACGAAAAAAAGGCAGTCGGCATGATAGAGCATTTTAACATTCACCCACTTGGATACAAAGATAAAGTAAATTCGATTTTTACGGTAGCCGGAACAGATGGAGCAAATGCCTGTTTGCAGCTAAAGCAATTGATTAACGAAGTGAAAGGTATTTTTCCGAATGACTGATGAACATATCCGGTGAAAGATATTAACTACACAAAGAAGGTGAGAATATGAACAACATTTATGATAATAGACAATTTTTTGACCAGTATTCGAAGATG
>MWBL01000093.1 GCA_002069015.1 Firmicutes bacterium ADurb.Bin300 | reverse complement strand
GTAGTAGTAATAGGAGGGGGACCCGCCGGTCTTGCTGCAGCCATATCCGCAAAGGAGCAAGGAGCCGACACATTGCTTATTGAGCGTGAAGCGCGCCTTGGCGGAATTCTGAAGCAGTGCATACATGACGGCTTTGGTGTCTTGCGTTTCGGAGAAAAGCTTTCAGGACCCGAATATGCCGAGAGATATATGGATATGTTCGAGTGTGCAGGTATCGAGAAAATGACCTTAACCTTTGTAACGAGCATTACGAAGGAGAAAGGTATCTTCAAAATAAGTACAGTGAGCCGCTCGGGAGTAGAGGATATTCAATCAAAGACCATAATTCTTGCAACCGGCTGCCGTGAGCGGACGGCAAAACAGGTGTTTATTCACGGAACGCGCCCGTCCGGTGTATTTACGGCGGGTACGGCGCAGGCATTGACTAATATTTATGGACAGCTTCCGACGAAACGGTGCGTTATTCTCGGCAGCGGAGACATAGGTCTCATAATGGCAAGACGGTTAACCTTGGAGGGGGCGACGGTAGTCGGTGTCTATGAGGCGAAGGCTACGCCTTCGGGTCTGACAAGGAATGTTCATCAGTGCCTTAACGATTATCATATACCGCTTCATGTTTCACATACGGTAACTAAGGTCTGCGGTGATTCGCGTCTGACGGGCGTAGAGATATCCAAGGTAGATGAGAATATGACTCCCATAAAGGGAAGTGAAGAAAAAATCGAGTGCGATGCGCTTATACTTTCGGTCGGGTTAATTCCCGAAAACGAGCTTGCCGAATCCTTAGGCGTAAAGCTTAACGGCAGGACAAAGGGTCCCCTTTGCGACAACCTTTATATGACATCCGTAGACGGATTGTTTTCATGCGGAAACGCCCTGCATGTTAACGACCTTGTTGACTATGTGTCCGAAAACGCCTCGGACGCGGGGAGGGCAGCGGCAAACTTCGTCAAAAAGGAAAGGGAAAGAGTCAAGCTGAGTGTCGGGGAAAATTTAATGTATGTAGTCCCGCAAGCACTGGATTTGACAAGCGAGCTTTCGGCGGTTCTTGTATATTTCAGAAGCAATGATGTATTAAACGGAAAAAAGCTTTGCGTAAGTGTTGACGGAAAGACTGTTTTTGAAAAGAAATACGCTTTTCTGCGTCCGCCCGAGATGGAAAGGCTTGTTATTGATTTCAGTAAATTTAACTTAAATAAAAACAGTTCGGTTGAATTTTCTATAGGTTAAAGGAGGTTAAAATGGAAACGATAGTTTGTATCGAATGTCCCAACGGCTGCGAGCTTGAGGTTGAAAAGGTGAACGGCGAAATTACGGTACGCAAAAATAGATGCAAAAGGGGCGTGGATTTTGCGAAGGCGGAGCTGCTTAATCCGAAAAGAACAATAAGCTCTACCGTGAAAACCGTTTTTCCCAATGTCCCGGTTCTTCCCGTCAGGGTTTCGGCAGAAATACCGAAAGCAAGAATATTCGACGTTATGAAGGAAATAAACAACGTTTGTCTTGACAAAAGAATAGGCAAAGGGGAGATTATTATCCAAGACGTCCTTGGCCTTGGCGCTGATATAATAGCTACGAGCAATATACTTAAGACATTATAAAAATCTAAATAGAGGAGTGATTTTATGAGTACTAAGTCGTATAAGGATTTTGAGCCTAAATGGATAACACAGGCGGCTCCCGCCGACAGCTACCGCTCAATTTTTCGCTGGGGTGATCCCGAGTTTGTAAAATACCCCAAAGAAAGTCTTTACAAAATGATGAAAGAAATTTTCGAAATGACGGACGAGGATTTCAAGGACTACCGTTTAGACCCGGGGTTTGACAAGGTAAAGCTTGACTCTTTGCCAAAGCTTGAGAGTGAGCACATAGATGCCCTGAAGGCTATTGTAGGCGAGGATAATGTCAGCCAAGGCGATTACGAGCGTCTTTCGGTTGCATACGGCAGCACGGCGTATGATTTGCTCAGAATGCGTCAAGGCAAGCTTGAAAGCTTACCGGATGTAGTCGTCTATCCCGGAGAAACCGATGAGGCAGAGCGTATAGTTAAGTATGCCGCGCAGCATAAAATACCGCTTTATGTATACGGAGGCGGCAGCAGTGTGACAAGAGGAGTAGAGCCTATCAGGGGCGGCATCTCACTCGATATGCGAAAACGCTTTAATAAGGTTATAGAGTTCAATGAGATTGACCAAACGATAACGGTTCAAGCGGGAATGTCAGGTCCCGTTCTTGAGGAAAATCTGAATAAAGCGGTTGAGAGATTTGGCGCTAAGAGGGCGTATACATGCGGTCATTTCCCGCAGTCATTCGAATACAGCAGCGTCGGGGGCTGGGTTGTTACACGAGGAGCCGGTCAAAACAGCACATATTACGGCACAATTGCGGACATTGTTCTTTCTCAAAAATATGCTACCATAAAAGGGTCCTTTAAGACGAGTCATTATCCAAGGGAGGCTACGGGGCCCGATCTAAACCAGATAATGATGGGCAGCGAGGGAACATTCGGCGTACTTACAGAGGTTACTCTTAAGGTTTTCAGATATATGCCCGAAAACAGAAAGCGTTTTTCGTACATTTTCAAAAACTGGGAAACAGCAATGAATGCCGCAAGGGAAATGATGCAAAAAGAGTGCGGCTTTGCCTCCGTGTTCAGGCTTTCCGACCCGGAGGAAACAAATCTTATGCTTCGCCTTTACAATGCTGATGAAACTCCGCTTGCAAAAGTATTCAAGATTAAGGGTTATAAAGACATGGAAAGGTGTTTATTCCTGGGCTTTACCGACGGGGAAAAAGGCTTTTCCAAGAACATTGCAAGGAATATTGCTAAAATAGCAAGAAAATACGATGGGATGAGTCTGACCTCGTTTGTTTGTAAAAGCTGGGAGCACGGAAGATTTACAGACCCTTATCTGCGCGATACGCTTATGGATTTCGGAATTACCACCGATACTCTTGAATGCTCAGTCAATTGGTCAAATATGGCGAAGGTTCATAAGGAGGTCAGGGAGGTTTGTCACGCCCTGCCCAATACGGTGGTTACTACGCATATGTCGCATTGCTATGCTCAGGGTGCTAATTTGTATTTTATATTTATTACGAAGATGAATGATGCCGAGGAGTTTAAGAAGTATCACTCCACAATACTTGACGCCATACAGAAATCGGGTGCGGCAATAAGTCACCATCACGGAATAGGTAAGATGTTTGCCCCATGGCTTGAGGGTTCATTGGGAATAACGGAATACGGTGTTTTAAAGGCATTAAAGGAATACTTTGACCCTGACTTCATTTTTAATCCGGGGGGGACGCTCGGGCTTGACCTTCCCCAAGAAGATAAGAGGTTCTTGAAAAAAGCGGATTCTTAATACGAAGATATACTAAAAGAAAGAATAAAATCTGCCTTCGAATAAGATTTTAAGGCGGATTTTATTTATTATTACTAAAATATAACAAAATAATTTAACAAATTTAGTAAAAGTACTTGCAAACGGGAATAAAACGTGATATAACTGTAAATAGAACAGGAAATTGTAGCGAATTATAAATGAAAACATATATTGTAATAATTTGATAAAACAAACCGGAGTAAAGGAGAGGGTACGGCAATGGACGGCAATAAAAAGAAAATATTGATTGCGGATGACAATAGTCTCAACAGATTTGCAACTAAGTCAATGCTTGAAAAAAACGGATTTTTGGTTGAGTGTGTTCAAAACGGTAAAGAGGTGATTACCGCCTTCACCTGTTCTGACGAGGGTGAGTTTT
The DNA here is from genome assembly GCA_002069015.1 of Firmicutes bacterium ADurb.Bin300. Lineage (GTDB taxonomy): Bacteria > Bacillota > Clostridia > Oscillospirales > Acutalibacteraceae > DTU089. Next base: position 2,248 of record MWBL01000093.1, on the reverse strand, counting down.
CTGCTATACTGATGGATACGACGATGCCCATTTATGACGGAATTAATGCAACAGGGATAATCAGAGGCTCATCGCATAGCGACGCTGAAAGCATACCGATAATAGCCGTTACGGTGATAGATAGTGAGCATGAGCGCAAAAGTGCGGCAGCGGCAGGTATGAATGACTATTTAGTCAAGCCCTTCAGTGCCGAAGCCCTAATGAGTATGCTTGCAAAATACATTAAGTAAACGGTAGACTAAGTGTAAGCCGATATATTTGTGAAAATCGTACACAAATGTATCGGCTTTTTGTGTATTCATACAAAAACCCCAAAATAGAACATTTGTTCTATTTTGGGGTTGAAATTTACAGAAATTGGATGTAAAATACGAGCAAGCATACAGAACAAATGTTCTATAGCGGGAGGTTGAAAAATGTGTCGAAGCTTATTGAGGCTCGTATCCTGTGTCCCTATTATTTGAGGGAAAGCAAATCAACGATTATATGTGAGGGCGCTATTGGCGGGACAATTTGCGCTCAAAAATTCCAAAGCATTGCCGCAAAGGCAAGGCATGAGGTTGATTACTGTAGTAAGGAAGGAGGAAGAAGATGTCCGCAATTTCGAGCGGTAAGTATGAAATATTATAACGGGAGTTGACATGTTTGTCCAAGAAACCGAAGAAAGAATTTAACAAATTGACGCCGCTTTGCTCGGCGGCGGATAATATGACACTTTTGATTGAGGATTTAATCGAAAAGTTAAGAACAATAGTAGCCCGGGAAAATATGGGGGAGGGTCTTGATGCAAAGTACATTAAGGAGCTTGTAGCCGCAATGAAGGATTTAACTTTTGTTATTAGAAATCTCAATGATTTACCGACGTTTTCGGAAAGATTTGAAATGGAGATGGTCTGCAAGAAGCTTGAGCTTGACAAACTAAAGCTAAAGGAAAACGAACCCGGCGGCGAGGAGATAAATGTATCAATAAACGAACCGGTAAACAAATGGAGCAAATGAGGCGAATGAAGAGGCTTGTAATCGCTTTGCCGAATCCGAAGCAGGAGCTGTTTTTCAAGTCCACAAAGCGATTTATAGGTTACGGTGGGGCAAGAGGCGGCGGCAAATCGTGGGCGATGCGAACAAAGCTTATCCTGCTTGCATTACATTATAACAGGCTCAATCTTCTGTTATTGCGTAAGACCTTGCCCGAGCTTCGGGAAAATCATATTTTGCCGATGTTGGCACAGCTCAACGGTATAGCTAAATACTCTAAAGATGAGAGAGCTTTTACATTCCCGAACGGCAGCAGAATACGGATGGGGTACTGCGATACCGAGACCGATATATACCAATATCAAGGACAGGAATACGATGTAATAGGGATAGAGGAATGTACTCATTTCACTTGGTCGATGGTGCAGTTTTTAATGACCTGTAACAGGACTACAAGGACAGACTTCAAGCCCCGGATGTATTTCACGGGAAACCCGGGCGGTGTCGGGCATGATTGGTTCAAGCGTTTATTCGTTAAAGGGCAGTACGAGGCAGCCGAGGTCCCTGACGATTATGATTTTATCCCCGCGACGGTAGACGACAACCATATCTTGATGAGCAATAACCCCGAGTATGTGCAGATACTTGACAACTTACCCGAGGCGATGAGACAAGCTCACAGGTATGGCAATTGGGATATATTCGAGGGTCAATTTTTCGAGGAATTCAGGGATATACCGGCACATTATTCAGACGGCAGGTTTACTCATATAATTGAGCCTTTTGAGATACCGAAAGATTGGATTATATACCGCTCGTTTGACTTTGGATACAGTAAACCGTTTTCCTGCGGATGGTGGGCTGTGGACTTTGACGGGAGGCTCTACAGAATATTAGAGCTGTACGGCTGTACCAATAACCCCAATGAGGGAGTTAAATGGACTCCCGACAAGATATTCTCGGAGATTGCGAGTATAGAAAAAGAGCATAGATGGCTAAAAGGAAAACAGATAATCGGCGTTGCCGACCCGTCAATATGGGATGCTTCACGGGGCGAAGCGATTATCGAAGCTGCCGACAGGGCAGGAGTGTATTTCAGTAAAGCAGATAACACAAGGCTTCCCGGATGGATGCAGGTGCATTACAGACTGCAGTTTGACGAGAACGGAATACCGGATATGTATATATTCAAGACCTGTAAGGGATTTATAAGGACTATTCCGCTTTTACAGTACAGCAAGACGCGCCCCGAGGATTTAGACACGGACGGAGA
>MWBL01000092.1 GCA_002069015.1 Firmicutes bacterium ADurb.Bin300 | reverse complement strand
ACGCAAACTCCTTCCAAGAGCTTTTTTCGTTGTATTAAATAAGCGAAAAAATCTTCTTCTGATACGCGGGGCGAATTATCAAGGTCTACCACAAGCGAGCCGTTATGACAAAACGGACACCTGAAATTACATCCAAGCGTAAAAACGGTACAACAGGTTTTTCCCGGAAAATCAAGAAGTGACAGTTTACGCAGTCCGGCAAGAATCATATTTAATCATCCTTAATTATTATAAGTATTCTATCATAGATTATCTCCATAATCTATTGTCAAAATAACAAAAAATACACCCCGATAATTGACTAATTATACTAAATAGAGTATATTGTAGAAGGAAATTGTAAGAAAGACACAAAATATTGTGCATTGGAGTGACTCTTTTGAAGCTACACACATTCGGCACCTGTGCGGGGACAGAGCCAATGAAGGGCAGACATCATTTAGGCTTCGCCTTTGAGCTGGAAAACGGGTTATACTGGTTTGACGCAGGCGAAACAAGCTCATATACAGCGTGTCTCATGGGAGTTGATTTATTAAGAATACGCAGTATATTTATATCCCATACCCATATGGACCATGTGGGGGGCTTAGGGCTTCTTATGTGGAATATCCGAAAGCTCGGCAATGTTCGCAAACGCCTTCCCGACAGCAAAAATATCGATTTATTTATTCCTAATCTTTCAACCTGGGAGGGCTTTATGCAGATTCTTAAAAATACCGAAGGGGACTTTCTGTGTGATTTTTCGTTTCAGCCTCATCAGGTATTAGACGGCGTTATATATAAAAGTAAATTTGATGATTTTACAGTTAAAGCATATCATAACAACCATATCGCAAAAAAGGAAAAAGAGCCTTGGCGTTCCTTTTCATATGAAATAAACGCGCAGGGGAAAAGAATAATATTTTCCGGAGATACAAAGCTTGAGGATGTATTACAGCTTCTTGACGGAAAAGTCGATTATTTTTTAATGGAAACGGGTCACCACAATTCCGGCGACGTGGCGCGCTTTTTGACAAAGGAAAAAAAAGAGGTGAAAAACCTCTTTTTCATCCATAACGGGAGAAATATCCTGCAAGACCCTCAAGCTGCCCTTCTTGACGCAGAAGAAAATTTCCCGGGTAACGTCGTCATATGCGAGGACGGGCAGACGTACGATTTATAAATTATATCCAAGCTCAAAAGCCCTCAGATTTAAGCTTAAAAGCTTTTGCGGAACCGTGTTTTTTACAGCCTCTATCCATTTATCTTTAGGAATATCGGAAAACCTTGCGGCAACACCAAGTAAAACGGTGTTTGTCGCTTTTTCGCTTCCGACCTGTTTTGCGAGGGAAAGAGCATCGGCTGTAAACAACCTTATATCGCATTCCTTCAGCTTCTCCTGAATATCCTCGGGATAAGCTGCCCTGCCTGTTATTACGGGCATTGGCATAATGGTCTGAGTATTCATTATGATTATTCCTCCCTTTTTAAGACAAGGGAGCCACCGAGCGGCTTCAAGCTGTTCAAACGAGATTATTATATCTGCCTGACCTTCTTCTATAATAGGCGAATAAACCTTTTTGCCACATTTGACATATGTAACGACGCTGCCGCCTCGTTGTGACATTCCGTGAACCTCCGAAACCTTTACATCGAGTCCGGCATCCATAAAGAGTCTGCCTAAAAGCTTGCTTGCGAGTAAGCTTCCCTGACCTCCGACTCCGACTATCATTATAGCTAAATCTTTCATTCCTTTATCTCCTGAGTCAAAACAGCGCGCTTACAAAGCTGTGTGCATACGCCGCAGCCTACGCAAAGCGTTTCGTTTATCCTTACTTTGCCCTCATTTATGCTGATAGCCGGACAGCCTATCTGCATACACAAACCGCAACCGTTGCATTTTTCAATGTTCGGGACTATAGCGGGCTCATGCTTAACGTATTTCAAGAGTGCGCACGGTCTGCGGCTTATAATTACCGAGGGTTCGTCCTTGTTAAGCTCCTGTCGAATTACCTTGCGGCTTTCGCTGAGATTATTGGGGTCTATAACGCTGACATTTTTAATGCCGACGGCTTTTGCAAGAGCCTCCAAATCAACCGTTGCCGTCGGGTCGCCTGCCAAAGTATAGCCCGATGTCGGGTTTTGTTGATGACCGGTCATTCCCGTTATGCTGTTATCGGCGATAATTACCTTTGAGGTACCCTTATTGTAAGCAATATTAATAAGTCCGGTAATTCCCGAATGTATAAAAGTGGAATCGCCTATTATCGCAACCGATTTAGAGCCGGTACGCTCTTCGTTAGCCTTATTGTATCCGTGAAGAGCCCCTATAGAGGCCCCCATGCAAACGCAAGTGTCCATACCGTTTAAGGGTGCGAGTGCGCCCAGAGTGTAGCAGCCGATATCGCCGCTGACAAAGACCTTTTCTTTGCCTAAGGTGTAAAATAATGCCCTGTGGGGACAGCCCGGACATAGGACGGGAGGGCGCGGCGGAAGGTCAGAAAAAGGAGAGGTTACACCCTCGCTTTTCTCTCCGAGTATCGCTTGCTTTATGATATTCTGCGACAATTCGCCGTACCGAGGGAAGATTTCTTTTCCCGTAACCTCTATTGCGTGCTTTTTACAATGTGACTCGATAATATCATCAAGCTCCTCAACAACATAAAGCTTGTCCGTTTTTTGGGCAAAATTTTTTATAAGGTCAACGGGAAGGGGATTTGTCATACCGAGCTTGAGAATGCTCGCCCTGTCGCCCAAGGCCTCCTTGACATACTCGTATGAGATGCCCGATGTAATAACGCCGATTTTCCTGTCTCCCATTCGGGCGCTGTTGAAGGAGCCTTTTTCACAAAGCTCCAAGAGCTTTTTTTGGCGTTCTTCAATAAAAACACGTCTTTTTTTAGCCATTGCGGGCATCATTACATATTTTTCGGGGTTTTTAATATATTTTTTATTTTCAAGCTCTTCTCGCTTTGAAAGAGTTACGATGCTTCGTGAGTGCGAAACTCGCGTAGATAATCTGAGTATTACCGGTGTATCATACTCTTCGGAAATCTCAAAGGCAAGCTTTATATAATCAAGGCATTCGCGAGAATCGGATGGCTCAAGCACGGGGACCTTTGCGCCTATTGCGTGGTTGCGCGTGTCTTGCTCGTTTTGCGAGGAATGCATGCCCGGGTCATCCGCGGCCACGAACACAAGTCCTGCGTTAACGCCTGTGTATGACGCGGTGTAAAGAGGGTCCGCGGCAACATTAAGACCGACGTGCTTCATGGCACAACAAGCCCGCGCACCCGCAAAGGACGCTCCGATAGCAACCTCCGCTGCGACTTTCTCATTAACAGCCCATTCGCTGTATATTTCCTTGTATTTTGCGGCGGCCTCGGTTATCTCCGTACTCGGTGTTCCGGGATAGCTCGAGATAATCTTACAGCCGACCTCATATAACCCTCTTGCGATTGCTTCATTCCCCAGAAGAAGTTCTTTCAAATTTTAACAAACCCTTTCACTTAGTTTAGCACCTGTTTAGCGACCAAGCTGTCGCCGCAGTACATTTTGCGCAGCTTGGGCTTTTCTATTTTACCCGTCGGATTTCGGGGCACGTCTGCAAAGATAACAACACGCGGTCTTTTATAACGCGGAAGCTCAAGGCAAAATTCATTTATCTGTTCTTCACTCAAGCTGTAACCCTTTTTAAGCTCGATTATCGCTGCCGCTATTTCTCCGAGACGTTTATCGGGAAGACCTATTACGGCACAGTCCTTTACGGCGTCGTTCCTGCGCAGGAAGTCCTCTATTTGTACGGGATATATATTTTCCCCGCCTGTTATGATTACATCCTTTTTTCTGTCAACAAGATAAATAAAACCGTCCTCATCCTCCATTGCCATGTCTCCCGTAAAGAGCCAACCGTCCGAAAGAACTTCGTTTGTTGCCTTCTCATCGTTATAATAGCACTTCATAACCGCGGGTCCTTTTACGGCAAGCTCGCCTACTTCGCCTCTTTTTACGCATTTTCTTTTTTCGTCAACGATTTTTGTTTTCCATCCAAAGCCTGCTTTGCCTATTGAGCCGACCTTATCAATGTTATCAATACCCAGATGTACGCAACCGGGACCGGTTGATTCGCTCAGTCCGTAGTTAGTGTCGTATTTATGATTGGGGAAATATGTATGCCACCTCTTAATAAGGCTTTGCGGTACGGGTTGCGCACCGATATGCATAAGCCTCCATTGGGAGAGGCGGTAATCGTTAATATCTATATCGCCGCGCGCTATTGAATCAAGAATATCCTGCGCCCAGGGCACAAGCAACCAGACTATAGTACATTTTTCTTCGGAAATTGCCTTGAGTGTCCACTCAGGCTTATTGCCCTTTAGTATTACCGCTTTTCCACCGCAAATAAGATTTCCGAACCAGTGCATCTTTGCGCCCGTATGGTAAAGAGGAGGAATGCACAAGAAGATATCTTCCTTTGTCTGCATATGGTGTTCCTGCTCTGTTTTACATGCGTGAACAAGGCTCTTATGGATATGTAAAATGGCTTTTGGGAATCCCGTAGTCCCCGAAGAAAAATAAATTGCGGCATCGTCTTCATCCGATAAGGAAATGCAGGGACTCTTTGACGAGCAGTATGTTACGAGCCTGTCATAGCTTTCGGCAAATGTAGGGCATTCCTCTCCGGCGTAAAGCAACAGCTTAACCGAGGGTATCCTGCCATAGATTTCTTCGATTCTTCCGATAAACTCGGGTCCGAATACGAGAGAGCAGCATTCGGAAAGCTTTAAGCAGTATTGAATTTCCTCAGACGTATATCTGTAATTGAGCGGAACCGCAAGAGCACCCGTTTTAAGAATTCCAAAATAAATAGGGAGCCATTCAATACAGTTCAAAAGAAGTATAGCTACTCTGTCACCCTTTTTTATGCCCCGTGAAAGAAGAAGATTTGCGAAACGGTTTGCTTTTTTATCAAACTCCCCCCAAGTAAGCTCGCTTCTTCTCCCATTACGACTGCTTGTTTCAATAAGTGAAAATTCCTTCCAGGTAACAAGATTTTTTTCCGGGAGTTGTGGGTTGATTTCTACAAGACTGACATCATCCTTATAGAGTTTTGCGTTGTTTTCAAGAAAATCGGTTATTGGCATTAAATACATTCCTTTTGTTATTTTGTAAGGGCCTCTTTTATCTCACCCTCATAGAACAGCTTATTCTCAGTGGCGCTCTTTGCCGTAAGCCTGCTTACAACATAGCATACCACAAGCGAGCTAATCATCGCAATACACGCGTAAAGGGGACCCTTTGCGCTCAAGGCGATAAAAGAGGAGATAATGCTGTTGTCACTTGAAGCGGGACTGCCCATTGAAATGAGGATTACTTTTGATAAAGCAGGTATCATCGCGATGCTGAATCCCGTCAGCACACCTGCCCAGGCCCCGATTTTATTAATTTTTTTAGAGTACAAGGGGAGAATATACGGGGCTAAAAAAGAACCTGAAATAATCCCCCATGAGTAACTCATCATATCCAGAATAGGAGTTTTCGTTCTTGCCACTATAAATGAACAGGCGACGAAAATCAGGCAAACGGCCTTGATTAGATGCTGAAGCGGTTTGTCTTCAATATTCTTCTTGAGCTTAAACTTTATCAGATCCATTGAAAAAACAGAGCTTGCCGTGAGCGCAAGGGATGAAAGAGTTGTCACAGAGGCAGAAACAAGCAGGACAAGAATGAGTCCAAGCAGAACCGCAGGCATATCGGCCATTTTGAGCATATTCGGGATTATGTAATCCTGACCGCCCTCGGGCATCGTTCCCCGGAAGAAGAGGAAGCACAGACTGCCTATAAAATACCCGCCGCCCGCTACGAGAAGTGAGAAGAAGGTTGATATTCTAACTCCCTTTTTAGCTTGGGCGTCGTCTTTTATCCCGTAATATTTCTGAATCATATGGGGAAGTCCCCATGTGCCGAAGCTGGTCATGAGAACCGTTGCCATTAGCGATACCCATTTATTAAACCCCAGTGACGGCAACCCTTCGTTTTTGGCAAACTCAAAGACGGAGGAAATACCGTCTAAAAGATTTTCCGTTCCGCTGACGGCTTTAGCGCGAATTATAAAAAGAATCATAAGCGAAACGCCGAACATCATGACTATTCCCTGGGCAAAATCGGCTCTTA
>MWBL01000091.1 GCA_002069015.1 Firmicutes bacterium ADurb.Bin300 | reverse complement strand
GAATTCCATAGGTTGTTTCCGGCTGAATAGCAATAATTGCCTGGTCAAATTAGCCGCTTTATCACAGGCATCCAAAATATGCTTTAATCCAAGATAATCCGGTTCAGTTTTATCCTTTTGAGCCATCAAAATCTGGGCATATCCTTGGATAATTGTAAGTAGATTATTGAAATCATGGGCAACTCCACCTGCCAGATTGCCAATCGCTTCCATTTTCTGGAGCTGAACAATCTGACTTTGCAATTCTTCCTTTTCGATCTGCCGCATTTTTTGTTCGGTAATATCACGAAAAATCGTCAATAATAAATGTTTCTCGGGTCCAGTCTCAAAATAGGAATCCGATAGACTAAACCAGACTTTTCGCCCATTATGAAGTAACTCTTCGATTTCAAAATAATTGGGGATTACAGCATCGTACCAGACGCCGTCATCTATCTGGAGCAGACCGTATATATAATGCATCCAGGCATAGGACTCGAAGACACGGTACGCAGAGAAAACGCCGTGATAACCAATGCCGGGCTCTACCGTAAGAAGGTTTAGCTCGTCGGCAACAGGCTTATGATAAAGACCATCAGGGCATAAAAGTATATCGTGAGGCTGCATTCGTTCCGATATTTCCCTGATTGCATTTTTATTAAAAGTAGAATGAGCAATATCGTTCGGGTCTTGCTTATAAAAAATCTTCGTTTTATCATAATCGCCATAAGTCTCATGAAGAATACTCTTGGCAGACACTTGAACGAACTCGTCACATTCCACATTGGAACCCTCAACACCGTAGAAAAAGACGGTATGACCGAAGGATTTTAACATCTTGGCTAATTTGATGATTTTTTGAGTGTAAGCGCAGGAGGAATTTTCCTTAGTAGTTTCTAAGTGGGCAAGCCCCAATAGATGGAATCGTAAAGACATAATAAAACCTCGCATTGTAGTTTATGTAGAACATACGGGCTGTATTTAACATATCCCGTATATTCTTTTCTTTAATTTATAGTTTCAACGAGACATGTGGATACAGCTGTATTTTTGCCTATTATTGCTATACCATATGCTGTGTTTGATACAATATGGCTCCCCGTTGAGCTGCCTCCGGCACGAACTGTTACCGTATTACCGGTTCCTACAAAGGATTGCAAAGTTGTTCTTACTCCTGCCTCACATTCCGCTTCACAGCCTGTAGGCAGCGGAGAAGGCGCACCCAAGTAGGTGAATTTGGCATACGTGTCGTTGCCTGTCAGTGTAATGAAGGCTATCCTGCAAATACTTATGCGTTCTGATATAGTCCCCGAAGAAGTAGACAAATTGAAAATTGTATTATTTGTAATACTCAACGGTCTGCCGCTTACGCTGCCGCCGCTGTCTAAGTTGACTGTTATATTCGAGGTTGAAAACCGTGTTATTATTTGCGCAATGATGTTTTTCATCTGAGCTATACATGCACAACCGGCTGAACCCGGGTCTCCCGGAGGTCCCGATGGTCCCGTGGCACCCGCAGCACCGCTTGGACCTGTAGCTCCCGTGGTTCCTTTAGCGCCCGAAGCACCGCTCGCACCTGTCGCTCCCGTGGCACCCGCCGCACCGCTCGGACCAATTGGACCCGGACGACCCGGAGGACCCGGAGGTCCGGGTAGGCAGATATAACAAGGACACTTACAGTAATAGCAACAATGTTTTCTCCTTTTGCATCTGCAATTTGCTGATTCATGATTATCGGAAACGCTGTCGATTAAATTGAATATATTAACACCCCCTTTTGGTACATTATATGTACATGCAGGGAATGTGCTAATTTAGAAGGGATAAATGCTTTTTGGGAACTGTGCTTCAAGAGTTTTTAACTACAGTGCCGATAAAAAAGCACAAATAAGCGACCGCCCCAGGTGATTAACTAAGGCGGTCTCCCTATAATATTACTTTTATTTATTAGCTTTCATTTTAAGATATGCATTAATAAAACCATCTATATCTCCATCCATAACAGCATTGATGTTTCCGTTTTCAAAGCCTGTACGATGGTCCTTTGCCAAGGTGTACGGCATAAACACATAAGAGCGTATCTGACTTCCCCAAGCAATTTCCTTTTGGTCACCCTTAATGTCCTCGATTTTGTCAAGCTGCTCTCTTTCTTTGATTTCGAGAAGCTTAGACTTGAGCATACGCATTGCAACCTCTCTGTTTTGGTGCTGACTTCTTTCTACCTGGCATGCGCAGACTATTCCCGTAGGAATATGAGTAAGTCTGACGGCTGAAGATGTCTTGTTTACTTTTTGACCGCCCGCTCCGCTTGAGCGGTAAACATCCATTTTTATATCGTCGGGGCTGATTTCTAAATCGATTGAGTCATCAATTTCGGGCATAACCTCAAGAGAGGCAAAAGACGTATGTCTTCTGCCGGAGGCGTCGAACGGAGATATGCGCACTAATCGGTGAATTCCCATTTCACTTTTTAAGAATCCATAGGCGTTATGACCTTCAATGAGAACGCTCGCCGATTTCATACCCGCTTCGTCCCCGTCTAAATAATCCAATGTAGAGGATTTAAAGCCGTGTCGCTCTGCCCAGCGGTTATACATGCGAAAAAGCATCTGTGCCCAGTCTTGTGCCTCAGTCCCTCCCGCTCCCGCATGAAAGGTCAAAATGGCGTTTTTAGAGTCGTACTCGCCGGAGAGCAGGGTAGTTAAGGTCATGGTATCAAGCTCGCGGACAAAATCATTTACACCGAGGCGGCACTCGTCTAACAAGGACTCATCCTCTTCGTCGTCGGCAAGCTCAATAAGAGTCAAAGTATCGTCAAAAAGCGAACTTAAGACTTTGTATGAGCTTATCTTTGATTTCAAGGTCGATATCCTTTGAAGTATCTTTTGAGAGTTTTTCAGGTCATTCCAGAAATTCTCGTCGGCGCTCTGCTCTTCAAGAGCGGAGACTTCTTTTTTCATCTGGGCAAGACCGATAGCCTCCGCCAAATCATAAAGCTTGTCCTTGTAAGACAAAAGCTCAAGCCGTAATTCTTCAAATTGAAGCATAATCTATTTCCTTTCGGTTTCTCATTCATAAGCGTAAAACATTATAACCATTATCCGAACCAATGTAAAGAAAAAAATTTTTATATTGTTTTTGGCTTAAATACGCATTTTTATTAAATTCGCTTGAAATAATTAATTGATTAGTGTATAATAACTATATTATATTAGGGGTATTTCTGCTTAAGTTAAAGCTATTTTACGACCCTTAGGAAGTACAGAAGGAGAGGATGCAGTTGTCTGCGGATTTGCACTGCCATACGAGATTGTCCGACGGTTCTTTGGGGATTGAGGATTTAATCACGTTGGCAAAAAAAAGAGGGGTTGAAACGTTGGCCATTACCGATCATGACTGTTTGGCGGGATGCGTCAGAGGAAAGGTTGTCGGTGATAGGTTAGGGGTTAACGTGATACCCGCAGTTGAGCTTTCCGCAACGGATACTGCAACGGGTCAAGAGGTTCACCTGCTCGCTTATAAAAGTGATTTTCCGGACAGGCTCGAGGGCTTGTGCCGCCGAAATTCACTCAAGCGCAAGAGGGCTGCCCACATTATGATGTTGAAGGTAGCCAAACTCTTCCCGATATCAACAGACTTAGTTATAAAATGCATGTCAGGTTCAACGAATATTTATAAGCAGCATATTATGCACGCTCTTATGGAGTGCGGTTTTACGGATAGGATTTACGGCGAGCTTTATATGCGCCTTTTCTCACAGGAGAGTAAGATGAATGTCCTGATGAACCCTAAGTATGAAGATGTAAAAACGGTATTGGAGTATATTCAGGAAGCGGGAGGGATAGCTGTATTAGCACACCCGAACCGTTATAAAAACAAGCAGCTTCTTGACGAACTTGTTTCTCTCGGTCTTGATGGCGTAGAAGCTTATCTTCCCGAGATTTCAGATGATTACAGGGATAAATTGCTTAAATATGCAAAAAAGAATAAATTGCTTGTAACAGGCGGCTCAAATTTTAAGGGATTTTATAACAAACACATAATAACACTCGGAGAACATGAAATTCCAAAGGAGTGCTTACAAGAGCTTGTCGGGTACAAAACAAAAATGAGAAAGCTTCAGAAAAAGGCTCAGGTTGCCGTTAATACCGTTAAGGAAGACTAAAAGTTATCTGCTAAGGCGAGTCATTACAGGAGGGACCTTATGCTTAACGAGAATGACAAGGATGTTAAAATTTTCGGAAGAGAGCAGGACGACCGATCCGACGACGATTTATTGTTTATTGAAGAAATGAATCGGCAAAGGGAGAGCGGTAATTTAGAACGCGCAAAGCAGCTTGGCAGGGAGCTTGTGCAGCTCTTTATCGAGCCGAACAGTGACGAGCGTCTTTCTCTTTCGGGCAAGGATACAGATGAGCAGCTGCTTTATCATATTAAGGAGCTAAAGACGTTTTCAGCTTTGAGCACCCTGCAAAATCTGCAGAATCGGTTTTTATGGGAAACGGCAGTTAATGCTTTTTATGAAAGGCTCATAAAAAAATACCCGGAGTTTTATGAGAGGGTGTCAGCCGGAACCGCTTTCAGCTTTTACCGCATTGACTTGAAGGGTAAGGGTGATGTTGCAGGGAGGATTGGCAAATCCTTTGCGATGCTGTGCGGTGACGAAAATAGTGAAGAGCTCAGTTCAATAGGCGAGCAGGTATATAAAGAGTCACGCAAGAAGCTAAATAATCTAATAGAAGATATGGAATTTGTTTAATGAGTTTAATTGACAAATTAATTGTTAAGGACAGGGCGTTTTATAAGTCATTTTTCTCTATGACCGCTGTAATCGCCCTTCAAAATGTTATCACATTTGGGGTTAATTTCGCCGATAATGTTATGATAGGAAGGTACAACGAGCTTTCCCTAAGCTCCGTTACGCTTGTAAATCAAATACAATTCCTTTTGCAGATGATGGCAATAGGTCTTGCGAATGGTCTTGTCGTGATATCGGCTCAGTATTGGGGGAAAAGAGAAACAGACCCTATTAAGCGTATTTTCTCCGTGGTTTTAGGCATAGGGCTTGTGATTGGAATCGCATTTACGGCGTTAGGCAGATTCTTGCCTCAAAAGACACTCGCCCTGTTGACAAATGACATTGGGATTATTGCCAAGGGGACGCTGTATTTTAGAATAGTGTGTCTTTCATATATTTTCTTTGTGATTTCGAATTTGATTGTCGGCTTGCTCAGAAGTATGGAAACTGTAAAAGTCGGCTTTTATATGTCGTTTTATGCTCTATTTGTGAATATCGGTCTAAACTATTGCCTTATATTTGGCAAGCTCGGATTTCCCGAGATGGGAATTGAGGGGGCGGCTATTGCAACTCTTATTGCAAGAATCGTGGAGTTTATTATTGCCCTGTCCTATCTGTTCCTCAAAGACAAAAAGCTTAAGATAAAGATACGCGAGTGTTTTTTGTTTAAATATCACTATTTCAAGGATTATATAAAAGCAGGCTTTCCGCTCGAGCTATCCTCAACATCTTGGGGAGCAGCAATGTTTTTGCAGACGGCTATTATCGGAAGGCTCGGTCAGTCTACTATTGCCGCCTCTTCGATTGCCACAACGATTTTTCAGGTTATCAGCGTGACTACATACGGCTCGGCGGCGGCTACAAGTGTTATAATAGGAAAGGCTGTGGGTGATAATCGTTATAATGACGCAAAGCTGTACGCAAAAACGTTTCAGCTGCTGTTTCTTGTTATTGGGGTGATAAGCTCCCTCATCCTTTTTGCGTTGAAAAATCCGATTATCGCAATGTATGAAGTTCTGGATGAAACGGCTGCGTTTGCAAAAACTTTTATTTCAATACTCTGCATAACGCTCTTGGGCACCTCATATCAAATGCCATGCCTTACGGGCATAGTCTCCGGCGCAGGCAGCACTAAATTTGTTCTTTTTAATGATTTAATTTTTATGTGGGGTATTGTCTTGCCGCTGGCTTACCTGTCCGCCTTCGTTTTTCACTGGAGTATACCCACTACCTTCTTTCTGCTTAAATCAGACCAGTTAACAAAATGCGCCGTAGCGGCATATAAGGTAAACAGATCTTCATGGATTAAAAAGCTGACTCGATGAAGGGAAAAATTACTTCACAAAAATCCAAAATTGTACATTTGTAAATGATGTGAGACAAAATATTTAAAAAATAAAAGAAGTAAAGTTAGCAAGTTTATTCATCTAA
>MWBL01000090.1 GCA_002069015.1 Firmicutes bacterium ADurb.Bin300 | reverse complement strand
AAGCAGCTTCCAGGCGAGATATGAGCCGAAAACTGCATTTCCGATGCCTGCCATAACTCCCCAAAGACCGAAATTCCAACCGGTTGCACCGGCATACCCGACGAACATAACAGCAGAAAAATAGGCGCTTCCGTAACTTAGGGCGGACATCCATGCACCAACGCTTCTTCCCCCTACAGTTAAATCGGACACATTTTTTACCTTTTTCGAGTAAAAAAGCCCTATTGAGACCATAAGCAGAACGTAAAGGATAACAGTAACTAAAATAATGCTTTTTTCTCCGCTCGTAATTCCATCAGTCATACCTTGTTTGCCGCCTTTCGCAATATAATTTATCGCTTTTAAGCGATAAAGTAACCATATTATAATATCACGAAATTCGCGGATGTCAATATCAAAAAAGCATTTTAACAGAATTTACAACAAAAGCTGACGAGAAGAATCCTTTACAGTGAGATAAAACGCTTTAATTCAAAAGCTGAGTTTAACGGTGTGCTTACCCTTACCCGTTGTGATATAAACCTCATAAGCGCACCCTAATGGCTTAATTTCATATTTTCCGTCTGTTTCGACACTCTTGCATTCAAAGGGGGAGTAGATGACGCAGGGAACATCGAACTGCTTATCTTGAGTAAACCGAAGCGTGAACGTTTTAGCTTCTTTGTCGTATTTGTGATAATCAATAAAACCCGTAACCGCCTTAGGGTAAGGTCTTGACAGCACGCTCATAAGCTGCTTGTCAAACAAGCCGTCCACATAGCACCAATAGGTATTGCTCCATTTGTACCCGTCAAAAAGATTTAGAAGATATTCGACATGGGGGAACCATTCGGTACCCTCGGCATTTCCGCCCCACTCTCCGACTAATACGGGAATGTCAAGCCTTTCCTGGGTTTTTCTGTGTTGATTAAATAAAAAACCGACTCTTGAATTGTTGGCATATTTATAGGCGGGAGTATCAACCATAATATCATAAGCGTGAGGCGCAAAGCATTGCTGTGGCTCGATTTTCCCTTTAACGGTTATAGGTGAGTTGCTGCAGGGAATTCCGATATTCGAAAAATAACAGTTTTCTATAAAGATAATGCCGTTATCCGTAGCTTCTCTTATAGCTGATGCTGTTTTATTAAGGAAGGGCATATATCTTTGCGTATCAAACCTGTATATTTCTTCTACCTTTTCAGGGATAAGCGCTTTCATTATTTCTTCATTATACTGGTCAAGAGCACGGGGCTTTTCTTTGCCTAAGGCATCGCGTATAAGCTTTGTCTTTTTTATCCTCTTATCCTTAAGCGTTACGTAAGCTACCTGACCGACGACCTTTTTGGACATCTTCATTCCTGCTGAACCGGGAAACGGTTCATTAAGAATATCAAAACCGAAAAGCGCAGAATGGTCCTTGAAGCGCTCAGCTATATGCTTCCATGCGTCGGCAAAATAATCCTGAAGCCCTATTCCGTTTACTGTTTTATTATCCCAAAAATTATCAAACGCCCTGTGGCAGGCTCTGCCGTAAAAATACGGTTCTGCCCAAACGAATTTCGGCTTGAAGGGAACATATTTGTCGGTAAGTGTTGCCCAACGGGGCGCACCGTCACCGTAGCAGTAAAAAGAGTATAAGTCTTGGTGCATATCCAAAAACACATATATTCCTTTTTCCGAACACTTATTGAGAAAGCGTTCAACACTCGAGAGAAACTTATTGTTATAGACTCTCGGCTGGGGCTCTATAACACTCCACGTAAAGCCGAGCCTGATTATGTTAAAGCCAAGCTCGACAAACCTGTCAAACGGGAAATCCTCCGGTGAATAGGCATAATCAGTTTTTCCCGTACCGAAATGGTACTTGTCACAGACGTTGAGTCCCGAGAAAATCCTTTCTCTTCCGTACTCGTCAACGAAGCTTCTGCCCTTTGTGCTTATTTTTTCCATATTGTCACTGCCTTTCTTGTTTATTTTGTAGTTGTTATAACCGATAAAGGAGCGGATGTCGTATGCCAAAAGCTCTCTGCGAAAAGTGATATTTCATATTCGGTTTTCGGTTTTAGTGCCGTAATCGAATAGGAGAAGGTGTCGGGCATATCATAAAAATAGTACTCGGACCAAAAGGAAATCTGCCTGCATATTCTGCCGCTTTCTGTTTCCTTAACACAAAGCATATAACTGTTGACATAGTCCTTGTTCGTTTTTGCCTGTGGCAAAATCAAATCAATACTGTCACTGTCACAATCTTCAATAATAATTTGTGCCTCCTTTGGAAAGTAAGGGACATCACAGGTTTTATATCTCTTATCCGTATATTTGAATGAAAGGGGATTTGAAGGCTCGTCAATTTCCCAGACAAATGGGAAATAGTGCTCGGTTAAAATGTCATATGGATAAATTCTGACTCTGTTTTCGGCGTCCGCCTCTACAATGAGCATTTGCGCACACTCGTCTGCCTTCGGAGGTACGGTGCCATAGATTTTATCAAACTCATCAAGCTCAAAATAGCTCAAAGAACCGGTCCCCAGACAGGTAAAATGCTTTTGATGAATTGAGCGTGGGTCATTAATAGGAGCGTGGGAGTGACCGGAAAAGTTAATTATTTGAGGGTAATCCATAAGCGTTGCATAAAGCTCGTCCTCGCCCCAATTAATGCTTCCGTATACTGTGTCTGAGATATGTGGGTGCTGGAAGAAAAAAATCGGTTTTTTCGGATCATCGGCCGCCGCAGCTTCAAGCTGCTGTCTTGCCCAATTGATTTTCTTATCGGAAAAACGGCATCCGTTCGTAGTAGAAAGGCTTATAAAATGAAAACCGTTAATTACCTTATGCGTGTCGGGCTCCGTTCCGAATATGCTCGAAAAACGCTCAAGAGCCTCATTTTCACCGCGACTGAATTCATGGCTCGCAAGTGAAACAACGGTTTGGGTTTCAGAGCGCGCCTTGGATATGGTGTCATAAAAGGCGGTCATTTGCTCAAAGGTACCCCTATCGGTAAAATCGCCTACAACAAAAAGCGCATCAAGTCTTTTATAGTCCGGATGCTTTTCCGAAAGCTCATAGCCCAAACTTATTGCCCTGCTCATTCTTTCGCGTTCGACAGACGGATAATCCTTATAATGAACATCGCTTAAAGCTACAAACCTTAAAACAGGATTAAATGCCATAAATTCAACTCCTTTTCTGATATTTTAGCATTAATATCAAGCTAAGGCAATCCCCTAAAAATAAAATATCTTTATTTTTTATCACTTTTGTGATAAACTAATTACTAATAACAAAAGGATGTGAAAAAGAAATGACAATTACAAAAGATACAATAATCGGCGACATACTCGATGCGGACAGAACCGTTGCCCCTTTTTTCATTGAAATGGGAATGCACTGCCTTGGCTGCCCCTCCGCGCGAGGAGAGAGTGTTGAGCAGGCATGCAGGGTTCACGGTGTCGACCCTGACGAACTTGTCAATAAAATAAACGGGCATCTTGCAAGCAATAAATAATATGCAAAGAAGCATCTCGCTTAGCGGTCGCCTTCTTATAACCGCACAATTTGTTAAGGGAGGCGGAACCCTTGCAGATGTCGGAACGGACCATGCTTATTTGCCCGTCTGGCTTATTCAGCAGGAAATAGTGGATAAGGCAATAGCCTGTGACATAAGAGAAAAGCCGCTTAATAATGCTCGCGAAACCGTAAAAAGGTTTAATCTTGAGGACAGGATTTCTCTTCGGCTCTCGGACGGACTGGATGCTGTTTCAGCCGATGAAGCGGACGAAATTGTCTTTGCCGGCATGGGCGGAACTCTGATATCCGATATAATAAGACGCACGCCGTGGCTGAAAAACAAAGACAAGCATTTGGTAATACAGCCTCAAACAAGAGTCGAGGAGTTGCGCTGTACTTTAAGCGACGGCGGATATGAAATTCTCGGGGAAAAAGCTGTTTTTGAGGGAAAGCGAGTATATGTAGCAATGCACGCGGTTTATTCGGGCATAAATCACTTTCGGCCACCAAGCTTTGCCTATATAGGACGTCTTTCGGATAATTTGGACGATTCGGCGATACAACACCTTAAAAAGCAAGCAAAGGTCATCACGATGAAAATAAAAGGTTGCCGCAATTCGGGGGATGAGCAAGGCGTCGGGCAACTCTCAAAAATACTCGAGGATATTAACGAGGTAATTTATGGTTAAAACCGTTTCACAGCTTTTTTCACTTGGAAACGATCCGGTACAAATAATTGCTCAGCTTATAGGATTTGCAGGGGCGGTTACATATTTTCTTGTCTTTCAAATGAAGAAACGCAAAAGCATTTTAGGGTTGAATATCCTTGCAGGAGCAATTTTTGTGCTTCATTTTTTTCTGCTTAAGGCGTATACGGGGGCGGCAATGAACATTGTATGCTCTTTAAGATGTATCATATACTATTGCAATGATAAAAAATGGGCAAAGAGTAAAGCTTGGCTTGCCGTTTTTATTTTAGTGTCTGTTGTTTTGGGAGTGTATACATGGAGCGACGCATATTCCATCCTGCCTCTTGTTTCAATGATTATCACGAGCATAAGCTTTTGGCTTAAAAGGGAAAGGAATATAAGGCTTCTTACACTTCCGTCTCCCCCGTGCTGGATGCTTTACAACATTCACAACGGCTCGATTTCGGGGTTTTTAACGGATACCGTAATATTTATTTCTCTCTTAATTTCACTTGTCAGATATGATGTCTTAAAAAGGCATCCTGCCAACCGGAAACAAACTTTTACCGTTTAGTCGAGGTGTCTTAATTTGAAAGTAAATGATGTTTTAAGCTATTTGGACTGTGTTGCAAGCTTTAATACATGCGAAGAATGGGACAATTGCGGGCTGCTTGTCGGAGATAAAAACGGGGAAGTCGGCACGGTTCTCGTTTCACTTGATGTTACTGATGAGGTATTAAAAGAAGCGGAAAAGGTTAAAGCTGAGCTTATTGTTGCACATCATCCGATAATATTCGGAGGACAGTCTTGTGTATTATCTGATTCACTTGTTTATAAAGCCATAAAATCGGGCATAGCTGTAATAGGCTATCATACCTGCTTTGATAATTATAAGCAGGGCGTGAGCTATACTCTTGCGAAAACTCTTGGTCTTTTCAATGCTTCGCCTAATGAACAGTGTCCTTGTCTGTTTACGGGAACACAAAAATTTGACGGCACGAGGGAGCTTGTAGCCCATGTCAATAAAACGCTGAATACAAATGCCGTATTTGTCGATTCGGGAAAGCCTGTAAACAAAATAGCTGTTTGCGGCGGAAGCGGCGGAGATTTTTTGACCCTTGCCTTTGAGACGGGTGCCGATGCCTTTATAACGGGGGAGTGCAAGTATCATCACTTCCTGAAAGCAAGAGAAATAGGGATATCATTAATTGCCGCAGGTCACTATGAAACGGAGGTTCCCTGTATTCCTGTGCTGGCGGAGCGCTTAAAAGCCCGTTTTCCGAGTGTTGATGTTATTCCGTGGACTAAAAAGCCGCCTGTCTTAACTTTGGAGTAATGAGGTAAGCCATGGCACTTGACGGAATTTTTCTGCATTTTTTAATAAGGGAAATTAGAGAAACGGCTCTTGGGGCAAAGGTTGATAAAATTCACCAGCCCTCAAAAACGGAGCTGCTTTTTTCGATGCGCACAAGGAAGGACAGTTTTAAGCTTTTCTTTTCGGCAAACGCAGAAAGTGCGAGGGTTAACATCACAAATCTGAATTACGATAACCCCAAGACGCCGCCAATGCTCTGTATGCTGCTCAGGAAGCGTTTGGGAATATCAGTCTTGACCGATATAAGACAGGACAACCTTGACAGGGTAGTCTTTTTTGATTTTCTTGCCTGTAATGAATTAGGGGACAGAGAAAAGCTTACCTTGGTTGTCGAAATAATGGCACAGCACAGCAATATAATACTCATTGACGGAAATATGAGGATTATAGATGCCGTAAAAAGAATTGACGAAACAAAATCCTCGTATCGGGAAATACTGCCGGGAGTTACTTATACACCGCCGCCGCCTCAAAATAAGCTAAACATATTAAACAACGAAACCGATGAAATTATTAAGGCAATCAGTATAGTTGGAGAAAAATACACCTCGCAGGCGATATTAAAGGTAATTTCGGGCGTTTCTCCTTTAACGGCGCGCGAAATAGCATTCTCGGCTTTAGGGGATGACCCTCTGGTATCCGTGATTAACGCAGAAGACGCGGAAAAGCTTAATAATAAGCTGGTAAGTCTTAAAAACATGATGGAAAGAGGGGAGAGCAAGCCCACCGTTCTTTTTTCCAAAAATAAAGAACCTTATGATTTTTCGTTTTTTGATATAACACAGTATACTAATTTTTCTGA
>MWBL01000089.1 GCA_002069015.1 Firmicutes bacterium ADurb.Bin300 | reverse complement strand
ATTACTATCTTCTTGATAAAACAGCCGGCTCGACTGTGTCTCACACAATCTTTCAGTGCCCTTCAAAAATGGGAAAGGGAGTTCTCGTTTCTCCTACTGTTGACGGGAACCTTATTATCGGACCTACGGCAAAGGATATAGACGAATACTTTAATACTGCGACAACCTCGGAGGGCTTGGAGTATGTCCTTATAACAGCAAGGAAGAGTATCCCTTCACTTTCTCCAAGAAGTATTATTACATCGTTTTCCGGAAACAGAGCTCATTTGGAAGGCGATGACTTTATAATCGCACCGAGCAAAGCAAACGGGCGATTAATAAATGCGGCGGGTATTGAATCGCCGGGGCTTTCGGCAGCTCCGGCAATAGCCGAATATATTGAGAAAATTTTTACGGGGCTTGAAAAGGGTTTAGAAATAAAAGCGGATTATAATCCCAAAAGGCCCCGTGGCGTTCATTTTGCCGATTTAAATTCACAGCAGAGAAAAGAGCTTATACAAAAAAATCCCGCTTACGGACGGATCATTTGCCGATGTGAAACGATTACCGAGGGCGAAATTATCGATTCCATAAAAGCCCCGGCGGGAGCTATTGATGTTGACGGCGTTAAAAGACGGACAAGAGCGGGAATGGGGCGTTGCCAGGGAGGTTTTTGCGGAAGTAAAGTAGTTGAGATTTTAGCGCGCGAGCTTTCAATTCCTATTAACGAAGTCACAAAATTCGGCGGGGATTCAAAAATAATTTATAATAAAACTAAATGAGGATAAATATGGATAGATATGACCTTGTTGTAATCGGCGGAGGACCTGCCGGCATGGCAGCCGCCTTAAAGGCAAAAGAATGCGGTGTAAAGAAAATAGTTGTTCTTGAAAGAGCACAGACTCTCGGAGGAATATTAGAGCAGTGCATACACGCCGGTTTCGGTTTGCATTATTTCGGTGAGGAGCTTACGGGACCGGAATATGCCGCAAGATTTATCAGTTTAATAGAAAAAACCGACATAGAAGTAAAAACAGATACAATGGCCTTGAATATTTCCGAAGACAAAACAGTTACCGCAGTTAATACAAAGGACGGACTTTTGGAAATTCGGGCAAAGGCAATAGTCCTTGCTATGGGTTGCCGTGAGCGCCCGCGCGGGGCGCTGAGCATAGCGGGAACACGCCCGTCGGGAATTATGACCGCGGGACAAGCTCAGGCTTTTGTAAATATTACGGGATATATGACCGGAAAGACGGTTGTTATTTTAGGCTCGGGTGATATAGGGCTTATTATGGCCCGCCGAATGACTCTTGAGGGAGCCAAGGTAAAAATGGTGTGCGAGCTAATGCCCTATTCGGGCGGTCTTACCCGAAATATAGTGCAGTGCCTTGACGACTTTGACATTCCCTTAAGGCTTAATTGCACAGTTGTCGAAACGCACGGAAAAGAGCGTCTTGAAGGTGTTACCATTCAGTATGTTGACCAAAATATGAAGCCAATACCGGGGACACGGGAGTATGTTCAGTGCGATACCCTTCTTCTTTCGGTAGGACTTATTCCTGAAAACGAGCTTTCGAAAGACATCGGTATTGAGCTTGACGCGGTAACGGGCGGTCCAAAGGTCGATCAGACGAGACAGACGGAGCGCGAAGGCGTTTTTGCCTGCGGCAACGTCCTTCAAGTACACGATCTTGTTGACTATGTTACCGAAGAGAGTATGATTGCAGGCAGGAGCGCCGCAGATTATATACTCGGGAAAAGTTCACGGGATGCCGAGTTTATCGAAACGATAACCGGTGAGGGAGTGCGCTATATTGTTCCCCAGAGAATCAATATAAAAAGTGATGAGGATATTAAGCTGTATTTCCGTGTCGGAGCGATATATACAAATGCCCGTGTAATAGTGACTATTGATAACAAAGAGGTTTACAATAAAAGAAAAGTCAAGCTTGCCCCGGGAGAGATGGAAAACGTTAAAATTACAACGGATATGATGAAGGAAATGAATAAAGACAGCAAGCTTGAAATAAGAATAAAGATATAAGCGGAGGCTAAGCGAATGAATAAAAAGATGGTCTGTGTAGCGTGCCCCATCGGATGCCCGTTAGAGGTTGAAGTCAACGAAAAGGGCGAGGCTATTTCAATTACGGGCAATACTTGTAAAAGAGGCGAAACCTACGCACGAAGTGAAATTACAAATCCTACGAGAAGTCTTACGACTACGGTTAAGCTCTTAGGCGGGAAAAACCCGGTAGTTCCCGTTAAGTCCACTTCTCCGTTTCCAAAGGGAAGGATGCTCGAGGCTATGAAGGTTATAAACAAAACTCAGCTGAAAGCACCTGTTCATATAGGCGAGGTTGCAGTTAAAAACATTCTCGACACAGGAATAGACATTGTAGTTACAAATAACGATACAGGAAGATAAACTTCAACGGAAAAGAGGCGTATTGATGAAAAAACCATATGAAATTGCAGCGCTTGTGAAACCTTCCGAAAGGCAGCTTTTATGGCAGGAGACGGAATACTACGGCCTTATCCATTTCGGTATGCCCACAATAGTAAATCAAGAATGGAGCGACGGGACGGTAAAACCCGAAAATTTCGCACCTGAGCTGTTCAGCGCATCTGAGTGGGTCAAGCTTTTTAAGGACGCGGGAATGAAAGGTCTTGTGTTAACCGTCAAGCACCACGACGGCTTTTGTCTTTGGAATTCCCGATTTACGGATTATTGCGTAAAAAATGCGATTAATTGGGAAGTTGAAAACAGGGACATTGTTAAACTGATTTCGGATGAATGTGAGAAGCAAGGGCTTAAGTTCGGTATATATATCACTCCGCTTGACCGTCACGAAACAACATACGGTACGGGGGACGCCTATAATACATATTTTAAGTCTCTTCTTTCCGAACTGCTCACAAATTACGGCGATATCTTTTATGTACGGTTTGACGGAACGGTTGAACCTGTTAAGGGCGGATATGAACAGCAGTATGATTGGGAGGGCTACTATGAGCTGGTAAGGAGGCTTCAGCCCAATGCCGTCATAGCGCTTTGCGGTCCCGATATACGCTGGAACGGGAACGAATGGGGTGTGTGCCGAAAGAACGAGTGGAGCGTAATTCCCGCCCGTTACAGTATTTATAAGGCTATTAATAACTCAAAGGGTCAGGAAAAACTAAGCAAAAAGTCGGCCACAATGGAGCTTGATCTCGGAAGCAGAAAAGCAATAAAAAAGGATGAAGAGTTTATTTGGTATCCTGCAGAGGTCTGTATTTCAATCAGGGACGGCTGGTATTATCATAAATCCGACGAGTATACAGCAAAGACAAAGGACAAACTGCTTAAGCTTTATTATAATACCGTAGGCAGTAATTATTGCTTTATGCTTAACGTGCCGCCGATGAAAAACGGCAAATTTGCGGACATGGAATCCCAAATAATCAGAGCCTTCGGTTACGACCTTAATAAAATGTTTGCCTATACTGTCTCTTCAATAGGTGAGATAAAGGCAAGCAGTGAGCTTTCTTCCGAATATTCTGCGGAAAATCTCTTTTCAAGCGATAAAAGTAAAACTTGGAAACCCGCTCAGGGGGACAAGGAACCTGTTTTAACAATAACCTTAAGTGAAATCGATATGTTCGATAAGCTTGTCCTTATGGAGCATATACGAAACGGTCAGCATGTGGAAGAGTTTACGGTATATGCGGATTATGGCAGCGGAAAATGGAAAAAACTTGAAAAGTGCGGTATAATAGGATACAAGAAGATAGTCAAGGTCCGCCCCGTGGAAGTGAAAGCTATTAAGGTGGTTTTCAACAGTTTTAGACCGGGACTTGAGATGGAAAGCGTATTAATGTTCTGATTTTACTCGATGAAGTTTTAATTAGTGACTGTGTCGTCAAATTGACTGCGCAGTCTTTTTTTTCTGTTCTGCCTAATAATATTGAATTAAAAACTAAAAATTAAGAAATAATTAAATTAAGGTTTCGGAAATTACAACTTTCTTAATCTATTGTTACGAGTAATCAAAACCTATTGACTGTTATATATCTTGTAACATAATGTAATTAAGAAACAAATTTACAAATTAAAGGGAGGTTTTTATTATGAAGACATGCAATAAAACAATCAATATTCTCGTAACACTGGATTCTAATTATGTTGGGCCGCTGACAGTTATGCTGTTTTCTCTGCTAAGGTCAAATCCGTTTGAAAAATTCGATGTTTATGTTGCGCATTCTTCTTTAAAGGAAGCGGATTTTATAAGAATAAGATCGGTTGCCGATTCTTCCAAATGCAACATAATCCCTTTGCATATTGATGAAAAGCTTCTTTGTAATGCGCCTGTATTAAAAAGAATTACAAAGGAAACTTATTACCGTTTAATTGCGGCTGATTATCTTCCGCAGGAGGTAAAACGCATACTTTATATTGACCCGGATACTGTCGTTATAAACAGTTTGCGCAGTCTTTATGATACTGATTTAGGCGAAAACCTTATTATGGGCTCAACCCACACAGGACGGTTTTTAGAAGGTGTTTGCCGAAAAAGGCTTAATATGACCCACGGCAGCAAATATGTTAATGCCGGTGTTTTGCTGATGAATGTTGAGGGGATAAGACAGACCGTTAAGACGGAAGATATATTCAAGTATATAGACAACAACGCCAAAAAGCTTTATCTTGCGGACCAGGATGTAATCAATGCTCTCTTCTGTGAGCGTACAATTATTGTTGATGCTTGTGTATTTAATCTCGATGAAAAGACATTCAAGCGTTTCAAAAACGAGATAGATAATAATTGGATTGACAGGAATACGGTTATAGTCCACTTTAACGGAAAATATAAACCCTGGAAGGACGGATACAAGGGCGTTCTTAAATGCTTCTTTGACAGGGAAACAGCGATTATGAAAAAGACAACAAATGTCATGCTTGCTACAAAAATGGCGGGATAAGGTGATACTATGGAGAAATCAATTAAGCTAAAGCGAATTTTCGTAGCGGTTCAATTTGCGTTGCTTATCGCGCTGTCTGTAATAGCTTACATCAAGTTCGGGAAAGAAATACTCGGTTTCATAAACGATGAGGCGCGTTTTAAGGCATGGCTTGACGGTTATAAAGCATTCGGCGCGGTCATATTTGTCGGAATAAGAGCTTTCCAGACGGTTATAAAAATAATCCCCGCGGAGCCTTTGGAAATTGCCGCCGGATATGTATACGGTACCGCAGGCGGCGGAGCGTTATGCCTTCTCGGTTCGGTCTTGGGCTCGCTTGTGATATTGGCGCTTACGAGAACGTTCGGCAAAAGATTAATTGATTGGGTGGTACCCGGTAAAACGCTTGAGAAATACGCCTTACTGAACGACGAAAAAAAGCTCATAAGGACGCTTTTCATTATTTACCTCATACCCAGTACGCCAAAGGATATAATAACATACCTCTCGGGCTTTCTTAAAATCAAACCGGTGAAGTTTATGCTAATTACAAGTATCGCAAGAATACCCTCTATAATAACCTCCACACTCTGCGGCGCACAGCTCGGAAACGGAAACGTCAAATTGGCCGCAGCGGTGTTTATCGGAACACTCGCGGCAGGGGTAATCGGTATGGCATTGTATGAAAGCGGTGAAAAGAAGCGAAAGAAAAAATGTGCGAAGTCACTTGCCGCTTAGAGGCAAGGGCGCCGCTTGTTTTTACTTGACCGTAAGCGTATACGCAGTTTCAGGCGGCAAAGACTCTGAGTCTTTGCCGCCTGAAATTTTCACAAAAATTATAGCTCAGCCTCGTCAAAAATCCCGTTGGTTGCTTTGTACAAGCCCTTGAGAGCAGGGTACATATTTTTATATACCTGCTCGTAAAGCTTGCGATATACGGAGTTATTCTTCGTATCCGGTGTAAAAACATCCTTATGCTGAACCATTGATTTTACGGCTTCAGTAAGTGAGGAGAACTCGCCGATTCCGGTAAAGCCCAAAATTGCGGCCCCAAGACCGGACGTTTCATGAGTTTGCACCCTGCAGACGGGTCTGCCAAGCATATCTGCGGTAATTTGACAGATTTCATCGCTTTGTGAGCCGCCCCCGGCAACCATTACACGTGTTATTGGCGTCTTTGTCTTATGCTCAATACGCTCTATTCCATCCATTAAGGCGAAATTTATACCTTCGATTATAGCGCGATAGATATGTATTCGGGTGTGTGTATCGTTAAATCCGATAATCGCTCCGCGCGCATCCTTGAGCATGAGTTCGGGAGTCCAATAAGGCTGGATTATAAGTCCGCCCGAGCCGGGGGGGATTTGGGAAAGCTCCTTATTAAGTAAATCCTCCGCATGAACTCCCAACTGCTTTGCAAGTTCAATTTCGTGAGAAGCAAATTCCTTTTTGAACCAGCTTATAAGCCAATATCCTCTGAAAACCTCATATTCGGGATTATAAAAACCCTTTAAGGCGGAAGGAAATGGGGCTACAAGACGG
>MWBL01000088.1 GCA_002069015.1 Firmicutes bacterium ADurb.Bin300 | reverse complement strand
CACACGCGGGCGCGATGCTTGCCAAGGGCAGAACAATCTGTGTTTTAGGTTGTGGACTGTGTGTTGATTATCTTAAATACAACGCGGCACTTCGCCGCGCAGTAACGCGCTATGGGGCGGTAATCAGCGAATACCCTCTTTTTGAAGAAGCCTCAAAACGCACTTTTCCAATCAGAAATCGTCTGATATCAGGGCTGTGCTTGGGAACTCTTGTTATAGAGGCAGGCGAAAAAAGCGGCTCTCTGATTACCGCAAGATATGCGGCAGAGCAGGGAAGGGATGTATTCGCGGTTCCCGGCGATATTGTTCGTTCTTCGTTTACCGGCACAAACAAGCTTATACAAGACGGGGTTAAGGCGGTTTTTATGCCTTCGGATATTCTTTCGGAATACGAGCTTGAATACGGCGAATATCTCAATTTAGCCGGAATCGACGAATTGTTCGGGAAAACACAATATACAGACTACAGAAGGAGCAATAAGAAAAAAACGACATTAAAGGTCCAAAAAGAGGAGCTTTTAACTAATGCGTCGGCAAATGCAAAAAAAGTTTATGAGGTTTTGTCGGGAGAAGCTGTGCATATAGACGACATTTCCGAAATGACGGGATTTTCGGTTTCGGAAACATTGTCGGCCCTTACGGAGCTTGAAATGTACGGATTAGCTTGCCAAATTGAGGGAAAAAGATATATAATAAACAATAAATCAAGAGAAAATCAAGCTGAATGAGAGGAAATCAGGTATGTCAAAGCTTGTTATTGTGGAGTCGCCCACAAAAGCGTCAAACATTAAAAAATATCTCGGCGCAGGTTATGATGTTATGGCATCAGTGGGTCATGTCAGAGATTTGCCTGCCGCAAAGCTAAGTGTGGACATTAAAAACGACTTTGCGCCTAAATATGCCATAATCAAGGGCAAGGAAAAGCTTGTAAAAGAGCTCAAGGAAAAAGTGAATGAAAGCGAAGAGGTTTATCTTGCCACAGACCCCGATCGTGAGGGTGAGGCAATATCATGGCATCTTGCAATACTTTTAGGTCTTGACCAAAACGAGAAAAACAGGGTCAAATTCAATGAAATAAACGAGTCTACGGTTAAAAAGGGGATATCCAATCCGGAAAAAATCGATTTAGGACTTGTTAATGCCCAACAGGCGCGCAGAATACTCGATAGGCTTGTAGGCTACAAGCTAAGTCCTTTTATCTCACAGAAAATTCGCAGAGGGCTTTCGGCGGGGCGTGTTCAGAGTGTCGCCGTAAGAATGATAGCGGACAGGGAAGAGGAAATTAACGCCTTCGTTCCGGAGGAATATTGGCTTATCGACGCAAAGCTTCTTGTTAACCGCAGGCAGTTTACCGCTTCCTTTACCGGCGACGAAACGGGAAACATTAAGCTTAACTGTAAAGCTGCGGCTGATAAAATATTAAACAGGCTTGAGGATGCCGATTACAGTATTATACAAATCAAAAAGGGGCAAAGAAAAAGGCAGCCTGCTCCGCCGTTTACAACCTCAACGCTCCAGCAGGAGGCGTCAAAGCGTTTAGGCTTCCAGGCTCAAAAGACGATGAAAATAGCACAGGAGCTTTACGAGGGCGTCAACATCAAGGGCATGGGCTCAATAGGTTTGATAACCTATATGAGAACAGATTCCCTGAGGATATCCGAGCAAGCAAGAGCCGATGCTAACGCATATATTAATCAGGCATACGGAAGCTCTTATCTTCCCGAAAAGCCGAGATATTTTAAAGCAAGGGCAGGGGCGCAGGATGGGCATGAGGCAATACGCCCTACCGTCATTACACTCCATCCCGATAAGGCAAGGGAGAGTTTATCCTCTGACCAGTATAAGCTTTATAATCTTATCTGGCGAAGGTATCTTGCAAGCCTTATGCAAGTGTGCGTGCAGGATACCGTAAAGGTTGAAGTTAAGGCAGTAGGTGCGGCGGACAAGAATTCGGACAGGTTTTGCCTGTTCTCTGCAAGCGGTTATTCGGTGAAATTTGACGGCTACACTGTATTATATGAAGATAATTTTTCGGATGATAAGGAAAAAGAGCGCAAGCTTCCCCCTATGAAGGAAACGGATGAGCTAAAACTCAAAGAGCTTGCCGCAACGGAGCACTTTACACAACCGCCGTCAAGATATTCCGAAGCGTCCTTAATTAAGGCCTTGGAAGAAACAGGAGTAGGAAGACCCAGCACGTATGCCTCAATAGTCAGCATAATAATTAAGCGAGAATATGTTGTAAGAGAAAATAAACTGCTCAAGCCCACCGAGCTTGGCATGGCAACTACAGTGCTGCTTAAGGAGAGATTTCCGAAGATTGTCAACACAAAATTCACCGCATTGATGGAAACAAAGCTTGATGAGGTTGAGAACGGCAAGTGTGAATATATCGCAATGCTCCGCGAGTTTTACGATGAATTTGAGGCAACGCTGCAAAAGGCAAAGGCAGAAATGGTGGGGCAAAAAATAAGATTAGAGGCTGATATAACCGACATCTTATGCGAAAAATGCGGCAAGAATATGATAATCAAAGCAGGTCGTTTCGGCAAATTCTTAGCGTGTCCGGGCTATCCGGATTGTAAGAACACAAAGCCCATAATTGAGACCACTGACGCCCTTTGTCCTCGTTGCGGCGGAAAAATAATCGGGAAAAAAACAAAAAAAGGCTATCAGTTCTTTGGCTGTTCAAATTATCCCGAGTGCAATTTTATGACATGGGATAAGCCTTTGGGCGAATCCTGTCCTAAATGCGGGAAAGCACTGTTTAAGGGCAGAGGAGGAGTTATATCCTGTGGAAATGAGCAGTGCGATTACACCACCAAGGCGGCACGGAAAAAAGCCGAGAAGAATGAGTGATTTCTCAGGAGTTTTTCTCCAAAAGGGGTTGCGGTAATGGCACATTTGCACGCAAGCGTTGTCGGGGCAGGTCTTGCCGGAACAGAGGCGGCAATGCAGCTTGCCAAAAGGGGAATAAGGGTAACGCTGTATGAGATGAAGCCCAAAAGGTTTTCCCCGGCACATTTTAACGAAGACTTTGCGGAGCTTGTCTGCTCGAATTCCTTTAAGGCACAGAGACTGAGCAGTGCCGCCGGGCTTTTAAAGCAGGAGATGCGCATTTTAGGTTCTGTTTGCCTTTGCGCAGCGGAAAAGGCGCGGGTGCCGGCGGGTGGAGCGCTTGCGGTTGACCGTGATATTTTTTCTAAGGAAGTCACAAAGGAAATAAAAAATCAGGAAAATATTGAGATTTGCCGCCGGGAGGTCACGGAAATACCGAAAGACGAGGCGGTGATTATCGCCGCAGGTCCTTTGATTTCCGATGCTTTGGCAAAAGCCTTAGAAAGCCGATTTGGAAGTTTATTAAGCTTTTACGATGCCGCGGCGCCTATAGTTACCGCAGACAGCATAGATTTTGATGAAGCGTTTATTCAATCGCGTTACGACACCGGCGAAGGCGATTATGTCAACTGCCCGATGAATAAGCAGCAGTATGAGAATTTCTACGAGGCGCTTGTGAATGCCAAAACCGCCAAGCTGCACAGCTTTGACGTTTATGAGGGCTGTATGCCTATTGAGGTTCTCGCAAAACGCGGAAGGGATAGTATCAGGTACGGTCCTTTAAAACCGGTAGGTCTTAAAGACCCGCGCACAGCTCACAGACCATGGGCAAATCTCCAGCTGAGAAAGGAAAATGCCGCAGGAACGCTTTTTAACCTTGTCGGAATGCAGACAAATCTCATTTTTTCAGAGCAAAAAAGAGTGTTCTCTTTAATTCCCGCACTGAAAAACGCCGAATTTGTACGCTATGGAGTAATGCACCGCAACACATTTCTTAATTCCCCAAGACTCTTAAATGCGGATTTTTCTGTAAAAGACGAAAGAAAACTCTTTTTCGCAGGTCAAATTACCGGGGTCGAGGGCTATATGGAGTCTGCGGGGTCGGGTATTCTTGCAGGCATAAACGCGGCAAACATGCTTTTGAGGGAGGAGCCTTTAAAACTTCCGCCCGTTACGATGCTCGGGGCGCTTTCCGCCTATATTTGTGACAATACCTCTAAGGAGTTCCAGCCTATGGGGGCGGCTTTCGGGCTTTTAAGTGCTTTAGATGAAGCACCCAAAGACAAAAAGCTCAGATATGAGGCTCTTGCTGAAAGAAGCCTGAAATATCTGAAAGAAAAATTTTCGGCGCAAGAGGATTGAGCATATGTGCATTAAAAAGGAAAGGGACATTAGTAAAAAAACTTTTATTATTGCCTTAATTTGTATAATTCTTGTTGTTTCTTCTGTTATTCTGTATTTCGGTTACAGGATAGGTATTTTCGGAGGCGTTTCGCAGACGTCTGATATCAGCTCGTCCGAAAGCATAAAGGCACTTGAAGATTTTGAATATGAGCTTGTTGAAGGCGGAATTTCAATTATTAAATATAACGGGTCTGCTAAGGATATAGTAATTCCTGATGAGATTGAGGCGCAGTCAATAGTTGAAATAGGTCAAAGAGCCTTTGCGGGAAGCAAAATTTCATCGGTAGTAATTCCGAATACGGTCAAAATTATAAATATTGAAGCTTTTACAAACTGTTCTTTCTTAGAGAGGGCGACCTTGCCCGAGGCTCTTACAACGATTGCGTATTCGGCATTCAGCAATTGCCTTGTGCTTGAAAGCATAGTGTTCCCGAGCAAGGTGAACATAGTGGGCGACAACGCTTTTAAGGGCTGTACAGCCCTTAAGGATATAACTCTTTCTGAAAACATATTGTATTTTGGGGCAGATGTTTTCGGCGGCACAGCCTGGTCTGAAAATATTAAGGAGGGCATAGTAACCATTGGCGGTATCCTTTATAAGTTTTACGGAGATATGCCCGAAAATTATAAGCTGATAATTCCCGAAGGAATTAAAACCATTGCTACTCAGGCGCTGTTTGATTTTGATAATCTGGTTGAAATAAAGTACCCTAAATCACTCAAAAACATAGGGATTAGAGCCTTTGCTGATTGTGAAGGGCTTACAACGATAAATCTGCCCGAAGGAATAAGAAGAATCGGGAGTGGAGCGTTCGAGGGCTGCTTGTCGGTAAAAGAAGTTTCGATATCCTCTACTGTTACCGAAATTGATGAGGGCGCCTTTTTCGCTTGTAAAAAATTGAAAAAATTGCAAGTTGCCGAAGAAAACAACTATTTTTATTCGGACGGCAGCGCTTTGTTTTCGAAAGGTAAAACAAGATTGCTCCTTTTTTGTCCCGAAAGCAGTCAGACCGATTACGTTTTTCCCGAATCAGTAGCAAGCCTTGATGAAGGCGCGTTTTTCGGATGCAAAAGGATTAAAAACCTGACCTTGTCGGAATTGCTTACGGAGATTCCCATGCAGGCCTTTTTCGGCTGTGAAGCAATTACGTCGCTTGCTGTTCCCGAGAGTGTAACAACTATTTACGATTTTGCTTTTTTCGGGTGCAAGAGCCTTGTTTACATTAAATTGCCCGAAAGTCTTGAAAAAATCGGTCAAAACGTGTTTTCCTATTGCAAATCTCTCGAGAGCTTTGGTTTATCCGAGAATTGCGAGAGCTTTGTCGTTAAGGACGGAATTTTATTTTCAAAGGATATGAGCATTCTTTATTCATTCCCGGCAAAAAGCAGTCAAAGGAAATATACAGTTGAAAAGAGCGTTAAAAGAATTGAAAGAGGAGCTTTTTTATCCGCCGCCGAGCTTACAGGGGTCGAGCTTCCGGAAAGTCTTGAGTCTATAGCCGATGAAGCATTTATGGAATGCGAGAGTCTAAGCTCGATAAGTATCCCCTCAAATGTGACTGCAATCGGTTCTTTATGCTTTAAGGGATGTGTTTCACTAAAAAGTATAACAATAGGAAAATCCGTTAATTCCATAGGACAAGAAGCTTTTATTCAATGCTATTCGCTTAAAAACTTTTATATGGAAGAGGGGAACGCGTCCTTTGTTGTTATAGACTGCGTCATATATTCCGCCGACAAGACGAAGCTTATATCTTATCCCTCAAATAAAAGCACAAAGGAATTTGCTGTTCCCAAAACCGTAAAATCAATAGATAATTATGCGTTTTATGCTTGCTTTAATCTTGAAAGAATAATATTGCCAACGGGAATATCGGGAATTTCACCGGAGTTTCTGTATAAATGCCCCGCGATAAAAGCCTTTGAGTTTGAAGGGAAGAGCGATTATTATTCTGTCAGGGACGGCGTGCTTTACAATTCGGACAAATCTGTTCTGATAAAATATCCGTCCAATAAATCCGGTGGCTTCTTTGCGATACCCGAAACGGTTTTATCAATACCTAACTACGCTTTTGAAAACTGTAGGATTCTCAGAAAAATTGAAATAGGCAAATCGGTCTCGGCTATTATGCCCTTTTCATTTTTTGAGATGGATTCCTTGAAGCTTATTTGCCCCAAGGATTCTTACGCTCAAAGCTATGCGGAGTACTCCGGCTTTGATTACGAGCTGACGTAACAGCCGAAAGGAAAGCTTATGAAAATTATTATCGATGCCTTCGGAGGCGACAATGCCCCGACAGAAATTCTCAAAGGATCCTCTCTT
>MWBL01000087.1 GCA_002069015.1 Firmicutes bacterium ADurb.Bin300 | reverse complement strand
ATATCTTAAAGACTTCCTCCAAACTGGCGAAATTATTTTTTGATCAATGTGTAACACATCATTGACAAACCTACATCGTTTACTGTCGTCAGAGCCGGAATTTGGAATAAAATTACAACATTTGATAATATATACAAAAATTAACAAACTTATTGTTTATTATCAATAGAATTTGATAACGCATCTAATAATAAAATGTCAAAAACAATTTGGAGCAGTTGACTTTTTGACGAACAAATGTTAACATTAATTGAAAAATTTGTACTCTGTACCGGAGGTGGGTTCTACGCATAATCAAACCATAATTATGTTCAGCAATGATTATGATTCACAGATTGGGCTTGTAAAAATAATTGAAGAAAAATATAAGCTGATTAAATGCAGTTACGATGTTTCTTCCTATAACAGCATAGAAGCTTATAAATCCTCGGTATCAACCTTTGTATTTGACGATCTTTCAAATGATTTCAATACCTCCTGGCTTCTTTCCAGAATTTCGGAACAAGGGCTGCTTGATTCCGTTCCGGTTGCTTTTACCACTATTGAGGCCTTTAACGATTTCAACAAGCTTGGTTATGAGGTTTTTGCTTGTGATATTCTTTCGCTTTTTATAACAAGCGAGCTTGTTGCAAGAAGGCTTTCTAATCTGGTGGATATGTACATACTAAAGCAACAAATAAGTAACCTAACACAAATACACAGCAAGCGTCTTATGATGCAGGCTAACAAGCTGCGTGAGCAGACGCACAAGATGCATAAGCTTAATTTTGATTTGATTGAGCTGTTGGTTGCCGCGATAGAAAGCCGTGATGTTGAATCGGGTCAACACATTAAGAGAATAAGGTATTTTGTTAAGACTTTGCTTGAGGCAGTCGCAACCGAGTGTCCCGAATACAATTTGACAGATGAGCAAGTTGAGATTATATCCTTAGCTTCAGCAGTACACGACATAGGCAAGATTTCTATTCCCGACGCTATTCTCTTAAAGCCCGCAAGGCTCACAAAAGAAGAGTTTGAGCTTATGAAGGCCCATACAACCAAAGGGGCAAGACTACTAAATATGCTTGAAGGAATAGGGGACAGCGTCTATTTTCAATACTGCCGAGAAATATGTCTTTCCCACCATGAGAGATGGGACGGCAAGGGATACCCTAACGGCCTTAAGGGTGACGATATTCCAATAAGTGCGCAAGTGGTTTCCGTGGCGGACTGCTATGACGCCCTCACGAGCGAACGCCCCTATAAGCACGCTCTTTCCCACGAAGAAGCTGTAAATCTTATTAAGACCGGGGCGTGCGGAGCGTTTTCACCCCAACTGATGAAGTGCTTTGATTGGCGACTTTCCGAATTTAAGCGTATAGAAGAAGAGTTTAAGAATAATCCCGCTCCATCCGAACTGCAAGACGAGCTTGCGGATAATATGGAAATTGTCACCGAGAAATTTGCCGAGTTGCCTGAAAACAATCTTCCGAGTCCGGTTATTGAAAAGTATATGCAGCTCATAATCGATTCGCATGATATAATATTCGAAGCCGATCTTGAAAACGACGAATTCACTCTTCATAAAGGTGACTGGTCGGGTTTATTCGGTTATATACCGAGAAATATGATAGAGGCATTATCCCAAGTTTCCGCCTGTTGCCATCCGGATGATTTGGAAAGCTTTACTGGCAGCTTTTCCCTAGATGAGTTTAAGACGCTTGCTAAGGAAGGGCGGAAAAAGGTAAGAGCTGAATTCCGAATAAATGCCAATAACGGAAAGGAGCTTCTCGCGGAAGGCTCTGTTATTCTGAAAACAAACAAGAAAAAAGAACTCAAAAGTATATGTGCCACATTCAACGGTTATGACAGCTCTATATATGTAAAGGAAACTAAACCGAAATTCAAGACGCATGACGCCTTGACGGGTCTTTATATTGAAAGTGCTCTTCAAAACGAAGTTGAAATTTTCCTTCAAGATGCAGCAGAGGATACAGTATGCTTTATGCTGTATATTGATATTGACGGTATGACATATATCAACAATACCACCGGATATGAGTTCGGAAACAAAATTATTAAGGGTGTGGCAGACCGAATTTTGGAAACGGTAGGCGAAAAAGACTGTATTATATGCAGGCTCAGCGGGGATAAATTCGGAATATTTATTAAGGATGCAAAACGCAAGGTCGATGCCGTATTGTTCATTGAGAGCCTCCACAAAAACCTGAAAAAAGAATATAAAAGGGCATCAGGTTCTAATTTTGTTACGGTTACTATAGGCGCCTCGCGTTATCCCGTAGATGGAAAGGATTACAGAACACTTATAACAAGAGCTTCATACGCTTCCGATATATCTAAGCTTAACGGCAATGATATGTATGCTTTTTACAATTCATCAATTGATAATTATAAATATTTTGAAAAATCATTTTTCTTTGATTTACAGTCACAAGGTGAAGACAACGCCTTACAATATGAACCTCGTTATATTCCCGTTTATGATAAAAAGTCTGACTCTCTTATAGGCTATGATTATCTTCCTTTTTCGATTCTTGATGATGTGCTTCCCATACCGTCCGATTTTTTCCGCGAAGCTCTATCCCTCTTTAAGAACAAGA
Source organism: Firmicutes bacterium ADurb.Bin300 (assembly GCA_002069015.1). GTDB lineage: Bacteria > Bacillota > Clostridia > Oscillospirales > Acutalibacteraceae > DTU089. The sequence goes on along the minus strand of MWBL01000087.1, from coordinate 4,055 downwards.
AGCATATTTCCATAATTCAGATAAAGGAGCTTGTCGCAAAAACTAATGAAATAATTGAAAAGACGGGAGTTTCACCTCTTTTTTCAATCTTTACCTATTTATCTCAGGCTGATATTCCCGCCGTGCTTCAGCAGCTTAGCATTTTAAACGAGACATATCCGGAAGCTTGCAACCATGTATGTCTTTGTCTTCCCCAGACTTTCCTTGACAATATCTCCTGGAGAAATCTCAGGTCATTTGCGGACAGCGTAAGGTCTTTCGGCTTTTCCTTGGGCGTCTATCTTGTTTGCGATAATAACCTTAATATGCTTTGTATGAGTGAGGGTATATTTGATAGAGTTATATTGGCGGGCGAGTTTGCCGAAAAGGGATTTACAGGGTTCTTCCCTCCTGAATTTCTTTCCCACACGATTGATAATCTTTCATTTTATTCGTCAACCGTTACAATTCCTACAATTCTTTCGGAAATTAACACGGAAATTCTATTCAGTTATGACTGTACCGGTTTCAGTGCTTACGAATCTATTATTATTGGGACGGACAATATGTTGACGCATTTCTCAAAGCAATACACGAAAGAAGATATGTTTAGCCGTGAGAAAGAGAAGGCGTCGATAATTAATCCCATATCATTTGTATTTGCCCTTGATAAAAGCAAATGTATAATTATCCAGCAGGATTTCATTACAGGTGTTATTACATATTCCAATAACACTAAAAGAGTCTTAGGTTACAGCTTAAAAGATTGTGTTTCCGACAAGGAGCTTGATTTTGAAGGCTTTATTCATAACGAGGACATCAAAACGGTTCAGACAAGTCTTGCTAAAGCAAAGGGAACTCATAAAAATGTTCTCAGCAAAGCAAGAGTGCTTATTCGCTCTGACGAGCACGAGCAATATCAGATTTTCAATTTCGCCTTTCTTCCGACTGCAGATAGTATGGGAGTAACTACAATTATTCAGATAATCTTCTTACCTGAAAATTGAGAGGGGAGATTCTTGTGGAGTATAAAAAAAACCCTTTCGAAAATGTTGATTTACAAGGGGGCTTTTTTGCCCAAAGGCAGAAAATTAATAAGGACATTACTTTATATGCGGTAAAAAGCAGATTTGAGGAGACCGGAAGGTTTGACGCCTTTAAGTGTGCTTGGGAAGAAGGTATGCCCCATAAACCTCATATATTCTGGGATTCCGACATCGCTAAATGGATTGAGAGTGCGGCGTATATTCTTCACAAAGAAAAGAACGCGCAGCTTGAGTCTTATATAGACGACATTGTTGATTTAATTGAAAAAAACCAGCAACAGGACGGTTATTTTAATACATATTTTATTGTCGTCGAACCGGACAACCGCTTTTCTATAAGAGACGCTCACGAGCTTTATTGCGCAGGTCATTTGATTGAAGCCGCCATTGCTTATTATAAGGCGACGGGAAAGAAAAAGTTCTTAAATTTAATGTGCAAATATGTGGATTGTATTGAAAGAGTATTTGTTTTGGAAAAAACGGCGGAATTCACAACGCCCGGACATGAGGAAATAGAGCTTGCCCTCGTTAAGCTTTATGAGCTTACGAGGGAAGAAAAGTATTTAAGGTTGTCCCTTTATTTTATAAATGCAAGGGGCAGGAAAGAGAGCGTCGAAACTTTTTTTTTAGAACCGCTTTACAGTCAGTCGCATGAGCCCGTACGCCGCCAAAAAGAAGCTGTGGGGCATTGTGTAAGGGCGTGTTACCTTTATACGGCTATGGCTGACCTTGCAAGGATAACAGGTGATAAAGAGCTGAAAAGCGCATGTGAGGCAATTTTTGATAACATAATCAACAGGAGAATGTATATTACCGGGGGAATAGGCTCTACTCATAACGGAGAGAGATTTACTCGTGATTGGGATCTTCCGAATTCCCTTGCTTACGCCGAAACCTGTGCGGCAATTTCGCTTTGCTTTTTTGCACTTAGAATGACTTTGCTTGAAGTCAATTCAAAATATGCCGATATTGTCGAGCGGACTCTTTTCAATTCAATAATTTCCGGGATTTCTCTTGACGGCGAATCGTTTTTTTACGAAAATCCGCTTGAAATAAGTAGTGTTGAACGAGAAAACTCCAAGGCGGGGGGGTATAAGCAGCGTTTTCCGATAACCGGGAGAGTAAAGGTTTTTGAGTGTTCATGCTGCCCTCCGAACATTACGCGTCTTATCGCTTCTTTGGGGGATTACATTTATTCTTATTCAGAAGATACGTTGTTTGTCCATCAGTATTTTTCAAATAAAGCTAAGATTCTTGACACGGAGATAACCCTTTCGGGCGATTATCCCAACAACGGCTCGCTCTCATTAGAGCTTCGAGGTGCATTTAAGCGTGTCGCAATGAGAATACCGTCATGGTGCAATGAATATTCACTATTCGTCGGCGGTAAAGAATACGAAGGGGAAGAAAGCAAAGGATATGTCTACATCAATGCGGACAAGCCGTGCTGTAAAATAGAGATTAATTTTGAAATAAAACCCGTTTTGCTTATGTCAAATCCGTTTGTCTTAAACAATCGCGGCAAGGTCGCCTTAATGAGGGGACCTATTGTTTATTGCCTTGAAGATATTGATAATGAGTCCTCAGTTTTCAATCTTGCTGTCAGCGTACCGCTAAAAGCAAGCTGTGCTTATGATAATGCATTTGGTGCTTTTTGCTGCGAAGCCGACGGCGTTTTAATTGAAAATAAGGCTCTGTATTTTCGCAGCGAAAACGTGAAGAAGAAACCCGTTAAGCTTAAATTCATTCCGTATTTTTCTTTTGCCAACAGGGGAGAAAGTGATATGCGGGTTTGGTGCGATATAGACGTTTAGTTATCCGAAAGCTTTTCTTTAAGCTCATTCAGAAGCCTTTTTTCAATTCTCGACACATATGATCTTGATATTCCGAGTGCTGCTGCCACTGTCTTTTGGGTTTGGGGCTTTCCGCCTTTAAGACCGTATCTTCTTATAAGTATTTCTTTGTCACGCGGTTTTTCCAGATTTTCTATAAGTACTAATAGTTTTGCTTTTCGGTATGCTAAATCCAAATTTTCTAATGTTGAGTCGTCAACACAAATTATATCCATTAAGGTAAGAGGATTTCCCTGTGAATCGGTATCAATAGGGTCGCTTATTGAAATTTCTTGAGAAATTTTCTTTTGATTTCTGAACCACATCAGAATTTCATTTTCTATACATCGTGCGGCGTATGTTGCAAGCTTTGTTCCTTTATCCGGGTCAAAAGTGTTTATTCCTTTTATAAGTCCGATAGTCCCTATTGAAATTAAGTCTTCCTGCTCGTTATAATTTGCATAATATTTTTTTATCACATGGGCTACTAATCGCAGGTTATGCTCGATTAACTTTTGTTTTGCCGCCATATCGTTTTGTTTCATTTTTTCTAAGCATTCTTTTTCCTCTTGTGAAGAGAGAGGGATAGGAAATTGTTCTGAACCCGAGGTATGAAGAATCAAAAAAATTAGGTTAGAAAGCTCGCTTAGCAGGAAACCTAACAAAAAATCACCACCTTTTATATATTATATTTAAGAAAATCCTCCATTGTGCAAGTCCTCAAAATTAACATTAAATTTTAATGGAATGATATTATGAAAACCTTTGAGCAATACAAAAAAACCGTTAGATTTATAACGCTTCTATTTCTTGCCTGTTGTTTAACAACTGTTTATGGTTATATATGGAACAGTCATTATAATATATATTTTGAGCATCCGTATAGAAGCAAGGGAATTACCTTTACTATTGCCGCCTATTTGGTAGTTCTTCTTTTCATTTCTTTTTTAGTCGGCTTGCAAAAAATTGACGAGCGCAGAATAGGTGACATTGTTTTTTCGGGAATACTTGCGTTGATTTTTGTAAACGCAATAGCATATGTTCAGATAAGCCTTATTGAGGCAAAGCTTGTGAAAGTTTTTCCTTTTGTATACCTGATTGCCTTGCAAACATTGATTATAATCGTTTGGGCATATCTGGGGACAAGCATAATAAAAAAGATTAATCCGCCGCAAATGATGATCATCGTTTACGGCAG
>MWBL01000086.1 GCA_002069015.1 Firmicutes bacterium ADurb.Bin300 | reverse complement strand
CCTCCGGTTTCTTCCCCGCCGCACAGACGTTGTTAATTATTTCGTGCCGGTATAGCCGAACAAGCTGGTGATCTTGGACGACACGGTCGGCATGATGTTGGTGTTGAACAGGGTGTAAAGAGCGGCGAGCAGGAGCGCACCGATAACAACGGCAATCAAAATTTTGACACCGGAATCAACATAGCCCTCAGCCTTCTTGGTGGCGATGGCAGTCTGAACGGAAATAGCAGCGCGCTGGCACTGGTTCTTGATTTTCTTAATAAAGTTTTTCATGGATTTTTTACCTCAATCTTTCTTAATTTGTTTATGGGTGGATGGATGTTTAACCCTTGTAGTTAAACAAGCCGTTAATCTTTGTGGTGAGTGTCGGGATAATATTGGTGTTGAAAAGGGTATAGAGTCCGGCAAGCAGGAGTGCGCCGATGACAACGGCAATCAAAATTTTGACTCCGGAATCAACATAGCCCTCAGCCTTCTTGGTGACAATAGCGGTCTGAACGGCAACAGCCGCACGCTGACATCTGTTCTTGATTTTCTGAATGAACTTTTTCATGAATTTACCTCAATCTTTCTTTAATTTTGTTTGTGGCTTGGTTTTTGGTGGCTTATTCAGCCTTTTGTGCAACTGCTTCGTCGAATGCTTCAAAGAGCGCATCTTCAAGCTCTTTACGAGCCGAGGAAGAAACGGGATGGCACACATCGCGGTGTACTTCATTTCCGTCCTTATCCTTGCGGACTTCTCTCGGCATAGCAGCAAAGCGACCATTTGCAGTTTCAATAAGCTTTACGCCGTGAATGACGAACGCTTCATCGACCGTTACGCTGGCAACCGCCTTCATAGCGCCTTTGTTCTCATACACCTTGTGGATTTTTACACGAATCTGCATTTTGACCTGACCTCCTTGCTTTAAATTTGTTTCTTGGTTTACTGCCTTTTCTGCTACAAGTTAACCGCCTCCTTTACAGGTATTTCAGACAATAAAAACCCGAGTAAAGATTTCTCTTTCTCGGCTGGTCTGCTGGTATTATGGGGTTAGGTGTGGGAAGGGGAAGAAGGCGCAAAATGCCTGACAGACATTTTTGGGCAGACCACCCCCTTGGTGAAAAATTATCTTTCTTCATGCTGTCTTTCACGGTGTCGGTTATAAAATTCAAGTGCCTGAACGACATAATCCGATTCACGCTCACGCGGAACATTCTGTGGTATGAGCTTCCGGATGCGCTCATCCTTGAACTGTGACGGAATGCGTTGATTTGGTTTTTCTTCTTCCATAATGGAATCAATAACGGATTCATTCAGTTTTCCTTCTTCACTGAATTTCCGCATTTTGATGGTCTGTGCGTGGGACGGAGTAGCGTCGCAATACTCAATGGCATCGCAAAGCATCGCCTGTTCTGCTTTCGTCAGGTAGGAAATCTCCACCGCAGGGCGCAGAGCAATTTTCTTTTCGTCCACCATATCCAAAAGAGGTGTTATGAGTTCCGTAAGGCGGATAAAGCGAAATACTTGTATTCGACTTTCTCCTGAAAGTTGTCCAATTTCTGTCGCTGAATCAACAATACTTAACTTTGTATCCAATGGATACGAAGTTAAATCTGTTCGTTGCCCTTGTCTTTTCATTGATTCCATACGCATTTTATAAGCAAACGCTTTCTCACTGGGCAGTATTTCTTCACGCTGTAAGTTGCTGTCCACCATGGAAAGCACCGCTTCATCATGATTTAACTCCTGAACACGGGCAGGGATAGTAGTAATGCCGGCAATCTCACAAGCGTGCTTTCGTCTGTGTCCCGATACCATTTCATAATTGCCGTCCTCTTTTACCCGGACAAGCACAGGTTGAATCAATCCTCTTGTTTTGATGCTCTCCACAAGCTCCGCCATGCTTTCATCGTCCTTTACCTTATACGGATGATCGGGAAAGTCTGAAATAAGCTCTATCGGAAGATTCATAAGCCGTTCCAGCTTATTTTCCGCACGGATGTCATCGTTGGTAAAGAGGTCATCGACAGGGTGAAGTGCGAGATCTATTTTGCCTTTCAAGCTCCGCCACCTCCTTCGTCAGATTTTCATAAGCGGCGGCAACCTTACCGGATTTATCGTATTCAAAGATACTTACACCGGCGGCGGAGCTTTCTACCGCACGAATGGAGTGGGGAATCTCTGTTTCAAAAACATTGACATGACTGCCATAATGGCTTCGAAGCTCATCAATAACCTCATTTGCCAGATTCGTGCGCCTGTCAACCATTGTGAGCAGGATACCGTCAACCTGAAGCTCCGGGTTGATATACCGTTTTACCTTTCCGACCGAACCCATAAGCAAATCCAAGCCTTTTGCAGACAGGAAATGCGGTTGTGCCGGGACTATCAGGCTGTCTGCCGCAGTGAGTGCATTGACAGTCAGCATTCCGAGCGAGGGAGCACAGTCAATAAGAATGTAATCATAATTTGGTCGTTGCATATCCACGTAGCTTTTCAATACGCTTTCACGCCGCATGACATTGACGATACGGATTTCAATACCTGACAGGTCTATGTTCGACGGCAAAAGGTCAAAGCCTTCTTTATGATGAAGCAAAGCCGTGTCGGGAAGTATCTCGTTGTCATCCATAACATCCTGCATAATGTTTGCAAGGCTTACGGGCAACTCATCGGGATTCTTATACCCAAGAGCAACGGTCATGCTTGCCTGTGCATCCGCATCTATCAGAAGCACTTTCTTATCCATACGGGTAAGTCCTGCTCCGAGATTGATGGTTGTTGTGGTCTTACCCACACCGCCCTTTTGATTGCATACGGAAATGACTTTACATTGGGACATCTTTCTTTCCTCCTTCTTTTTTATTTGGGATATTTGCCACATAAGCGCAAAATACTGATTATCGCATCAAAAAAATAACCCTACGCGGGAAGCGTATGCTCATCGTTCGATTTTGCGCTTATGTGGTTGCACTTAATTCGACCTCGTCCCCCAAATGCACGAAAGGAATTCTTCAGGCATCCGGTTTGCTTTACCGGGTTCATAGGAATCTCACCTCTCCGCCTTCATTATGGCCGAGCCGCGAATTACGGAAGTATCATTATTTCTTGTGCCTGTCATCGCCACCCCCGGAAGCAATCCGGCTTTCGCTGTATAAGTTTTATCGCTCATTCCCCAAAGGGGAGATCATGGCGCACCTACAATCACGGCTTGAGGTTTCCCTCGACACAAGTAATGTACCTAAAGAATGTATATTCAATTTTCAAGGTTCTGCGGAGAACTTGTTTGTCCTCTCACCCCTCTACCGCAGAAAATGAGGTCTAAATGGGAACCACTTTTTCAAGAAAAGTAAATTATTTTTCGGTGGTCTGACTTTGAGTTTTCATACATGCTTAAAAACAAAAAGCACGTATCTCTTTTTGAAGAAATCAAAGAAAGATAAGTGCATAAGGAAATGAAGATTATTATAAGTACAGGGAAAATTGAGCGCAAAAAAAGCCCGTCGATTTCTCGACGGGCTAATAAGCGTATTGCGATATATTAAGATATATCACACAATATTAAGTTATATGAGCTTACAGTGCAAAAACTTCCCATTGGATTAAACTTGGGAGTAAATTGGATTAAGTTGTGGCTTAAAACCCTGATAAATCCTCATATATGCTCATATCCGGAGACTTATGGAGACTTATTCAGTCCAAAGGCTTCATTGTCGGGAAAAGCAAAACATCTCTAATCGATGTGCTGTCGGTCAAAAGCATTACAAGCCTGTCTACGCCTACACCTATGCCTCCCGTTGGGGGCATTGCGTATTCCATAGCCGTCAAAAAGTCTTCGTCAGTTTGATTGGCTTCCTCGTCACCCTGCCGCAGCAGCTCCTCCTGGGCCTCAAAACGACTTCTCTGGTCAAGAGGGTCGTTAAGCTCAGAATAGGCGTTCGCAATTTCTCTGTTCATTATAAACAGCTCAAAACGCTCGGTAAGCTCGGGATTGCCGGGCTTTCTTTTTGTGAGAGGCGAAATTTCAACGGGATGATCAATGACAAATATGGGCTGCTGTAAATGCTCTTCGCAGAATTCCTCAAAGAACATACTGAGAATATCTCCCTTTTTATGTCTTTTTTCAACCTTTATTCCCTTTTCCTTTGCGAGCTTTTTAGCCTCCTCAAAAGAAAGCTTCGTAAAGTCTGCTCCCGTATATTTTTTTACGGCGTCTTCCATCGTTATTTTTTCAAATGGCTTTTCAAAATCAAGCTCTACGCCGTTATATGTGACCTTAGCCGTTCCGAGTACTTTTTTGGCGACGGTTTTAATCATCGTCTCAACAAGCTCCATCATTCCGTTATAGTCTGTATATGCCTGATAAAGCTCCATAAGAGTAAACTCGGGATTGTGGCGAACATCAATACCCTCATTTCTGAAGACTCTGCCGATTTCATATACTCTTTCCATGCCGCCGATTATGAGCCTTTTAAGGTATAATTCAAGGGATATCCTCAGCTTTAAATCCTCATCAAGTGTGTTGTGGTGGGTTAAGAACGGTCTCGCCGCCGCACCTCCTGCGTTTTGGGTGAGAATCGGTGTTTCTACCTCAATAAAATCTCTGCCGTCGAGAAAATTCCGTATTTCCTTGATTATCTGAGAACGCTTAAAGAATGTGTCCTTTACCTCGGGAGTCATAATAAGGTCTAAATACCTTTGGCGGTAACGCATGTCGGTATTAGTTAAGCCGTGATATTTTTCGGGCAAGGGAAGAAGCGATTTTGAAAGAAGTCTCAATTTCTTTGCGTGTACCGATATTTCACCGCGCTTTGTCTTAAAAACAAAGCCCTGAACCTCTACAATATCGCCGATATCCCATTTCTTGAATTCTTTATATTCCTCTTGACCTATATCATCCATACGAACATAAACCTGTATTCGCCCCGTACGGTCGTAAACATCAATGAAATTCGCCTTTCCCATATCGCGCCATGTCTTAATTCTGCCGCAAACAGAAACATCCTTGTTTTCAAGAGCGGAAAAGTTCTCGCTGATCTCCTTGTTTGTTATAGACTGACTTGCCGTAGTGATTTGGAACGGATTTCTGCCTTCTTCCTGTAAAGTCAAAAGCTTCTCAAGTCTTATCTGCCTTAATTCATTCGTGCTTTGCTCCTCTAAAACCTCTTGCGGTTGAGATAAATTGTCCTGCGCCATATTAAAATTCCTTTCAAAAACAGTCTTTGCTTAAAAACAAAGAGGCTTTCCGCTTAACGACAAAACCTCTTTTCTTATTTGTTCAACCAATATAACCAATATCTTATTTATTCGCACCCGATGATATATCAACTATTATATATTCCGTTGAGCCTATAGGAGCCTCGACAATGACTTTTTCGCCTACGCGCTTTCCGAGAAGAGCTTTTCCGAGAGGCGATTCGTCAGATATTCTGCCATCCTCGGGACTTGCCTGGGCAAACCCCGTTATCCGGAATTCCCTTTCAACAGAGTCTCCCGCGGCTTTTTTGATTTTTATCTTTGAGCCAATCTGAATGACCTCGGACTCAACGTTATCTTCAAGAATTTTCGCTCTGCGAAGCATAGACTCAAGCTCAATAATTCTGGATTCAAGCTTGCCCTGCTCGCTCTTTGCTTCGTCATATTCACTGTTCTCGGATAAGTCACCGAACGATAAGGCGGTCTTTATCTTTTCTGCGGCTTCCTTCCTGCCGACAGATCTGAGCCTTTCAAGTTCCTCTTGGAGTTCTCTCAGACCTTCGCTCGTCAATAAAACATCTCTGGGCATATGTTTACTTCCTCCTATATATTATGTAAATGTTACATTATTTTATAATAAATTAATAAATTGTATTATATCCTTTCCGCTATTTGTTGTCAAGCATAAACCCACATATTTCATACATCGCGGCGGCAATACTGTTCAAATCCGCCTCGGGGGGAAGAGCCTCCTTAAGAGCCGGGGGAATATCGGTTAAGGGAGGCTTAAGCGTCTTTGTTTCCCTCCCGTATTTGCTTTTGGGAGTATAATATATCACGCCGCCGTCTATATCAACGATTAAATCGAAACGGCGTAAATCGGTAAACTCGTTTGCGCGTAATATTACCGCTCCGTACTTATCCATCGCCCTCTCACAAAACGACGAATAGGCGTTTTCGTCTTCCGTATACGCGTAAACCCTCTCCATTTTCGGTATGGCTCCAAGCACGGTATTTGCCGAAACAAAGCTTTTATCACGAATAAGAACGTTCCCTATTCTCGCTTTTTTAGGAATAGAGTCAAGCATTTCTTCGGTAAAAACTCGCATTCGTTCGCAAGAATACCTCTTTTGATTGAAGGATATTTCCGCTAATTCTTCAGGTAAATCGACTGAAAGAGGAAAAATAAGCCGGTTTTTATAAGCGGCAAACACTCTTAATGCTTTTTCAGACAGAAGCTTTCCCTTCGGAAGAGTAAATATGTAAAACAGGGGAAATCCTTCTATTCTTATTCTTGATAAATTGAACCCCTCATCTGTCTTCGCCTTGCGGCGCGCCTTAATAAATGCAAAAACTCCTTTATCCCCAAGGACAGGTCGGGCTGTCTCTCCCGTAATATCCACTACACAAAACAAATAACCACTCCCGACACAAAATATGCCGACGATAATGGCTATATGTTAAAACGCGAAAATTATACTTATTCGTCAGAAA
>MWBL01000085.1 GCA_002069015.1 Firmicutes bacterium ADurb.Bin300 | reverse complement strand
TAACACATCAATTGTAATCCTACAGCTTATTTTTAAAAACCCGAAGCATTCTCCTTGCTAAACAACGATATTTATTGTAGAATGTACAAAAAAGCAATGGAGTTAAAAATGTTTAATAAAGAGCTTGAAAAAATCCTGCCGCTTATAGAAAAGCCGGCAAGATATATAGGCAATGAGCCGGGAAGTATAATAAAAGACAAGACGCGCGTTGATGTTTCGTTTGCTTTTTGCTTTCCGGATATTTACGAAATCGGGATGTCTCATCTTGGGATGAAAATACTTTACAGCCTTATTAATTCGCAGGAATATGCACTTTGTGAGCGTGTTTTTGCTCCTGCTGCAGATATGGAAAACATTCTTAGAAAAAACAATATACCGCTTTTTTCTCTTGAATCAAAGACTCCGTTATCAAAATTCGATATTATCGGCTTTACGCTTCAATATGAGTTGTCTTATACGAACATTCTGAATATGCTGAACCTTTCTCATATACCCTTTCGCTCCGCAGAGCGAAAGGACACTTTTCCTTTAATAATAGGCGGCGGTCCGTGCTGCTGTAATCCCGAGCCTGTGGCAGAGTTTTTTGACCTTTTTGTGCTTGGAGAAGGGGAGGAGGTAACCTTAGAAATTCTTGAAAAAGTCAGATCGCACAAGAAAAAAGGAACGAAAAAGAAAGCTTTATTAAAGGAATTGTCGAAAATACCAGGTGTTTATGTTCCTTCTCTTTATGATATTCTTTACAATGAAAACGGAACTGTTAAAAAAATAAAGGCAAAAAGCGGCGCACCCGAAAAGATTACAAAAAGAATAATTTGGGACCTTGACAAAGTATATTTTCCCGAAAACTTTGTGGTTCCCTTCATAGAAACGGTTCACGACAGAGCTGTTCATGAGATATTCAGAGGCTGTATAAGAGGCTGTCGTTTTTGTCAGGCGGGCTTTATTTATCGTCCGATAAGAGAAAAGAGTGTTGAAACCATTGAAAAGCAAAGCAAAACGCTGTGCGCCAACACGGGTTACGATGAGCTTTCACTTTCATCCCTGTCAAGCAGTGATTACACTAAAATCACAGAATTACTTGAAAGACTTTTAGGTTGGACCGCGAATGCAAAAATCAATGTAGCCTTACCATCTTTAAGAATTGACGGATTTTCGGACGAGCTCAAGGAAAAACTTGCTCTTATTCGTCGCGCAGGGCTTACCTTTGCTCCCGAGGCAGGAACTCAACGACTAAGAGACGTTATTAATAAGAACATTACCGAAGATGAGATACACAGGACAGCAAGAAACGCATTTGCAGGAGGTTGGAGTACGGTTAAACTCTATTTTATGCTTGGTTTGCCAACCGAAACGGATGAAGATATAAAGGGTATAGCAAAGCTTTCACAAGACATTGTTAACGAATTTTATAAAAATCCCGATAAACCCAAGGGTAAAAGCGTTAAGGTTACTATTAGTGTATCTTCTTTTGTACCTAAGCCGTTTACCCCGTTTCAATGGGAAGCACAGGACACCGAGCAGTCATTTTTACGAAAGCAAGAATTACTTAGGGAATGTATTAGGACAAAAAAGGTTTCGGTAAATGTTCACAATACGGGAATGAGTCTTATGGAAGCGGTACTCGCGCGTGGAGACCGCAGGCTGTCATCGGTTTTGGAAGAAGCGTATAAAGCCGGCTGTATATTTGACAGCTGGGACGATCATTTTAATTTACAAAAATGGTTTAATGCGTTTGTTAAGGTCGGCTTGACTCCTGAATTCTATGCCAACAGAAAAAGAAATTTAAACGAAACGTTTCCGTGGGACCATCTTGATTTTGGCATTGACAAGGATTTTTTAATCAGGGAATACAAGGCATCTCAAAAGGGAAGGACTACTCCTAATTGCCGCACGAAATGCTCGAGATGCGGTGCAAATAATCTGCCGGGAGGTCAAAGCGATGCGTGCTGTTAGAATATGGTTTACTAAAACCGGCAGCGCAAAATTCATATCCCATCTCGATTTAATGCGATATATGACAAGAGAGCTACGGAAGACCGGATTGGATATTTATTATACGCAGGGCTATAATCCGCGTATGCATATGGTATTTGCTCTTTCTTTGCCATTAGGGGTACAGGGACTTAACGAATGCTTCGATATTAAATTATTGGGAAGTGAAACAAATGAGCAGGTATCAGCTTGTCTTAAGTCGATCTCATCTTCTGAAATAGTTTTTACCGGTATTTCCGACCCTGTGCATTATCCAGCTGAAATTAAATATGCCCAATACTCTGTACAGTTTTCTCCCTGTAAGGAGGAGCTTAAAAATCATATTATGTCGGCTTTAACGGCTCAGAGTCTTTTTTGCGTAAAAAAGAATAAGAAAGGTTTCGAAAAGCAGCTTAATCTGACAGAGTATGTTTCAAATCTGTCAATTGACGACTCGGGGCAGGACTTTTTGCTTAGCTTTATTCTCCCTGCCGGAAATATTGATAATATTAATCCTTTTTTATTTTTAGAAACTCTGTTAAAAGGCAGTGGACAAAACATAAGCTCTGCCAATGTCGTAAGAAAAAGACTTTTAATCGATAAAATTAAAAACTATACCTAATTTCAACAGAAAGCTCATATAAATAATTGGTGATTTATATGAACGGAAAAGCAGTCACGGTGGTGGCGGCGTTTGGGTTTATTCTTGTAATGGTTTTTTGCATTTTAAATTACAAAATGGCTTCAAGGGACGTAGCCGATTTACCAATCAAGACAGAAAAGACCGTTGTCATAATTGACGCCGGTCACGGCGGGATAGACGCAGGTGCTGTAGGTCTTAACGGCGCTTATGAAAAAGACATTAATCTTTCTATAGCGAATAAACTTAATGATATCTTAAAGTCCTCGGGTTATTTAACGGTTTTGACTCGAACTAAGGATATTTGTTTGGCAGGGGACGAGGCTAAAACAGTAAGGGAAAAGAAAACGTCCGATCTGCACAACAGGATGAAAATAATGGAAAGCTATGAAAACGTAATATTCATCAGTATTCATCAAAACTCCTTTTATGGTGCCAAGGCGCGAGGAGCACAAGTCTTTTATTCTCCTAATTCCGAGGAGTCGAAAGCTCTTGCGGATTTGATACAAGGCTCAATAAAAACAGGGCTGCAGCCTGAAAATAAGCGTCTTACGAAAAAGGCGGGTACTTCGATTTATTTATTATATCAAGCTCAAAAACCCGCGGTAATGGTTGAATGCGGTTTTTTGTCCGATTATGAAGAAAATCTGAAGCTTTGCAACGATGAGTATCAGAATCAGCTTGCTTTATATATAGCCGAAGGAATAAAGACTTATTTAGATTGAGAAACAAGGGGATGTTGAATTTGGCGGGGAAAATAAAAACGGTATATATCTGCAGCCAGTGTGCGTATGAGAGCGCAAAATGGCAGGGTAAATGTCCCTCCTGCGGTGAATGGGATACATTATCAGAGGAAATAATCAAAACAGATTCGATAAAATCGTCTGCAAGAAAACTATCGGATGCAACAGTCTACACGCTCTCCGGTATTGACTCGGTAAAAGAGGAGCGTTGTGACACCGGTCTTCATGAGCTTAACCGTGTTTTGGGAGGAGGCTTAGTCAAAGGCTCTCTCGTTCTTCTGAGCGGTGATCCCGGAATCGGGAAGTCAACGCTGCTGCTTCAAATATGCGAGTATTTGACAAATAATAACAGTGTTCTTTATGTTTCGGGCGAGGAATCGGCACACCAGCTGAAAATCAGAGCGCGTCGTCTGGGAGTTAAAAGTGAATCGCTACTGATAATGTGCGAAACGGATTGCGAAACAGTTGCGGAAAAAATCCGTAGTCTAAAACCCGACATAGTTATGATTGACTCAATTCAAACCATAACTGTAACGGAAATATCGTCTTCTCCGGGTAGTGTGACGCAGGTGCGAGAGTGCGCTAACTTATTTATGCGTATGGCTAAAACTCTTAATGTATCAATAGTGCTTGTAGGTCATGTTAACAAAGACGGAAACATAGCGGGGCCGAAGGTTCTTGAGCATATTGTAGATACCGTTCTATATTTAGAGGGCGAAAGAAATCTAACTTACCGAATATTACGTGCCGTAAAAAACAGATTCGGTTCAACAAATGAAATCGGCGTGTTTGATATGGGCTCTAATGGGCTAACGCAGGTGCAGAATCCATCGGCAATGTTAATCTCCGGAAGACCGCTTAACGCTTCGGGTACCTGCATTTCCTGCTTTATGGAAGGCTCTCGCCCTATTTTGGCAGAAATACAAGGTCTTGCAACGCCTACGGGCTTTGGTAATCCGCGGCGCATGGCAACGGGTTTTGATTATAACAGGATGTCAATGCTAATAGCTATACTCGAAAAGCGCGCGGGATATTTCCTGGGAAATATGGATTGTTATATAAACATTGTAGGGGGGCTTAAAGCGGATGAACGCGCTGCGGACCTCGCGGTATCACTTTCGCTTATTTCAAGCCTTAAGGATATTGTCATCGATAAAGATGTTGTCGCCTTCGGTGAAATCGGACTTGCCGGGGAAATACGATTAGTTGCTAATTGCGAACAAAGAATACTTGAGGCAAAGCGTCTCGGGTTTTTATGTTGTGTTTTACCAAAGCATAATCTCAAATCAATATCTAAAAGCACCGCTGACGGAATAGAGCTAATAGGTGTAAGGACGATAAGAGAAGCTTTTGAGGCTATTTCGAATTAATATGGCAAGAGTAATTAACCATGCAAATTTGCCGTCTGCGCCTGTCAAGCTGTGTGCTATTGGCGCCGGGAATGCTGAAACAAAAATATCGTTGCAAAGGCTGGGCATAAGCGTAATTGAGCCTAAGCCTTCCGATGGCTTGAGCTTCGCTGAGAAAACACACAGTGATATGCTGATGCTGCATTTGGGAAGAAATGAGATTATTCTCTCAAAAGAACAGGAAGACCTTAAAAAACAGCTTGAGGCTTTCGGTTTTACTCCAAAGATGCTTAAGTTTCACTTGAGGTCTGAATATCCATTGAATGTGACGCTTAATGCGGCAATCATAAAAGATAAATTTTTTGCTCATAAAGCTTCTATTAAGTATTATTCGGGAGATTATGAGTTTAATTTTTATGCCGTTAAGCAAGGCTATGCAAAATGCTCTTGCTGTATAATAAATGATAATGCCGTGATAACCGAGGATGAGGGTATTAGTCTTGTAATGAAAAAAGCGGGACTTGATGTGCTTAAGATAAAAAAAGGGGAAATAAAGCTCAGAGGAATGAGCTATGGTTTTTTCGGAGGCGCAACAGGTAAGCTTTCCTCAAATATTCTTGCAATTAACGGGGAATTGAGATATAATTCAGACAAAAAGAATATTTCAGCCTTTCTGAAAAATTATCAGATTGACGTTATCAGTCTGAAAAGCGGACCGCCCGAAGATATAGGCGGAATAATTCCGCTTTTAGAGGAGGAAAAATAATGAGAAGTAAAGCAGAAAAGAATGCTGCGGCAAAAATCGGGTATGTGGTAACTCTCGCTATTATTTCTATTTCCGTTGCTATTATTGTTAAAAAATATACAAAGTAGTGAGGTGTTTTTATGAAAAGTTCGTCAATTAAAGTATTGCTGAGCATTGCTTGCCTTATCTTTCTGTGTTTTTCGGTTTCCTGCAGTACCATTCTAAAAGAGGGCGAAATTACATCGGAAAAAGATGACTCAAACGGATCAAATATCAATTCACGGCTTGAGGAAACCGAGAGGGGACAGGAAGCCGAAAAAACAGAGGATTATTCTGAAGAATTTGATAAAATAATGACTTCTTCGCTTGAGCTTTATGACAACTATTCTTTTAAGCTTCAAAACTATAAATATGACGGTAATAAAATGATTAAAACTGACACTACTTCTGCTGTTTTTTGTGAAAAGGGCTGGGTTATTTATCCAGACGAAGGCGACGGCGGCAGATTATTCATCAATAAAGGGAACAAGTTTTATTCGATTGACGTTCAATCTAAAACAAAAAAATTAATTGTGGAAGGGGAGAATGCTGTTGCAATAAGTCGGCAAGCTAACATTTCCTCTTATTCTGATTTATTAACCGAGCATAAAAATTATCCGAGGCAGTTATTCAAGAGAGAAGAAATTGAACAAATTGCAGGCAGAGAATGTGTCAAGTACACAGTTGACGGTAAAAATCTTGCCGCAAGCCCGGAAATCGAGTATTGGTTTGATTTGGAAACAGGACTGATACTTAAGGCAATTACAAAAATGCAAGTGTCCGATATCAGCTCAATTAATCAATGGGAAATTACCGAGTTCGAAATCAAAGGTCAAAGCATCGACTCTTATATCGATTTTAAGGATATAAAATAGAGCATTCGGCAAGAGGAGAGAGCATAAACACCGTATATGGAATTACTAAACAAGCCTTACAAAAACCGCCTTTTGGCGCTCTTTATATGGTAATAGCGGTCTTGATAGTAAGGCTTACTTTCTTGACCAAGCCTTTGCAAGCTCTGGGTAAGCTTGTGAGGCTTTTATTATGTTAAGTATATAACCTCTCCCGATATTTAATTGTTAAAATAGGCTCTCCTTTCGTTTTATTTCGGAACGCTATCTTTATATTTAAGGCAAGCTTCTGTTCCGACTGCCAAAAATGTATTGAAGGATATTTGAACGTCAAAAGATATATAAGGCATTTGATACAGGAAACATGAAGGTTTATATTTCCCAAAAATAATAGGGGACTTAGACAAAAAGTAAAATAACTTGAAAAAATAAAAACGCTT
>MWBL01000084.1 GCA_002069015.1 Firmicutes bacterium ADurb.Bin300 | reverse complement strand
GGAAAAAGTTTTACGTGGAATAGTTCCACCATTAGTCACGCCATTGATAGATAACAACACTTTAGATGTTGAAGGTTTGGAACGTTTGATTGAACATGTGATTCAGGGAGGAGTTCATGGAGTGTTTATTCTTGGCACAACAGGCGAAGCACAAAGTATCAGTTTTGATTTACGTAAGGAAATGATTAAACAAAGCGCGCGCATTTTAAACGGTCGTTTGCCCTTACTTGTTGGCATTTCAGATACTTCGCTGGTCGATAGTGTTTCATTGGCGAATCTGGCTGCCGATAACGGAGCCGATGCAGCAGTTTCTGCTCCGCCTTATTATTATGCTACGGGACAGCCTGAATTGGCCGAATATTACGAGCAATTGATTCCACAATTGCCTCTGCCTTTGTTTTTATACAATATGCCTACACATACAAAAGTTTCGTTTGCGCCGTCAACCATTCGCCGTATTGCCGAAAATTCAAAAGTAATCGGGTTTAAGGATAGTTCGGCAAGCGGTGGTTACTTTCAGTCGGTAATGCACGAATTTCGCGATAGACCCAAATTTTCACTGTTTGTAGGACCGGAGGAAATGATGGCAGAATCTGTGTTAATGGGGGCACATGGCGGTGTTAATGGCGGAGCAAATATGTTCCCACATTTATATGTAGCATTGTATAATGCAGCAGTTTCAAAGGATGTAGATAAAGTTCGTGAGCTACATACTAAAGTAATGCAAATCAGTTCAAGCATTTACACCGTTGGCAGTTATGGTTCAAGCTATCTGAAAGGAGTAAAATCTGCGCTTTCAATACTTGGCATTTGCAGTGATTTTATTGCTGCGCCGTTCAACAAATTCGACGAAGCCCATAAAGAACGAATTCGCAAGGCAATTGAATCATTGAAATTGTAAATTTCTTACTAATTAGCCCCCTAACCCCCTAAAGGGGGAACATTGGAACAACTATTGATGGTTATGCGTTTAAATTTGGTGGTTGTTTTCTGGGAATTACATTTTTCTAATCTTAATTTTTCGTAAAAATGATAATTGAAGCAAAAACAGAAGCGTTTAAAAGTTACCTAAATTCTTCTCTCATTACTAACCAAAATTTTTAAAATTTGAATAAGTTAATACGAGAATAACAATATAAAAATATAAATCCAATTTCTTAAATATTCCCCCGCAATTTATCTCGACTTTAGGCGAGAGGGGGTTGGGGGGCAGACTAATTTTATGCAAATAAGCAATATTGACCTTATCGTTTTTCTGATTTTCACAGTCGGAACAGTAATTTTCGGCAGTTCATTTATCAGAAAGAATAAAAATGCAGCCGATTACACAAGCGGAAGCGGTTCTGTACCCGGCTTCGTCGTTGGCATGTCAATATTTGCTACTTATGTAAGCAGCATTAGTTTTCTTGGACTTCCGGGAAATGCTTATCAAGGCAACTGGAACTCATTTGTTTTTAGTTTTACCATACCTATTGCATCGATTATTGCGGCCAAATATTTTGTACCGTTTTATCGGAAGATAAGCAGTGCTTCGGCTTACAGTTTCCTCGAAGAACGTTTTGGGTATTGGGCACGTGCTTATGCTGCCATTTGCTATTTGTTAACTCAAATAGCGCGTATTGGTTCCGTGTTGTTTTTAATGGCTTTGCCTCTTCATTCCATGCTCGGTTGGAGCATTCCGTTTATTATTGTAGTTACCTGCATTTTAGTTATCATTTATTCGGTTTTTTTATTCGCCTGTTTCGCCTGTTTTGTTTTCTTCCTTGATTTCCGGAGCGATGACGACGCCCGGCTCGGTGTCTTTTTCATTTTCCGCCGCGTTTTCTTCTTCCCTCGCCTGTTCGGGGTTCTTTCCCTCCATAATGGCGTAAAACTCGGGCCCGTCTATCTTTTCCTTCTTAAACAGATACTCGGCAACGGCGTTAAGTTTGTCCATATTCTCGTTTAGCGTCTTTTTACACTCTTCATAGCATTCGCTCACTATCCTTTTAACCTCCGCGTCAATTTGAGACGCCACAGTTTCGGAAAAGTTTCTGATATGGCTGTAATCCTTGCCCAGGAAAACCTCGTCATTTGTTTTGCCCAAGGAAACGGGACCGAGAACCTCGCTCATTCCGTATCTCGTAACCATACGCCTTGCAATATCGGTGGCTCTTTCGATATCGTTTGAGGCTCCGCTGCTTATATCGCTGAGAATAAGCTCTTCGGCAACACGACCGCCAAGCAGGACTATTATATTCTCTATCATATATCTCTTTGTCGTATACGTAAGGTCTTCGTCCGGGCGGTGGAGCGTATAGCCTCCCGCCATCCCTCTGGGTATAATTGATATTTGCTGAACCTTATCCTGGGTGGTCTGATAATATGACACTACGGCGTGACCCGCCTCATGGTAGCCCGTAATCTTTATATCCTTTTCCTTTATATGCTTGCGTGACTTCTTTTCGGCTCCAATGAGTACTTTAATTGTTGCCTCTTCAATTTCCGCCATTGTAATGGCTCTTTTTTTACGCTTTGCAGAAAGAAGCGCCGCCTCATTTAACAGGTTTTCAAGATCCGCTCCCGTAAAGCCTACGGTTGAGCGCGCAATTTCCTTAAGCACAACGTCCGGAGCAAGAGGCTTCCCTCGGGCGTGTACCTTTAATATTTCCTCTCTCCCCTTAAGGTCGGGATATCCTACCGTAACCTGTCTGTCAAAACGCCCCGGTCTTAAAAGTGCCGGGTCAAGTATATCATGGCGGTTTGTCGCCGCGATAATGATGACTCCTTCGTTTTTATCAAAGCCGTCCATCTCGACAAGCAGCTGATTAAGGGTCTGTTCTCTTTCGTCGTGACCGCCGCCCATTCCCGCGCCTCTGTGCCTGCCGACGGCATCTATTTCGTCAATAAATATTATTGAGGGGGAGTTCTTCTTTGCCTGGTCGAAAAGATCTCTTACTCTTGAAGCTCCAACGCCGACATACATCTCAACGAAGTCCGAACCCGAAATAGAAAAAAACGGAACATCCGCCTCACCCGCAACGGCTCTCGCGAGAAGCGTCTTACCTGTACCGGGAGGGCCTACAAGAAGCACTCCCTTTGGTATGCGAGCCCCAAGCTCGTTAAACCTTGACGGTTCTTTTAAGAACTCCACTATTTCCGAAAGCTCTTCCTTTTCTTCGTCGGCACCGGCAACCTCGTTAAAGGTAGTCTTGCGTTTTTCGTCCTTGCCGTACTTAACTCTCGCCTTGCCGAAGCTGATTGCGCGATTATTTTCCGAGCTTATGGAGTTGCCCATCTTCTTTATCATATAGAAGGTAAATATACTTGCCGCTCCGACAATCAGCATAATAGGGAGCATGCTTACCCACCAGCTTCTTGCCTCACCCCTCAGATAATCGGCTTTAACAGGATCATACGGATGCTCCTGATTATACTTTATTACCTTGTTATGAACGTCCTCAATAAACATACTTACATTGGGAATGGTATATTTATAAACGGTATTCGGGTTCTCCTTCAATTTGTAACGCAGAATTCCCGAACCGATATTAAGCTCATATTCAGCAACCTTATTCTCATCAAAAAGCTCTACAATCTCATAATACATAACCTTCTTTATTGCTTTCTCGGAAACCGTATAATACGAAATCAGGAGAATCAGGAGAAGCGGTATAACAATGTAAGGAAGGAACGCCTTCCACTTCTGATTTTTTACTATGATAATTCACTCCTTATTTTACATATATCTCCGGCTTGAGAACGCCGACAAACGGGAGATTTCTATATAATTCATTATAATCAAGCCCATAGCCTACAACGAATTCGTTAGGCACGCAGGTGCCGACATAATCGGCATTAATGTCAACCTCCCTGCGTTCGGGCTTGTCAAGCAGTGTGCATATGCGAATACTTTCGGGGTTCCTTGTTTTCAGTATTCCCCTTATATAGCTGAGAGTCTTTCCGCTGTCAAGAATATCCTCGACTATGAGAAGGTGCTTTCCTTCAACAACGTTATCAAGGTCTTTTATTATCCTTACCACACCCGAAGACTTTGATGCTGCCCCATAGCTTGAAACAGACATAAAATCAATTCGGCAGGGAATGTTAATCGCGCGCATAAGGTCCGCCATAAAAATTACCGAGCCCTTTAACACGCTCACGAGCAGAAGCTCCTTGCCCTTATAATCATTGCTTATGCGTTCACCTAAACCACGAATGATTTCTTTTAACTCTTCCTCGCCGATTAGAATTTTATCCATATCACTCAGCATATATTTTCTCCTTCAACTCTTATTACATTCGTCGATTTTTCATTTGCGGCATTTTTAAGGTCTGTCCCAATTCCGAAAACCCATACGACCCCGTGCTCATCGGCTAAAACAGGAATTAAATCCCTGATTTTTTCATCTATGCGCTCCTCATTGAAAAGCTTTTTAAGCGTTTTTGTCACATTTCTTTTTGGAAGAGTTATTTTGTCCCCTTGTTTTCTCCCTCTTAAAGTCAGCTTTCCGCATATAGTATCATAATCTATAAGATTTTTCATTAATAAATCATTAATTTTTCCGTTATATCGAGTGCTTTTTATTCTGAATAAATCGGTCGTGATACAAAACTCCGCCGATTCCGGCTGTATCTCCCCGAGTTTTTCCGCCTTGTCTCCTCTTGAGAAAACCAGCCTGTCCTCCTTAAGCTCTGCAAAAAGATTTTTTTGAAGCTGTGTTTTACCCTTTCCGCTTAAAACGTTCTCGACGGCATTTATGGTATGCTCATTGCCCGGACTCTTGTCGGTCATTTTCTCAATAACCGCCGAAAACAGGCGCGCTCTTATAGGTTTTTCAGCCTCTCTCAGCTTGACTAAGTCAAACTCACCCTCTCGAATTCTTGCCTTTTCAAAAAGAGCCTCACTCATTTTTGTAAGAAGCTCTTCGTCCTCTCTTGCAAGCCGGCAAAGCCTTGAAGCGGCATAAACCGCGTTGGGATTTATGGAGGTTAAAATCGGAATGACTTTATTGCGGACCTTGTTACGCGAATAAATATTACAAGAATTAGTGCTGTCGAGCACAAAATTCAGATTATTGCTGCGGCAGTACTGCTCAATTTCCTCCCTGGAGCACTCGATAAGCGGTCTTATAATATTGCCCCTTTTTGGGGGAATAGCGCCTATTCCTTTTAGGGACGAGCCGCGCGTTATATTCAATAAAAGAGTTTCAAAATTATCGTTAGCGTTATGCGCCGTTGCCGTATGTGAAGCATTATTTGCCCGGGCAACTCTGTCAAAAAAATCGTATCTGAGTCTTCTTGCACACTCTTCAATTCCCTCTCCCGCCTTTTTTGCCAAAGCGGCGCAATCCGCTTTTTCGCTGAAACAGCGCACCTTATATAACCCGCACAATCCCTTGACAAAGCGTTCATCGCTATCGGCTTGTTCACCCCTGAGCATATGATTAAGGTGAGCCGCAACCACCGAGATTTTCATATCCTCCCGTATGGAGCATAAAATATGCAAGAGCGAAACGGAGTCGGCTCCGCCCGATACTCCGACAACGACTGTTTCGCCCTGTGATATCATTTCAAAGCGTTTTATTGTTTCCAGAACTTTAGTTTTCATCATAAAACCTGTCTCTGACCGTAAACAGAGTATGCTCGGCATCCCATGTCAAATTAACGGTTCCCGTCGGACCATGTCTGTTTTTCGCAACATCAAGCTCGGCGGTATCTACTCTTACCTCATCGGGATTTTCTTTTTCGTTTTTATAATAGGCCTCCCTGTAAAGCAAAAGCACAATGTCGGCATCTTGTTCTATTGCGCCCGAGTCCCTAAGGTCCGAAAGAATAGGTTTTCTTGAAACTCTTCCCGATTTTGCCTCAGGTCCTCTTGATAGCTGTGTACAGCATACAACGGGTATTTTCAAATCCTTTGACATCAGTTTTAAATTTCTTGTTATGTCGGCTATTTCCTGTACCTTGTTTTCCGAACGCTTTGAGGGAGCAAGCAAACCGAGATAGTCGATAAACACACAATCAACGTTTTTAAGCCTTCTCACCTTAGCTTTAATATCGGGAACGGTTATATTCGCCGTTTCGTCAAAATACAGTTCGCAATTTTTGAGATAAGACAGGGCTGTGGTCAAATCAACCCAATCACTGCTCGTAAGCTCTCCGCTTTGAAGCTTGCGGCTGCTTATTCTCGCTTCGGTTCCGAGAACTCTTTGAGCAATTTGCATATTCGACATTTCAAGTGAGAAAAACGCTACCTTTTTCCCCGTTACACCGATATTCCTTGCCATATTGAGAGCAAGACTCGTTTTACCGACACCGGGTCTTGCGCCTATCAAAATAAGGTCGGATTTGTTAAGCCCCGATATTATTCTGTCAAGCCCCGAAAATCCTGTTGAAATGGGCTTATTGGCTCCTCCCTTGTCGGATGCCAGTTCCCCGAGCCTTTCAAAAACATCCCCCATAATAAGGTCGCTGAGCTTTTGAAGAGTAGTTCCTCCTTTGCCCTTTCGTATGTCATATATTTTCTGCTCGGCAGCATCAAGAAGCATATCGGCATCGGCTTCCCCGGCGGTTGCCGCTTCAACTATTTCTCTTGAAGCCGTTATTAGGGTTCTTATGTAGTATTTGTCCCTTACAATCTTACAATACATTTCGACATTTGCCGAGGTGGGTACCGCTTTAGAAAGCTGATACAGATAGTTTCTTCCGCCCGCATCGTCAAAAAGTCCGGAGGTTCTGAGTGACTCAAGCACAAGCAACGGGTCTATTTTCGACCCCGTGGTATCAAGCGAAACCCTAGAACCGAAAATTTCTCTGTGCTCGGGCAAATA
>MWBL01000083.1 GCA_002069015.1 Firmicutes bacterium ADurb.Bin300 | reverse complement strand
AACGAGTCCCCGGCAGCCGGAAAGAAGGAACATCAACGCCGCAGATATCAGCAGTATTTTTCTCATTCTTGCCTCCGTTTTCTTATTCGCTCAGGCGCGTATCGGAGTTTGTCTCGCGGTTTTCCCCCGGAAATATTTTGCGGCAGTCCAAAAAAGACTGAGCGCGCAACCGAAACCGCCCGCCTATTTGTTCAGGAATCTCAGTGCCTCATATACCAAAAAGGCCGGCCACACGAGTGCTTTCAAGAATCCCAAAACGCCCGCCCAAAAGTCGGCAGCCGCCGAAATGTAGTAAATCGCTGCTCCTATAAACCCTAATCCGTAGACAGCGCCGTTTGAAGCGTATTTTTGCGCGGAGTGGTTCTTATTTTCCATAGAAATATCTCCTCCTCATGCTTTCCGGTATTTTACTCGTATAATTATATGTAACTTAAATAAGATTATCGCCGATATGAATTATCGCTTTTAAGCTTACTGCGGAATGTATCCCAGAACGGATAAACGTCATCAAAAAGTATCGATCTGCTCTGCAGAAGGAGGAGTGCCTGATATCTGATATTGTCTTCTTTCAAGGACAGCCATTCGACAAGCTGCATTATATCGTCCTTAGTCAGAGCCTTTGCCACTTCCTGTATATCGCTTTTGTCGATTGCAGTTATGCTTTCTTTCGTGAACATATTTACCCTCCATACAGCAGAATATACTCAACGAAATTATTATACTATAAGTGTTGTGTAAACGTAATGCCCTTTTTTAACAGCAAGTCCGGTACTGCAATTGAGCGGGAAGCCTTATCGGCTTCCCGCTCTGTGTGTTAACTCGTTCCTTCCGCTAACAATTCTCAATCATCATAATCAATCTCGCTAAAATCAACTGTTCATAAGAAACTGCTTACTTTAAGCTCGATTTATTTGGCTGCCTGTTTACGGTGAGCGTAAACGTCTTTCCCGGCGACCGGGTATCGGTGCTGAAAATCATTCATTGGGAGGCGCTTAAAAGCGCTCGTATTACCCCTTTGCGATGAATATGATAATCCAATGGATTGCCATAACCAGCAGAGAGATCACAAACGGTGATTTGCCCGACTGATCCTTCTTCGAACGCAGCTTTACCGCGTAGTAAATTATAACGGGCAACAGCGCGGTGATGAACGCAAACCATTTCTCGATCGTTTTGACGCTGCCGTTAATTCCCCAGTGATATGGGATCACGTCCGGCAGACTTGGGAATATGAGGATCGTCGCAATGAACGATAACACGGTCGCAGTGATAATGATCTTATCAAACGGTATGGCTGCTTGCTTATTTTTCATAATTTCAATCTCACGATCTTTCTTCTTTGTGTATTTGCGCTGAGGGTATCTGCTCATATAACAGGTCAGTGTTGGGGTGTCTGATCCATATTGTTATATATATTTATTCCTTTCGTTTACAAGTGCATCACTCACTGCACTTTTAATAACTTGGCTTGAGGATGTTGCTCCGCTTACTTTCGTATTCATGTTCTTACACCATCCTAATAGGTCATAATTCAATAAAATCAACGCTTCTCTCTGCTATGCTTCATTCATATCGAATCTACGTCCGAATCCATATTTTCATATGACCTCATGAATTCCTTTATATTTAGCTCAAGCCTGATTAACCCTTTGTACAAGCTGTGTGTTAATTCGGCATCAAATCCGGTAAAGAGTTTTTCAAGAAATTCTATTTCCCGTTTATCCCGTTTTTTAAAATATTGCCTGCATTTTGGAGTAAGCTCGATTCGTGACGCTCTCGCATCATTTTCGTCCTTTGTAATAGTTATATAGCCGCTTTCCTGTAAAGCAGCAGCTATCCGTTTTGCATTTTGACGCGAATATCCAATAAATTTTGCCAATTCACTTATCATCGGTGGTTCTCTGAATGTTGAAACACCTAAGATAAAAAGCCATTGTTTAGTGGTGATATTCTTATCAAATTCATCACCAAGTACCTGTAACTTATTCGCCAAAGTAAATATCGTCCCGAATATATATGCTTTTTGTCTAAGCTCATCCATTTGCCAAATCCTTTATTAGTTAACATGTTACCCATATAATATGCAACATGTTGCCTAATGTCAACAGCTTTTAAAATTTTTTTAAACACGACATCTATGTAGGACTACAACATGCGTCCTTTAAAGTATAACTCACCAAGGTCGTTTCTTCGTAGTTATACTGTCCAACATGTTTGACAAACCTACATTTTCTTTTGATGTTCACAGGAGGCTGCCCACAGTAAAAATTTCGCGTTTGACGCTTAAGTAGAAATCTTGTATAGTTTAATAAACAAATGCTTTATCGTGCATTTACATGGGAAAAAATGAAGATAAAAAGAGTTATCGAAAGATACCCGGTTGCATCATATCTCATTTCATTGTTCTTTCTTACGTGGCTGTTCTGGGGCTTGCTGTATGCTTCTTCACAAGGAATCATAAGCAGCGGTATATACGCGAGCCAAATAAAAATATTTGATAACAGTTTCAGTACGTATATTTTTATCGGGGATCCATGCCCAGCATGCTTGCCGTAATTTTTACGGGTATAACAAAAGAAAAGGCTTGAAAGGCATAAAGGAGCTTTTATCGAGGCTCATCGCATGGAGAGTGAATCTTTTTTGGTATGTGTTTGTTCTGATTTTTAATTTCCTTATTATTTATATGCCGTATATCATTTGCAGCTTGCTTGGCGATAATTTCGGCATAACAGTAAACACTCGTCTGCTGATGCCTTTTTACTTTCTTATTGCCATAGTTTTCTGGGGACCGCTCGGTGAGGAAATCGGATGGAGAGGATATGTGCAGCCTGGGTTAAGGCAAAAGTTAAAATTGTTTCCGACAGGCATTATAGTCGATGCAGTATGGGGCTTATGGCATCTGCCTTTGTTTTTTATTCCCGGAGCAAGCCAATATGGCGCAAGTTTTCCGGGTTTTCTTATATCGGATATCGCCCTCGGCGTCGTGTTTGCGTGGGTGTATGAGCGTACAGGAGGCAGTTTGCTGCTTTCGTGCCTGTTTCACGCTGCATGGAACTTTACAAACGGACTTATCACCGTCAGATCAGTGAATGTTGACATGACAAAATACACGATCATTTCAAACATCATATACGTCGTTATACTGATTTTCATGATAATCGATATGTACAAAAAGAAAAAAGAGGCTACTGTCAAAGCATAAGCTGCGCGCCGCAGTTCAGAACTGACAACAAAACTCTGCGAGTATCAAGGAACACTGATTATTGCTAAAAAAAACCGTTCAGAGTAAGCGGGTTTTTTGTTTTTCAACGGGGGAGACGAAGTATATCGTCCCGCAGCCAAATATTTTCATATGTTTTTTCTTTTTGCCTTTTTTTACATTACCGGCTTACGTTGTACGAGCCCTCA
Organism: Firmicutes bacterium ADurb.Bin300; assembly: GCA_002069015.1. Taxonomy (GTDB): domain Bacteria; phylum Bacillota; class Clostridia; order Oscillospirales; family Acutalibacteraceae; genus DTU089. The sequence goes on along the minus strand of MWBL01000083.1, from coordinate 3,469 downwards.
CTTGGGCTGCCATATGGCTTACGGCCTTCGGTTTTGTCTTTGATAACAAATATTGAGGAACTGAGCAGAACAAGGCCGGCAGGAAGCGACAGGAGTGCGATCGGGATTCCTGCTCCCAGCATCATAAGCGCCTGAAACAGGAGATACCCAACCGGTACATATATCAGAATACAAGCAGCTGTGCTGAGAGTGAACACTACAAGGCCGTTAGAACCTGCCTTTTTCCCGGGCAACAATTCGATCAGCATGCCTGTTAGGGAAAGCATCATCGGCCAAAGGATAATATACCCTGTTCCCGGAAAAGCAAAGGCGGACAGCACCGCCAGAATAACCCATGTGACACAGTTTCCGGCGTAAAGATCATACATTTTGATTTTTCTGCTGAAGAGCCGCTGCAGTATATATATAAGCACGAACGACAGCAGCAGCGATACGGCGAACCATACTCTGCCGTCCAAAATGATAGTTCGTTTCATTCTGACAAGGTCCGATATGGTGCGAATATTTTCAAGCTTCAGATATATCTTTGAAAACAGTATTTGAGCGGCAATTCCGATTGCCGCCGCCGCAACGAACGTCAGGAGCGATACAAGGAACCCTGCAACCATGCCTTTCGGTGTGAGCCGTTGTCTGCTAAGCCCTAAAACAATCGCACCCGCGAAGAGCAATAGCACCAGAACAGTTAAAAGAAAAGTCCGCTCCGCCGGATAAAGTACCATGAGTCCTTTTATAAGAGTAAAATATACTGCGTCGCTGCCGCTCTTTGTACAGTTCAGCGTTATATTTCCGAAATGACGAGCAAGTGACAGCGCGTAATTGCCCTGGTGCTGGAGAGTTTGGCGGCTGAGGTTCTCCGGAGTGTCCTGAGGAAAATGGTATGTTTCGGTTCCGCCGACATTGGCAAAATTCAAACCGCACTTTCCCGCGTCCAGAAACGGTGTGAAATCCGTGATATTTTTCACCATTTTGTACGCATCCGATGTGAAGGAATACCCGACCGGATCCGGGGCGGCCTTTTTAAATTCCTGTATCAGCCGGCTGTTTCCGACCGAAGTTTCAAACAGGACGGACGGGCCCCTGCTTCCCATGGCCTCAATATTAATCACAAGGCTTATATCCTCGATCAACTCCTCGTCCTGTGCAAAAAGAGTTGATCCCAGAAGCCCCGCTTCTTCGCCATCGGCGAAAAGAAAGACGATATCGTTCTCAGGCGTGTCGCCGGATAATAGCGCCCGTGCCGTCTCCAACAGCACGGCGCAACCGGAGGCGTCGTCCGCCGCGCCCGGACCGCCCAGCGTGGAATCATAATGGGCCAGCATCAATACCGTTTGATCCGTATTGCCCGAACCCTCCAGCCGGGCATAGATGTTTTCCGCATCCCCTGAGTAGGGGACGAGCCCCAAAATGCCCTCCTCATCGTTTTCGACGCGGCCTTTTTGTATCTCGGGTTCAAGTCCCATCGCGGAAAGTGTGCCGATTATATAGTTCCCGGCAGCCTTTTGCTCCGGCGAGCCGATGGGATGGACTGACTTTGCGATCGCCTCCACATGTTTTATGGCTCTTTCTGCTGAAAACTCCGAAGCGCCGGCTGTCGCAGGCTTTGCTTTTGGCAGAACAAATATGCTTAGGCTTAAAAGAGAGAACAGTGCGATAACGGCAACTATTAAAGCCGGTTTTAGCAGCGATTTCATATGAGTAATCCCCGTGTTTTTCTTTTCTGTCGTATGCTCCCCGGTTAACGCAGTCTCATAAAGCTGATTCCATTATATGACCCTGTATTCAGCAAACACCCCGAATAGGGGAGTTTTATTTTGTATTAAGAGTATGAGATTGATATTCTCAACTTCTATTTTTAGGGCGTATAAAGTCATCTGAAGGGTGCGAGAGCTTTTAAAATTTGATCCGGAATGCCCGTCATTTATTTCGTTTTTCTCTCTTTTATGATGGTTGAAACGACCTGCCGAACGGTTTTATCCGGATCGTGCATGACCGCTTTGATCGCTTTAAACGCATCTTCGTCGTCGATTTGCGCCAGCGCTTTTGCCGCGACGGACCGCCTGTGATAATCGATATTGCGGTTATGCAAAATGGCCGACAGCGGAGCTATTGCGCGCTTGTCTCCGATTTGTCCGAGAGCATAAGAAGCATTTGTGCAAACTTTATATATTTCATTGCTTGCTGTAGGTTCGCTAAGGTCGTTCAGGCATTCAATCAACGCGCGTAAATACTTGGGATCCTTGGATTCTCCCATTTTCCAGATGATATTCAGCCGTTGTTCCGCATGATACCTGTCCGGCGGCAGCGACCGTAATCGTTCAATGAGCTCGTCGGTTTCGTTTTCGTCTTTTGCTTCGCTCAGGCTTTCAATCGACGAGTCCGTATTTCCTGACGGTTCCGCTGCACTTTCAGTCTTCTCCGTCTCCGCGCCGTCCGTTTTATTTGCCGGGTTTTTGTTTTTTAACCATCCGAACATAAGATTGCCTCCGATGATAGCTTTGATATATAAAAGGTGTCTGCAAACCGCGCCTGCGAAGAAGAAATTACCAGATCATCACATTCGATTTAATATACAAATTTTCACATTTATTGTCAAGGCCAAAGCTCTCATCGATTCCTCAGATCCCGATGCGTCTGCTTGCGCAGCATGTCTTTTACGTAAAATCCGGACATAAGAATAGCAGCGCTGCGATTCTTTTAATAAGGGTTGCCATCTGAATGAGCAGGCTATTGGCGCTCGGCAAATAATCGTCGCGCCAGCATATCCCAATCCTCCATAAACAGGCGCATCAGATTGGGGCGTCTCCTCACGGCCAGCGGATGATAGGATACCATGCAGGGGCGCCCCAGAATTTCATGCCATACCCCCCGCAGATCTTTAACACGGGCGTCCCTATCATCGAACATCGCCTGCACAACGATATCACCGAGGCAGACAATGAATTCCGGCTGCATTACTGCTATTTGTTGAATCAAAAACGGCTTGCTGAATGCCCTTGCTTCTTCCTTGTTATACCTGCGGAGAGGCCTGCATTTTAAAAGATAGGTTACGTAAATATCATCCGGCGCTATGTTCGCCTCATCAAGCGCGCGCTGCAGCGTCTGCCTCGTTCCGCAGACATATGCGTTTCCGTATTTATCCTCACGCGCTCCCGGATTATCTAAAATGATCATAACGGGTGCTTTGGGATTTCCTTCACCCCAGATAACTCGCGATTTTTCCGTACATATTTCGCATTTTCGATAACCTTCAGCTTCCTTCGGCAATTTGTCTTCTATCCAGAGCTTCGGCTCAAAACTTGATTCCATGATACCCTCCAAAATCCACCGGAATAATCAGCCGTAAGATTTGGCTCAAGGGCTCAGTTTACTTATGGCTTGTTTTTTCGGCTAACTATAGTATGAGGTTTAAAAAAGGGAATAAACACTAATCCGCAAGACCGAACAGGGCAGCCGGATGTCAAACGGAAAA
>MWBL01000082.1 GCA_002069015.1 Firmicutes bacterium ADurb.Bin300 | reverse complement strand
TTAGATGAATAAACTTGCTAACTTTACTTCTTTTATTTTTTAAATATTTTGTCTCACATCATTTACAAATGTACACTTTTTAAATATTTATTCGTCTTCCCATGCTGTTAATTTATTGTAAGAAAAAACTCAATATATTAATATTATATGTTTTCTTGACACTATAACGCTAATAATGCTATAATTTTCAAAGGGAAGAGTCTCTCATATTCTGTTTAAGAAGAGGCTCTATTTGAACGGAGGATTTTGATGATTAAAAACGTTGACGGCAGAAAGCTCAACACCTATACGCCTAAAGAGCGCAACATGTATCTCATCGGACTTGCGGGTTAGAATATGATTTACAATATTATAGGTACGGGGCTTTATTTTTATTTTCAAAGCGTGATTTTCCTTCCTGCAATCGCTATTAGCATTTTTATGTCAATAGCGCGCGTCTGGGATGCAATTAATGATCCTATGATGGGCACGATAGTTGACCGTACACGTACAAAATGGGGAAAATGTCGTCCTTATTTAATCTTTTCTCCGCCTATTATTTGCATAATAACTATTCTTACATTTGTGAACGGTATGTACGGTCATGATAACAGCTCTGCTAAAAACGCTCTGATTATAGGTTGGGCTGCAGTTTCATATATTTTATGGGGTATGAACTACACCGTCGGCGATATTCCGCTTTGGGGTATTACGGCTCTTATTACCGAAGATGATAAGGACCGTGCCAAGCTTCTTGCTCTTGCTCGAATTTTCGCGGGAATCGGCGGAGGCCTTGTTCTTGTCGCAATCGTTCCCGCTTCGCAAGCCCTTGGTAAAGCGCTCGAATCTGTGACGCTCAGTGCGGACGCAGCTCAGCAAAGGGCATTTATAATTGTTTCCATAGTTCTTTCCGTCATTGGCTGCGGTCTTTTTGAACTTGCCGGACTATTCACTAAGGAACGTGTTGCCATTTCCGAAGAAAGCCATACAATGAAGGAAAATTTCAAAATGATGTGGGCAAACAAGCCCTTCCGTCAGCAGCTTATATCAGGTATTTTAAGAAGCCCTGTTTCTTTGCTGATGAATATTGCAATGACTCTTTTAGCTTATTATTACGGCAACTATTATGGGAATTATACGAAATACTTAATAATACTCGGAGGCGGAATTTTTATCGGTCAATTCATCGTTATGGCAGTTACACCCAAGCTTGCCGCCAAATATGAAAAGAAGAACTTACTTATTATTGCAACGCTCATTTCAGCGACTGCGTTTGCTCTTGTATTTGCAGTTTATCTGATTGCTCCGTTAGACCTTGATAAACCCGTGTGGATGGCGTGTCTTGCTGTTTTATTTGCCGTTGCCGGCGGAGGTCAGGGTGCGTTAAACGTCCTGCAGTCCGTTATGATAGCTGATGCTGTTGACTATGAGGAATATATGAACGGTATTCGCCCCGACGGAGTGTTTTTCTCCGGTCAATCCTTTATAACAAAGCTTTCGGCAGGTATAGCTTCAATTATCTCCGGTGCGGTGTATGCGATAATCGGCTTTAGCGATGTAAATGTACAAGCAGTAAACAACGCCCTTCGTGCAGGCGCTTCCTTTAAGGCAGATTATCCGAAGTATGCCATGGCAATGTTCCTTCTTTGCTCTATCCCCCCTGCCATAGGCTTGTTGCTTTCTGTACTTCCGCTTCGCAGATATGCTCTATCGGATAGCGAGCATTCCCGGATTTTAGATGAACTGAATCAAAAGCGTCATAACGAATCGGATGCCGAATAAATAATAAAATTAATGTACTGCCGCAATTCTATTGCGGCAGTACATATTTTTTCTCTATTGTTTTGCCTTCTCACTTTTGTTTTCGTGCTTTGTTATCGCTGCGCATACGCATACAACCTCTTGCGCTCCTGCTATCATCAGTGTTTTGGCGCATTCGTCGAGCGTTGCCCCGGTTGTTTTTACGTCGTCTATTAAAATAATCCTCTTTTCTCCCGAAACATCCCCTATAAACGGCTCGAAAATACCAAGCAGATTCCCCGTACGCTCTGTTTTTGTAAGCGTATGCTGTACCTTTGTTTCATGCGTTTTTGAAAGAGTTTCTCTGTAAGGCAAAGACAGCCTTCGTGCAAATTCTTTAGCTAAAAGCTCAGCTTGATTGTACCCCCTCTTTTTGTAAGCCAAATCGGATAGGGGCACGCTTGTGACATAATCATAACTGAGGTGTCCGAGGTATTCATCAAATATTCGCGACATTTCTTCCGCGAACATATTAACGGTTTTTTCGTCGTCTAAGTGTTTTAACCGTCTTATCGCTCTGCCTGCCGCCCCCTCATAATAAAACGGGGCAATAATCGCTTTGTAGTAATGCTTGTGTGCTTTACAAAAGCAGTCCTTTTTCATATATCCGCACAAAAGACAAACCTCACCTGTTATTTTGCCTAAATCATCGGCACATTTTTTGCATTCAACGCGTCTGAAATCCATAACATTATCGCAAAAAGGGCAGCGTTTAGGAAAAACAAAAGATAAAACGACTTCTTTCACATATACCCTATTCATTCTCACACTCCAAAGCAAAAAAATGCTTTAACGCAGAATACCTTTTTGTTTTTTTGTCATTATGAACCATTCGGGCAATTTCGCCGCTTGTACCTACTGTTATGCAAAGCTGCTTCGCCCTTGTTACGGCAGTATAAAGTAAATTACGGTAAGAAAGCTGATAGGGCAAGCCTACCGCCGCGATTATAACAGCCTTAAATTCGCTACCCTGACTCTTATGTACCGTGATTGCATACGAAAGCTCAAGCTCTGTTGCATATTCAAGCGGATACTCCGTTATTCTTCCGTCAAAATCGATAATAAAAACGCCGTCCGAATTTAATATTTTTTTGATTACACCGATATCTCCGTTAAAAATGCCTTCGCCTTTTTCTCCGCTTTTTTCCCACTGTAGCATATAATTGTTCCTAATCTGCATAACCTTATCGCCCTCTCTGAATACGCGAGAGCCTATATAGTATTCACGTTTCTTTTCGGATTTGGGGTTTACCCTGTTTTGTAAAAGTGCGTTTATATGTCTTGTGCCGCTTTCACCTATTTTAGACGGGCAGATAACCTGAATATCCGAACGATAATCAAATCCGTAGGCTGCAGGCAGACGCTTTTCGTAAAGATCGGCTATAGTTTTTGCGCAAAGCAAGGGTGTATTTCTCTCAATATGGAAGAAGTCCGTTCCTTTCCCGTTTTCAAGTTCGGGTAACTCCCCTTTTATTATCCTGTGGGCGTTTGTGACTATCTCGCTTTGAAGGGCCTGTCTGAAAACAATTTTCAGTTGAGTAACGGGAAGCATTTCCGAGTCTATTATATCCCTCAGAACATTGCCCGCTCCGACCGGCGGAAGCTGGTCATAATCTCCAACCAATACTAATCGGCAGCCTAATGCGAGTGCGTCCAAAAATGCCGCGAACAGCGAAATATCTACCATAGAAAGCTCGTCCAACACAACGGCGTTGCAGTTTAAGGGATTTTGAGAATTCCGCGTAAAATATGGCTTTTCATTCTCATCCCACTGAACCTCTAAAAGGCGGTGTATCGTTTTCGCCTGTCTGCCTGTAACCTCACTCATACGCTGTGCTGCTCTGCCTGTCGGCGCGGCAAGCTGTATATCAAGACCCTGCTTCTCAAAAAGCGAAAGAATTCCTTTGAGTGTAGTAGTTTTTCCCGTACCGGGTCCCCCCGTCAACACTAAAAGTCCTTGATTTACAGCCGTTATAATCGCCTTTTTCTGCTCTTGCTCAAATATAATTCCCTCAGTTCGCTCAATCGTTTCAATATCTGATATAAGCGTATTCGAGCGCACCGGCGGAAAACGCATTATTACTCCTATTCTTCTTGCTATCGCCTTTTCCTCTCTAAACGAAGAAGGAAGAAATATAAACTCATTATCGTCAAAAACACAGCTTACGGCGCGTAACGTTTCGAGTAAGTGCTCAAGTGCTGATTCGACACATTCGGTACTTACCTTAAGATACTCAGCACAACGGGATACAAGCTTGTTTCTCGGAATACAGGTGTGACCGCCGGCGTTTAAATTATGGCGAAGCGTGTGAAGAATACCCTCCTCAATTCTTAAGCTTTCGAACGGTTTTGTTTCAAGTAATGCCTCAATAGACTCTGCCCGCTCAAAATCTATGCCTATTTCAAGCGAACAAAGGCAGTAAGGATTTTTCTTGATAAGATTAACACAATCAGAGCCTAAACTCTTATATATTCGGGCACATTCGAGAGCGGTCAAATCGTATTTTTGAAGCTGTAATATTATGGCTCTCAAGGCCGCCTGCCGACGGTAGTTAAGGGCGATATTCTCCGCTTGATTAATTGATATTCCCTTAATTGTTGAGAGCTTATCGGGTGAATTTTCAATAATATCAAGCGTTTCATCCCCGAACCTTTCAATTATTCTCAAGGCTCTTTTGGGACCTATTCCCGATATAGCTCCGGAAGAAAGGTATTTATATATCTGCTGTGTATCGGACGGCAGTGTGCGACTGTATGAGATAACCTTAAACTGTCTGCCGTAGGTTTTGTGATACTCAAATGTTCCCAGCGCGGTTATAGACTCACCTGCGCTGACATCAGGCAATGCTCCGACGGCAGTTATAAGCTCCTCGTCTGTTTCTAAGCTTATAACAGTATAGGAGCCGGTGGCATTTCTGTATACTATATCCTCAACCGTGCCGTTAAGAGTAGTTTCATCCATAAAAAATCCTCCGATTGCATAATAACACAACCGGAGGTTTTTATCAATAAATTGAAGCTCTATAAATCCTTAAAATAAAGCTGCTTAGGATTTTCTGATAATTTCAATACCGCTTTGAATTACCTTAAACGTTGAAAGCCTTTGCTCGCCGCCAAACTCACCGTCTAAAGACCAGGAAATTGCCTGGTCGCTTTCAAATTTGAATTCCTTGCCTTTCAGGCATAACATAAAGCGCTCATCGAAATTCTTCGTATACGCGCCTTTTAACAAATCATACCATTCGCGTGAGTTATTAGGTTTTTTAACTAAAAGCAGTTCGAAAATGCCGTCATTGAAGTCAACCTCGTCCTTGTTATAATGAATAAATCCGCCTACGACAAGCGCGTTTGTTACAGAGCCGAAAACATAATCGTCCTCATAAACCTTATCATCGCAGGTAACCTTAACTCTGTAAGTTTTTACATGAGAGAGTTCTTTGACGGCGTAGCTTAGATACGCTCCGTATCCCAAAAGATTTTTTGCCGGCTGTGGGGTTGAATAAGACGATTTCGTAAATACGCCGAATGATGCCGTATAGTTAACATAACGCTCTTCGTTAAACAAACCTACGTCATGCGCAACAGGAACACCGTTAACAATTGCCTTAACGGATTTTTTACCTAAATCCGGTATTCCGAGAGTATGAGCAAAATCGTTTGATGTTCCCGCAGGTAAAAAACCTATCGGCTTTTTTTCGCTCGCCCGCATAATTCCGTTAACAACCTCGTTAAGCGTTCCGTCACCTCCGCGGCAGACAACAACATCAAAACGATCTGCCATTGCCGCAGCATACCTTTCCGCATCGCCCTTTGCCCTTGTAGTAAATACGGTTGTTTCGCACCCGTTCTCGGAAAAACAACTCGCAATATCAAATAGCTGCTGCCTTACCTTTAGCTTACCCGACCGTGGATTGATAATCACTAAAACCTTAGTATATTTTGGCATTTGCGTACCCTCTTGTTGTATTTATTTGATTGAGATATTTTTATTATAAAGTATTATTTTTCAAATTGCAACATTGTTTTAATTTTCATGCTTTTGATTGACAACAATTCCTTAGCGTGATATACTTTACAACAGATTTTTGCTCTTCGTCCGGTCTTTGGGACGGGGATTTTTATTCCGGAGGTTATTTTATGTACGAAAAGGTATCATCGGATTTTGACTTTGTCTCACGCGAAAAAGTAATACTTGGTTTCTGGGAAAAAAACCATATCTTCGAGAAGAGCGTTAAACTTCGCGAGGGACAGCAGACTTATACGTTTTATGACGGTCCCCCTACGGCTAACGGCAAGCCGCATATAGGTCATGTTCTTACGAGAGTAATTAAGGATATGATACCCCGTTACCATACAATGAAGGGCGAATTCGTTCCTCGAAAAGCAGGCTGGGACACGCATGGTCTGCCTGTTGAGATAGAAGTCGAAAAAGAGCTTGGAATAGACGGCAAAGAGCAAATTGAAAATTATGGACTTGAGCCTTTTATAAATAAGTGCAAGGAAAGTGTCTGGAAGTACAAGGGAATGTGGGAGGAGTTTTCGGGCACTGTCGGCTTTTGGGCAGATATGGACGACCCTTATGTAACATATCATAATTCATATATAGAATCAGTCTGGTGGTCACTAAAGGAAATTTGGAACAAAGACCTTCTTTACAAGGGTTTTAAAATAGTACCCTATTGCCCCCGCTGCGGTACTCCTCTTTCCACACAGGAAGTAGCCCAGGGCTACAAGGATATTAAGGAACGCTCAGCATTTGTTCGTTTTAAGGTTAAGGACGAGGATGCTTTTTTTCTCGCGTGGACAACTACTCCGTGGACTCTCCCCTCTAATGTTGCTCTTTGTGTTAATCCCGATGAAAGCTATATAAAGCTTAAAAACATTAACGATGGCAGTGTATATTACATGGCTCGGGCTTTAGCCGATACCGTTCTTGATTTTGAATACAAAATTCTTGCCGAATTTTTGGGAAAAGACCTTGAATACAAGGAATATGAGCCGCTTTTTGATTTTGCGGTTTCAGCGCCCGAAAAGGGATGGTACGTAACCTGCGCATCCTTTGTCACGCTTTCGGACGGAACGGGAATAGTTCATATTGCCCCTGCCTTTGGCGAGGACGACGCAACTGTCGGCAGAGCATACAAGCTCCCCTTTTTGCAGCTTGTCGATTTGCGCGGAAATATGACCGCCGAAACAAA
>MWBL01000081.1 GCA_002069015.1 Firmicutes bacterium ADurb.Bin300 | reverse complement strand
TGCGTTACGGCAACTGGGTTTCATATCCCTTTTGTGCCTTGCAGCGCAGCGGAAAGGAATGGTCATAATTATGAAAAGATTTTTTAATGACGGCGAGACAGTACTTTTCCAGGGAGACAGCATAACCGATTGCGGCAGAAATCGTGATGTTATGTACGATTTGGGCAGCGGCTATCCAAAAACCGTAAAAACACTTTATGACACTCTTTTTCCAAATAACGATGTCATTTTCGTAAACAAGGGAATTTCGGGAAACAGGGCAAGGGATTTGCTCACGCGATATGATGAGGATTTTTTGGCGGTAAAGCCGGACTTTGTCTCTATACTAATAGGAATAAATGATACATGGAGAAGGTATGACAGCGGCGACATAACCTCTTCAGAAAGATTTGCCGACGAATATGAGGGGCTCTTAATAAAGATAAAAAAGGATATGCCTAACACAAAGATAATGCTCATGGTTCCGTTTTTAATCCACAGTCAACCCGATAAGATTATCTGGCACGAGGACCTTGACTTAAAGGTTATAGCCGTTTATGAGCTTGGGAAAAAATATGCGGACTTTGTGCTTCCCCTTGACCGCATCTTTGAAGAAGCTGTTACGAGCGGCGAATTTACTCCCGCTGAAATTTCAGGCGACGGCGTACACCCGGAATCTTTGGGACACTCAATTATAGCCGCAAATTTCTTAAAGGCTCTTGAAATAATCTAAATATTCGGGAGAAGTTCCCCTTAGGAATGAAGAAAGCAAAAATTTAGCTCCGCTATTATTAGCGAGAGCTTTTTTATCTCAGGCTTTAATACTCCGGATTTCGGCACCCAGAATAAATGTCCGAAACAAATTCCGGATTCATATTCATTCTGTCAACACTGATAATTTTATTATTTGAAAGCAGCTCGTCAGCCATAACACTGAAATTGCCGATATTAGAAATATCCGTATATAAAACAATATAACGGCTGTCCTGCGTGTTATATTTATATTATCTGCCGGAATCTCTCTTTTGTTATATATTGATTGCTTATACTGCCGCTCGGTCTTAACTATCCGGGAAAATTGCATAAACGGATACGTTAACAATAAGATAACCAAAACAATAGAAACAGCAATTAAAAACAAGGTTTTTTTCAAATCAAAACACCCAAATTAAAATCATTAACGGTTTATTTTGCATAAAATATCTCTTATTTGCTTTATATTATCATATTGTTATTTATGTCAAGCGTTTGCGGCGCGGTGCCCACATCGCGCCGTTATCGTTATGCACACTCTATTGACACAGCAATCTACCTAAGCGTTACAAAATTTAAAAAAGTTTTTTGCATTTTGGTATGAGAGCTTGTTAAGAAAATCCTCATTAAAGCCTTTGCTATGCAAAAAATCGTACAAGGCGGGAATTTTATCTATTGAATTGAGCTTTTCATCTATTTTACAGCCATCGAAATCGCTTCCGAATGCGACGGCGTTTTCGCCGCCCGGCTCGCAAATTTCGCATATGCGTCGGTAAACGGCTTCAAAGCAGTCCTCGCCCTCCCTTTGAAGAAAATCCTTACAAAAGTTAATTCCTATTAAGCCCCGTCTGTTAATAATCTCCCTTGCCTGTTCAAGGCTCAAGCTTCTTAAGGCTCCGATGGGGACCCGCGGGTCGTCAAGGTTTGAATGACTCGCGATAAAAGGTTTGTCTGTGCAGCGGGCAACGTCGAAAAAGCTTTTACGGTTAAGATGCGATACGTCCACGGTCATTTTGAGCTTATTCATTTCCTTTACCACTTCTTTGCCGAACGCGGTCAGCCCGCCGCCGGTTTCGTGACTCCCCGAGGCGATTTCGTTAGAGGAATTCCACGTAAGGGTCATAAGCTTTACACCCCTGTCATGCAGCCGGTATAGCTTACTGAGAGAACCGCCCAGAACGGCACCGCCCTCAACCGAAAGTATGGGCGTTATCGCGTGCTTCTTCATATACGCACCGTTGATTTTAAGCTGTTCGTAATAGTAATCGGCGCATTTTTCAAAGTGGTCAAGCGCCTCCTCGCCCCGCATGACATCCGGTATCCAAATGGCGAAAACCTGAACATAAGCGTCAAAGATTTCTGCCTTTTCGAGTGATATATGCATATCATTGGAAAAGAGTGCTTTTCCTGTGTTAAAGCACTCCCCGATAGTGTCGCAATGCAAATCATAATATTCCATTAAAACGCATCCTCAATATGAGTTATCTCGTGTGAGCCGTTATCACTCAAGAGAACCTCTATAATGTCAAATCGCCCAATGAGCTTGGTTTTTTTATAAGCCAAATATATTTGTGCGCTTTCCTTAATCCTTTTTTGCTTTGGTTCGTCTACATTATCCCTCGGGTTAAGGTACCCCCCTCGCTTTCCGGTTTTTACCTCTACAAAACAGATATATTTATCTTTTGTGGCTATTATGTCGATTTCGCCTATTCTCGTACGGTAGTTGGCGGCGATTATTTCATAACCCTTTTCTCTTAAGCTTCTTGCGGCAATTTGCTCGCCCATGGCGCCTAAAAGCCTCGTCGTCATCTGCCGCCCCCCTTAACTGCAAGATTTTTTAAGAAGGTCTTCCTGTGAACGGGTGATGTACCGTATTTTTCTATCATTTGATAATGAAGGGCGGTACCGTAGCCCTTATGCTCCTCAAAGTGATATTGAGGATGCTTCTTTGCAAGCTCACGCATATATCTGTCCCTTCCGACCTTGGCTAAAACAGACGCGGCCGCTATTGACATACACTTTGAATCCCCTTTTACTATTGCCCTTTCGGTAATTCCAGTCTTTGGAAGTCTGTCACCGTCAACATATACAAAGTCAGGCTTAATTGAAAGACCCGAAACAGCCCTTCTCATAGCAAGGAGTGTTGCGTTCAATATGTTCAGCTCGTCAATTTCCCTTTCTGATGCCGTTGCGATACAATACGCGACTGCATCAGATACTATATCCTCAAACACGCGCTCACGATTTTTTTCGGAGAGCTTTTTTGAGTCGTTGAGAATATCATGCGAATAGTCGTACGGCAGTATAACTGCGGCGGCATATACGGGACCCGCAAGAGGCCCTCTGCCCGCTTCATCTATACCGCATACACATGTAAAGCCTTTAGAATACGCTTCATTTTCATATGTAAAATCCAAAGCCAAAATCCGTCCCTCCAAAGATTTCTTATATGACAGGCGGACGTTCAAGTGATATGCGCCCTAATTTACCCGAACGGTACTCATCAAGAACAGTATCCGCTGCGCGCTGTGTGTCAACCTCGCCGCCCGATATGAGCATACCTCTTTTTTTGCCTATCATCTCCAACAGCTCGTTAGGCGTTTTACCTTCAAATCCGTCTATGCTGTAACGAGTTTTAAGGTTTTGGGGATAATCCTTTGCTAAAATTTTCAGAAGCCTCAAGCAAAGCGCTTGTGTATCAATTATCGTATCCTTTACAGAGCCGGTAAAGGCTAACTTGTCCCCTACGGCAGGATCATCGAACTTAGGCCAAAGCACCCCGGGAGTATCAAGCAGTTCTACACCGTTACCTACAGCGAACCAGCTGTTTCTGCGGGTTACGCCCGGCTTGTCCTGTACCGCTGCTTTTGTTTTTCCCGCCATCCTGTTTATAAATGAGGATTTGCCCGTATTCGGTATTCCCACTACCATAATACGCAGAGGCATCCTCCCGATTCCTTTTTCGCTGTTCCTTTTGATTTTCTCCTTAAGCAGCTCCTTAACTGCCGGAAGGAACAGCTTCACGTTTTTGCCTGAACGGCAGTCTACGGGAAGAGCGATAACTTTGTTTTTCTTGTAATAGTCCACCCAAAGCCTTGTTATTCTTTCGTCTGCGATATCGCTTTTGCAAAGCAAAACAATTTTAGGCTTATTTGCGATAATATCCGAAAGCTCGGGGTTTCTTGAGCTTTCGGGTATTCTTGCATCCAATATCTCACATACGGCGTCAACGAGCGGCAGACTCTCTTTTATCAGCCTGCGGGTCTTTGCCATGTGACCGGGGAACCATTGTATTGTATGATTTAAGTTACTGCTCATAATCGTAAATATCAAAGTCTCCGAACTTAAACTCGGGTCCGGTATTCATAATTCTTAACGCCGCTTTGCCCAAAACATACCTTTCGTCAATAGGTCCGACAAGAAGGGAGCGGCTGTCTGTTGAATTGTTCCTGTTGTCCCCCATCACGAACAAAAAGCCTTCCTCAACAGTATACGGAAAAACAATATCTGAATAACCGGGCAGCATTGTTTGTTCCTTTCTGTACGGCTCGTCAAGCTTTATGCCGTCAACATAGACAGTTGAGGTTGTGTAATCGATATTGACGGTCTGTCCGCCCGAGGCAATTACACGCTTAATAAGGGGTTCGTTAAAATAATTCGGTTGGGTAATTATAATTATATCTCCGGTCTTATATGCTTCCCTTTGAGTTGTTATTAACCAGTCATTTTGATGTAAAGTGTTTTCCATAGAGCTTCCTATTACTCCGACTACTCTGAAAAAGAACGAGAACAGCACCATAAGAAGCACAAATGCCGACACTAAAATTGATGCTATATCATATAACATAAATGTAAAAGATGTTTTTTTGCTATCCGAAGCTTTTGCATTTTCTTCGTTGTTCAAGGTCTCACCCACTCCTGAGCTATTTTACTTTCCAATCTCCGAAATTCAGCTTAAAAAGAACTCTGCCGATAATATTATCTTCCTCGACGCAACCAATAAGTGAGGAGCGGCTGTCAATAGAGTCGTTTCTGTTGTCCCCCAAAAGAAATACGCTTCCCTCAGGAACGGTGACGGGAAATGCTATATCATACTGCCTTTCGGTAGGCGTGTTTACATAATACTCTATAAGCTCTGCGTCATTGACATAAACCTTACCCGTTGAAAAATTAATGTAAACGGAATCTCCCCCGAGAGCAATCACTCTTTTAACTAAGGATTCGGAAAACCCGGGTGTTTTCGCTACAACGACAACATCGCCCTTTTCTAACTTACTGCCGGCGTACGCAACGACAATCATGTCGTTATTGTGAAGAGTCGGAACCATAGAAATGCCGTCAACCGAAAAAACCCTTACGAAAAAAACGAAAATTATTGTAATGGCTATTACGGCATAAATCACAGAGTCCGCAAAATCATATAATTCAAAGTTCAGCCTTCCCGAAAAACCATTGCCTTCTTTACCGCTTTCACCCCGGGAAGGAGCTTTTTCCTTGACATACCTAAAGGTTTTGTTTTCCTCTCTTCTCAACTTAACCACTCCAATAACCAATACGAATAAGGGGCTTGCCGCACGGAACAAGCGTGAGACAGCCCCTTAGGCTTTTATCAGCCGATCTTTTCTTTAACCTTTGAAGACTTGCCAACCTTGTCACGAAGATAGTAGAGCTTCGCCCTTCTGACTTTACCGTGACGAACCGTCTCAACCTTGGCGATATTCGGAGAATGCACCGGGAATACTCTTTCCACGCCTACTCCGTAGGAAAGCCGGCGCACGGTGAAGGTCTCACTTATTGAGCTTCCCTTCTTGGCAATAACGGTTCCCTCAAATATCTGTATTCTCTCTCTTTCGCCCTCACGAATTTTTACGTGAACCTTAACAGTATCGCCTATTTCAATTACAGGCGGTTCGGTTTTTAAGCTGTCTTGAGAGATTGCTTTTAATGCGTCCATATTTATTTCCTCCTAAGATATTCAAGCGTTCATAACCGAAAATCGGCAGCGGACCGCCAGCTTTAATGTTTTTCATTAACTGCCGCGGGAAAGCTAATAATAGCTGAAAAACCCGCGCAAAATCGGACTTGAGTATAATATCACAAACAATTATTTTTTGCAACTGTTTTTTATTTTTCAAAAATAAAGTTTACAACTAAAGCAGAATGAACGATTTTTCAGTTCACACGCATATAATCTCCTGCCTCAAGCGTAAGTCCGTTGATTTCCACACTGCTGCTTGTATAATTGACATATACAAGCGATGTATTGCCGTATTCCGTGCAATACACACCTTCCTGCACCTTTGTATGACCTGTTATGCGTTGTGCGAAAAGGTCTGACAGCTCTGCGTTCATCTTCTCGTATATCGCGGCAAGCTTCGGGCTTTGTGTTACATAATATGTTATATAATCCGCTCTGACGGATCTGTACATAAGAACAGCAGACGGCATACAT
Organism: Firmicutes bacterium ADurb.Bin300; assembly: GCA_002069015.1. Classification (GTDB taxonomy): domain Bacteria; phylum Bacillota; class Clostridia; order Oscillospirales; family Acutalibacteraceae; genus DTU089. The sequence goes on along the minus strand of MWBL01000081.1, from coordinate 829 downwards.
CCGTATTCTGCACACTTTAAGACGGAGTACTCCAAATCGCCCGAAAAATTCAGGGGCTCTCCTGCGTAATAAATCGTTCCGTGGAGAACAATCTGCAAAAACGGAATAGCGGTTATATTGCCATCATACGCGACCCCTGCGCTGATGGGCAAGGAAGATACATATTTCGCGCCTTTCAGCAGATAAAGGGCAGGCTCTGAGAGCATTATGCTCCTATTTGCCCCGAACGCGCGGCAAGACTCGTTAATGTATTCCTTTGCTCCTTGCCTTGTCAAGCCGTATGATACATCGCTGTACAGCCTTTCGCTGACATCGACTAAAGAAACATTTCTGTCTTCTAAAAGAGAAAGAGCGGCGGAAACATTATTTTTCAGATTTTTAAGAGGAGCGGCATGGGAATTATTGTTTTCCGCCTTAAGCACGCTGTTTATTGATGTCTCCTCATTAATTGTCTCTCCGCCGCTGAAGGTAGTTAAAGCCGTGTTTTTCCTCTCACTTATTAAGTCTATGTCGAAAAACACCTCAAGATTTTGTACTCTTGCGTAATCGGTAAGTGCCGTCAGGTCGTTTTTATTTCCGAGCATTTTCAGAAACCTTGCACTTGATATTGACTGTTGGTCGAGTCCGCCGCTTAGAGTGCCCATATACCTCATGACTATGTTGTCAATTCCCTTTGCCTTCAGTATCGAAAGCATTTCCTTTGCCTCAATAAACTCGGTATGGGAAGAGCTTCTGCTCCCGGAGAGCGCACCTACTGCAATCAGCAAAAACGGCATGGAGCTTTGAGCGTTAAGTGTTCCGGCGGGAAGCGCCGAGCTTCTTACAAGCC
>MWBL01000080.1 GCA_002069015.1 Firmicutes bacterium ADurb.Bin300 | reverse complement strand
TATTTCTCCCGAGGCAGCGGCGGGCGGCGCAATCGCTTATGTGCAGGATAACGACAGGATAGAAATTGACATTCCCTCATATTCCGTTCGCCTGTTGGTTTCGGATATGGAGCTTGAAAAACGGAAAAAGGAAACGCAATTAAGAAAAAGCTCAGAACAAAAGGGTTATCTTAAACGTTATGTACAAAATGTTTCGTCTGCCGATAAGGGCGCCGTTATCAGTTAAGAAAGGGAAATATTATGTTGACTTTAGACAGGGTATATCTAGCGGGAAGAGTTCTGAAAGATGTCGTAAAGAAAACCGATTTGATTTATGCTCCGGCAATAGCTCCCGACTGTGAGGTTTATCTGAAAACCGAAAACCTTCAAAGAACGGGCTCCTTTAAGGTCAGAGGCTCATATTTCAAGATGTCCGCAATGACCGATAAGGAAAAAGAAAAAGGAGTAGTGGCTTGCTCTGCGGGCAATCATGCCCAGGGCGTGGCCCTTGCCGCAAAAAGCTTTGGGATTAAAGCAACAATCTTTCTGCCCGCTACCGCCCCCTTATCAAAAATAGAATCAACAAGGCAATACGGAGCGCAAATAGAGCTTGTGGACGGAGTTTATGACGATGCCTACTTAGCCGCTCTCAAGTTTCGGGATAATACCGATGCACTTTTTGTCCATCCGTTTGACGACGAAGACGTAATAGCAGGTCAAGCTACCGTCGCACTTGAACTTATTGAACAGCTTCCCGATATGGACGCTGTAATAGTCCCTATAGGCGGGGGCGGTCTTATGTCCGGTATCGCATACACTATTAAAACTATTAAACCCTCATGTAAGGTATACGGTGTTCAGGCAGTCGGTGCGGCAAGCATGATGTATTCCATTAACGAAAACACCTGCAAGTCCTTAAGCTGCGTGCGCACTTTTGCGGACGGCACCGCGGTCAAAAAGCCTAGCGAGCTTACATATGATATGTGCAAGAAATATGTAGACGAGATAATTACGGTTTCCGAGGATGAAATTGCAGCGTCAATTCTTTCCCTTATAGAAACACATAAGCTTGTAGCGGAGGGAGCGGGAGCTTTGTCGGTGGCAGCGGTTAAGTTTGGCAAGCTGTCGCTCAAGGGAAAGAAGGTTTGTGCCATTATATCGGGCGGCAATATTGACGTAAATATTCTTTCGAGGGTTATAAACAGAGGCCTATTAACCTCCGGAAGGCTCACAAACCTTACAATTGAGCTTGTTGACAAGCCCGGGCAGTTAAAAAACGTATCGGCTATTATAGCCGATATGGGAGCTAATGTCATAAGCGTGCATTATACTCCGGGAGGCGCGAATATGGACATTAACGGCTGCTTTTTGAACATATCCATGGAAACACGAAATCACGAGCATCTTGCCGAGATACGCGCCGCGCTGACAAGCGAGGGCTTTAAGCTCTGCGGCTGAAAGGAAAAACAATGGAAATAATTTATACAAAAGACGCACCGGAGCCTGTCGGTCCTTACAGCCAGGGAATAAAGGAAAACGGGTTTATCTTTTTTTCGGGGCAGATAGCGATAAACCCCGAAACGGGAAAGCTCGAAGGCTCTCTCGAGGAGCAGACCGAGATGATATGTAAAAATATAGGCGCGCTGCTAAAATCTGAAAACCTCGGCTTTGGGGATGTCTTGAAAACAACCTGTTTTTTGACAGAGCCGGAGCACTTCTCACCTTTTAACGAAATTTACGCGGAATATTTCATTTCTGAACCCGCCCGCTCGTGTGTTTTCGTAAAATCGCTGCCTAAAAGCGCGCTCGTCGAAATAGAGATAACCGCCCGCGCCAAGCAACAGTGAACAACATAAAGCCGCTCGTAAGGTTTATACGGACGGTTTTTATTTTTATGTCTAAAAAACGTTTTAATTATTAGGTTGTATTTATCCTATATTCGTATATGCTAAAAACGGAGGTGTTTCAAACGAATATTAACACAAACAATCTCGTTTCAATTACAGAAGCCAATCAAAATTTTTCCAAGGTCGCAAGGCTTGTTGACGAAAACAGCTGTGCTGTAATTTTAAAAAACAATGTACCTCGCTATTTAATCGTTGAGTTCAGCCAAGCGGAAAAGGAGCAAATCGCAGATGATGAGGATGTTTTGGCAATTTCAAAACGGTTGATTGAAAAGAACCGTCGCGCGTATGAGGGACTTTGCCTAAAGCAAAAAAATAAAAAGTAATTTCTTCGGACACTTTTCGGTTTTTTCCGTCTTACATTACAGACCGAAAACGAAAGGATGAGTCATATGTTTTTAAAAAAGTCAAAGCGAACAATCAGAAATACCACCATGCTCGACCTGCGCAATTATACAGCCGAGGGGCTTTCGGAAATTGATGCGATTGAAAACGCGGCGATGATTATCCTGCCGTCCGACGCGCCGCCGGCTTTTTATGACGCGTTCCCGAAGATTAAACTGAAAAATGTCACCAATACGTATATGCTGCCCGCAAAGGCTTCCGTCAATACGTTCAACGGATGCGGCGAACTGACGGGCGATACCGTAAAAAACGGGGACGTCTTGATTTGCAACGGCACCGTTATTTTTCACGATTTACCGGACGACGTATGCCCTAAGGTCATTATTAACGGGACCGCCGTCATACAAAAAGGCGTCAATGTCGATATTCTCGAGTGCAACGGGTCCGCCGTCACCGCAGAATTCACAGAGGCTAAGCTGTACCCGAACAAGGTGGAGGTTTCCGCCGATTACCTTTCAATCGTGCGCGACGTCACGATTGTCGCCGGCAACAAGATAATCCTGGACGACTCAGTGACAAAGGAGCTGCTTATCGAAAGAAACATCAGGTTTGTAGCGGGGAACAAGGTCGTCTGTCCGAAAGTGATTTACGGCTTTGTAACCGCGATTTCCACCGTTGGAAATAAAGTAGACACCATCGAGAATAGCAATGACAGGGACTGAGCGTGATATTTTCGGACTAAATGACGCATTTGACGAGTTGTACGGGCATTTTAGCCGCAGAATATACGGTTATTTTAAAAAAGATTTCGGCGCCGACGATGCCGAGGAGCTTACGCAGGAAACCTTTATGAAGCTGTGGCTCTATTTGCTCGCCCATCCCGCCGCCAATATCGCAAAGCCCAAATCCCTGCTGTTCAGGATAGCGAAGAATGTACGCGCCGACAAGCTTCGTAAAAAACCGCCTGCGTTCTTTTCGCTTGAGGAGGACGGCGAATTCGCGTGCGCCGTCACCGACGCCTTTTTCGACGAGGTTGAAAAACAAATAGCGCTGTCTCAGCTCGCCGAAAGCGAAAGGCGCCTTCTTCAAATGAGCGCTTCCGGCTATAAGAGCCGCGAAATCGGGAAAACCTTGGGCATATCCGCCTCCGCGGTGCGCTCACGCATAGCGGCGGCAAGGGAAAAATTGAACGAATATTTATAATAACCAAACGATTGTAATTATTAAAGGAACCGACGAAAGTTTTTTCAATCGGTTCCTTTTTATTTACTGTATTTTTTACTCATCCGTATTATACTCAAACAAATCGCTCGGTTTGCAGTTCAAAATCTGACACAATACATCTAAATTCTCGTATCTTATTGATTTTGTTTCGTTATTTATCATTCTGTTAAAGTTCTGATAACTCATTCCCATTTGCTTATAAAGCCAATACTTCGTATATCCTTTTTCGTTAAGTATTTCATGCACTTTTAATCTAACCATAACTTATCCCCTTAATATCAAGTGTTAAATTCAGCATTTATCTTCGGCGGAAAATAACGGTTTTTTGTAAAGGCGTTTCTCCGGTTGTTCCTATATTGCTATTTATGCAACATACGCCGCAGCATAGATTATTCCGAAGGTCTATTCAACGGACTTTTTTTATTTTGTTCTTCCTTTTCGGTGAGTATGGCAGCTCTGCGCTCTGCTAACTCCCGCTCGGTGTTGTCTCTGTCTTCCGGAGTCCATTTTACCGCACAGCGCGCTATCGTCCAAATTGTATTGTCAAGCATAGGTATAAGAGTGTACATCGGCCACATATATTTCATATACCGCTCCGGCGGCGTTGTTCCGTCCGCAAGATAACCGCCTTTGTACCCTGTCCATTGCAGGAAAGCATTCCCCGTGACAAGTCCGATATTGTTTGTAATGATTTTGCTGAAAAGACCGTTTATCGCCGCTGTGACACCCTCACTTCGCCGACCTGTTTTCAGCTCCACATAGTCGTAAAATTCATAGTTGAGCATTGTGCCCGCTATACCGTCCCAATTGCGTGAGGCGTTGATAAGTGTTTCTGTTAAAATCGTCACGGCAAGCTTAGGTATACTGTTATAACCGACGAAATACTGAATAAGCTTGCTAACCGCAATAATTATGCTGTTGAGCTTTTGCGCTCGCAACGGACCGCCCATTTTATTTATTATTTGCCGATTGAAGGCTTGCATAAAGGTAGCGGGAATACCCGATATTGCTTGCTTTATAAGCAATACGCCCTCTCCGCTCATCTCTCGTCCGAAAACATTGAATTTTGGCATAAGGTAACGGTAGACCATAAGCTCGTCGCCTATGTCCGGTGAGAAAACCGTAATAAGTCCCGCAATGGAATTAGCGATAAAGTATCGGTTATGCTTTATAATACGGAAAGAATCAATTATACTCGGCTTCACATCATCTTCCTGCGACTCTTCTATTGTCTGAGAAAAGTCGACACGCTGACGCACAAATGTAGGTAGTATTGATGCGGTTACGGCAAAGGGCAGTAACAAGCACGAGCCCACAAATATAATTTGGTAATCGGAAAATCCGAAAACGTCCTTAAAACCCATAAAAAACATCGGCAGTGAGGCAATAGGCCCCGCTGCCTGACCGCCCATATTACGCCATACACTGATGCGCGTGCGTTGCTGCGTCAGCGGACTTACAGACGCACCGAGCTTCTGCCAGGCAACGCTGTCTAATGTTCCTATTATGTCCTGAGCCATATTGCAAAACAACAAGAGTGCGACATGCTGCCAGGCAGAAAGCCCTCCGTCTATCATTTTAATAATGTTCAGGGTATGCCCCGTAAAAGCAGAAATGCGCATAATCGTGCGAAACTGAGGCATACCAAAGCGTTTTTTATCAATCCATGCTCCGAGAAACGGATCATTAGCGGCATCCCAAAGAGATGTTATAATTCCGGCAACGGATAAGTAGTTTGGAGGTATGCGATAAACCTCTTTATATAAAAAATCCCGCTTGCCTGTATACCCGTCCGACATCCCCCCCAGTACCGAGGACAACGAGAATAAAAGCAGCTCCCACGGTGTTATATGCTCAGGAGGTATTCCCCCGCCGCGTAACCAACGAATGGGATTACGCAGCCCCTCCTCTATATTTTCAAGGGTTTGTGTAGGAACAAATCTGCCAAGCAATTTAAGAAATTTGTTGATATACAATCACCCCTAAGCATTTGTGGGAATAAAACCCAAACATAATGTATTTAATATAAAAAACAAAAATTCATATACACTTACCGAAGCATTTTATAAGTTAACATTTTTTGGCTTGTATCCACCAAAAACAGCAATGTCTGTTTTTAAGAATTCATCCGCAGCTTAAGGATGAATTCTTACTTTTTATATGTATTTTTTGTGTTGATATTTGTATTACTGTATAATATTAGTATTATATATAATATATCTATAGCCGTCAACTGAAAGATGACTTGAATTCAACTCTCTCCTGTAGGATTACAATTGATGTATTACAAAAAGTAAAAAAAGAGTTGCGAACAGGGAAAACCTGCTGTACAGTTAAGTTGAAATACAAAAACAGTAAAGGCAGGTACCTATTCGCTATCAATAACGAGGTTTAGATTTGTAATCCACTGACAAAAAAGATTACTTTTGTAGGGTGAAGTTTGAAAATACGTAGAGAAAGGAATCGCTGCAAACTGGACTATACCGAATTTTGTGTCCCGTTTTGTGCCTATAAAAGGCATGGTCATATGAATAATCAGAAAAACTATTCTATAAAATATGAATTGCCATCCTTTAATAACTCATTTTCCAGTTGTTCAACCAAATCAATCGGAAGATAAGCCCATATCTCATTGTAGCCGGCTATATAATGTAGAGTGTCTTTCTCATAAACTTTAACAGCAATAAAGCTTGCAAATTTTGAATCACCCCAGCAGCCATCAGCATGCAGGCTTTGTGGCATTCTTCTAATCAATTTGTCATCCTTATACAAGCAAATCTCATTTCCCTTTATTTTCATACTTGTATTGACGTTAGAACCCCAGGAAAAACAACCGACGCCTATGCTATTGTTAATTGTTGTTGCTTCCACTACCTTTTCTATTAGAGATTTATCCGTAACTGTTGTAATACCTGTTGGGGTTTGGATTGTCATTTTATTGACTGACTTCATTTTATTAACATCTAAGACAAATGAAAAGGTTGTATATGGTTCAGAACTTGGAAAGCTCACAGCAACAAATTGAGACAAAATAATAAAAATTAAAGATACTACAAACAAAACAATGATTATCTTTCTAATTTTTTTATGCTTAGCTATCCATGTTATAATGTGCATTTTCATCACCTCTCCAATTTATGTATAAAAATTATATCTGTTTGCAATATGCTCATTATTGCTTTTTGGAATAGACTAAAAGTTGTAATTCCTTGAAGGATGCTTCTTTTCCATAATAATCTGAAAAAGTATGTATGATACTCATTTTTCGCTGCTGTAAAATAGAGCTAGCTCTGCAATTGAGTATAATCGCGTGGGATCACCCGTGGTAATATTAGGCTTATGCGCCGGGACACCATAAGGAACCTTCCATCCTCCATAAAGCATTCTACGAAAGGACAAAAAAAGTGACGGTCTTTAATCCCCAAAGTTACCAGGTGGATGTGAAAAAATGAAGTCAGAAGAGCAGCGTAGAAAGTCCGAATCCGCCCAAAAGGGCGGTTTCTTGTTTTCGTATTTCCAATGGGTGAACACTATCATCCGAGATAAAATTAGGACAAAATTAGGACAAATTAATGTTTTTTTATGCTCATTTATGCGTATTTTTGTAAGACACAAAACCGAATTTCACCTAATAAATAAATCCCGATACCGTTTATTATGGCGGTTTATCGGGATTTTTTCGTGGCAAAGGACACGAGTTTAATACAAAATGCACCCGGTATCCCTGTTTCCGTTT
>MWBL01000079.1 GCA_002069015.1 Firmicutes bacterium ADurb.Bin300 | reverse complement strand
GAACCGCCGTGTACCGAACGGTATGCACGGTGGTGTGAGAGGGGCGAAGCCTTTGCGGTTAGCCTCTACTCGATTTGATTTTCTTTACTGCACATTATCAGCTTGATTATCCGGACCTACAGGCGCATTTACATTCTCAATGTTTTCAGGACCTACAGGCGCGTTTACGGCTTCAACATTTTCTTGCGAGTTTACGGAGGATTCATCATATTTAGTTTTGTAAACGGTGCCCTTCGGATGCTCGGGCGGTGCGTAAACGGAAAAAAGCTTTAGAGGGGTGCTTCCCGTATTAATGGTATTGTGCCAGGTGCCCGACGGAATAAGTATTGCGCTGTTCTCGGAAACCCTTCTTTGAAAGGTGAGGTTCTTTGGTGAGTTACCCATTTGAACAAGACCTGTGCCTCTCTCAATGTATTGAAGCTGGTCTACATGCGGATGGACCTCAACACCGATATCCCCTTTAGGATTAATACTCATCAGCGTTACCTGCAGATGTTTCCCCGTCCACAAGGCTCTGAGAAAGTTATTGTTTCTGAGAGCTTCATTTTTCAGGTTTGTTACAAAAGGCTCCCCGCCGTAATCCTTGACGGGTTCATTTGTATTGCCTTGATACATTGCTTTGCGGTGACTGCGCATCTAATATACTCCTTTCATAATTATTCTTCTTTATAGTATGCGCTTTGTCCCGCAATTGTTCTTTAGTTTTTGTTATACATATCCGTCCGTTCCCCGCACGCTGACCTCGCCGCTGTTTATTACGAGGTTCTTCCCGTCTGAAAGACGCACCCTCAGACCGAAATCATCTTCTATTCCTTCGGCTGTTCCCGTGAGCTCTTCTCCCTTTCGGATTGTTCTGATTTCTTTACCTAAGGTAATGCAGTTGTTACGGTAAAATGAAAGGTATTCCTCCTTGTTATTAGGAAAATCCTTTCTCAATTTGTCTAAAGATTTTATAATTTCAGCCGCAAGAAACGACATATTTGTTCTCTTGCCGCTCTCGATATAAAGAGAGGAAGCGAATTCCCGCACACCTTCGGAGAAATCTGTTTTATCGTGATTGCAATTAATCCCTATACCTATAATTGCGTTTCGTACTGTTTTGCTTTCTCCCTCAATCGACATTTCGGTGAGAATTCCGCATATTTTTTTTCTGTTTACCATCAGGTCATTAACCCACTTTACACCGGGTCTTATCCCGCTTACTTTTTCTATTGCGTCGCTTACGGCTTTAGCGGTACGGCAGGTTATTTCGGTTAGATTTTCTCCCACACAATCAGGGCGTAAAAGTAGAGAAATATACAGCCCCTTCCCCTTTGGAGAATCAAAAGAACGTCCGAGCCGTCCGCGTCCGTTTGTCTGTTCATTGGCGATAACAAAGGTGCCGTCTTCCAAATTGGGATGCTTTTTTTGAAGAAAAGAGTTAGTAGAATCTATAGTATCAAGGAAGATAATTCGTTTTGCATAGGAAAGGGGAAGCAAGGTGAGAATTTCGCCCAAATTGAACCTTTCCGATTGGTTTTGGAGAAAATAACCCTTATTTGTAGAGGACATAATAATATAACCGTCTTTTCTGAGAGCACATATCGCCTTGTTTACCGCACAGCGGCTGATATTAAGCGATTTACTGATTTTTTCTCCCGAAATGTACCCTTGTGAGTTTTTGAGGATTGCAAGAACCAAGTCTTTAGTCATATCATCACCACTGAAAGTATAACAGTCTTAACGCTAATTGTAAACATTTGAATTATTATGTTGACAATTGCCGCCTTGCTTTGATATTTTTTGGAGTAATGGATGTGATTTAAGATGAGAACTCGTGATGTTACTTATATAGCTGTGTCAGCCACGTTGATTTGTATTTGCTCTTGGATTGCCGTTCCTGCGGTTGTTCCGTTTACGCTTCAAACCTTCGCTGTATTCCTTGTCATAGGCTTGTTAGGCGGAAAGCGCGGTTTTTTTGCCGTGTTTGTTTATCTTATAATCGGGGCATTAGGCGTACCTGTGTTTTCGGGCTTTCGCGGGGGCTTGGGTACTTTGCTTGGGAGTACGGGAGGATATCTTATCGGCTTTCTGTTTACCGCAGCCGTATTTTGGCTTATAACACATTTTTTTGGGGAGGGGACAGCCGCTCTCGCTATCGGAATGGCATGTGGAATGATTGTGTGCTACGCTTTCGGTACAATGTGGTTTATGATTTTTAATTTGAATGAAGAAAAATCCGTTCAATTCTTTTTGACTTTGTTAAAATGCGTTATTCCGTTTATAATTCCCGATGCCATAAAGATTTATTTAGCCTTAAAGCTGTCAGGTCGACTGAAAAAACTGATACGCTGACTTAAGCTCAACCAAAATCACATTTTATCCCTCTGGGAGTATAATAGTATCGAGCAATACGGAGTTTAGTTACATAATCACAAAGGAGGGTTACTATGTTCCGTTTGTTTAGAAGAGGCGGCTGTTGTCATGATTGCTGGAATTGCAACGATCGTTGCTCCTGCTGCCGGTGCGGTCCTTGCCGCCGCAGAGTTTTTTACGGATGCAGATGCTGCAGATTCTGATTCAAGACACATATAAACGCACCTAAGGAAGACATTGCCACCCTTAGGTGCGTAAAACTTTTACGGAAAAAATCGATTTTCGTTGACAGGCAGGCATTTTAACTGTAATATATTAACATAATTATTGGAGGTGGCCCTATGCTTTTATCGAGATTGATTGAAAAAAAAGAAGCTATTGCACAATATATGGTTAATGAAATAACATATATTTGTAAAAACATGGAGAAACGCCCTCCCGGTTCCGAGGGCGAAAAGCAGGCGAGTGAATATTTGGCTAAGGTTTTGAAAGATGATTGCGGCTGTGAGCGCGTTGAAATCGAAACCTTTGAGGAAAATCCCGGTTCGTTCTACGGCTGGCTTTACATAACGATGACGCTTGTTATAGCCTCGGTTCCCGTTTTCTTCTTTAATCCGTTAATCTCAGCTATTTTAATTGCCGCAGGTCTTTTCGTCGTCATAATGCAGTTTGGAGTATATAAAAAATTCATTGACTTTTTGTTCCCGAAAAAAATCGGTCACAACGTAACAGCCGTTAAAAATTGCTCGGGTGAGGTTAAGCGGCGCATATTTTTCAACGGACATACCGATGCCGCTTGGGAGTGGCCCGTTAATTATAAACTCGGAGGAGTTGGCTTTGAGGGTCATGCGGTTATCTGCGGCATAGGGGCAATGTACTACCTTGTTATATCAATTATCAGCGTTATTAAGACGGGGACAGCAGGTGTTGAGCTCTCGTCAACTCTCGGAAGGCTCGGTCTTTGGGGAATAATTTTTGTTCCGTTTTTTATCGGCTTGTATTTTATGAGAAACAAGAAACGCGTTGTTGACGGTGCAAACGACAATCTTTCAGGCTGCTTGATGGGAATTTCAATACTCAAATCCTTAAAAGAGGAGGGTATTGAGCTTGAAAACACGCAAGTAGGCGTTATTCTAAGCGGTTCGGAGGAGGCGGGACTTCGAGGGGCGAAGGCATGGTGCGAAAAGCATAAGGACGAATTTATGGATGTTCCCACCTTTATATATTCTTATGATACAATCCACGACCCAAAGCATCTTATGGTAAATTACAGGGACTTAAACTCTATCGTTAAGACCGATAAGGACGTTTCGGATCTTTTTATGGAAGCTGCGAAGAAGCTTGATATTCCCTGTAAGAAGGGCTTTGTGCCTCCGCTCGGTGGTGCCACGGACTCGGCCGCTTTTGCCCAGGCAGGTATGCGCTCGACGGGTATTACGGGTCTTAATCACAAATTGGAGCCTTATTATCATACAAGAAGAGATACTTATGATAATATGAATCTTGAAGGGCTTTCAAACTGCTATGCGGTAAGCGTCAAGGTTCTGGAAATGTTTGACGAGGGAGCTAAGCAATAATATAAGAGTTTTGTTAAATTAAGTTGCAAATTTTGGGCGGAGCAAGCCCCGTATTCCAAAGTTAAATGGCAATTGCAAATGATGGGAGGACTCCGTCCTTACCTGATTATACCTTGCAACTGCAACTTAAATTTCCCATTTGCAATTTACAATTTACAATTCAAATAAAAAAGACCCCGAAGCGTAAGGCTTCGGGAGTTTTTTGAGTTAAGAAATTTTCTTGGCTTCCTTAATTTTAATTTTTCCTATGTAAGGGATCTTGAGAAAACCGCTTGCGGTATCACCTTCAAATGTGAAGGAAAGATCAATTTCCTTACCCTGAAGAAGGTCTACGCTTGCTTTTGCATTAAGGGTATTACCGTCTTCCGTGATGTCATAGATTTTGAACTCGGGAATATCCATATCTGAAGGAAGCTCAAGATCAAATCCGTATTCGCCGTTTTTGTCGTAAACCTTGATAATAGCGTCACCTTTGAAAAACATTGTGTCTACATGAGCCAGCCAATTGCCTAAACCAATCATAATAATGCCTCCTAAACAATATTAAACAAAAGGATTATCTTTTGTAAAGAAATATTAGCAGTATTTTAGTGTGCGGTATTGTATAAAATTAACAATATGTTATAATATTAAACAGGAGATGATTATTTTTGCAAAAATTTGATGGTTTTGAAAATTGGAAGGAAGCTGAAAATACGCTCACTTGCCTTGCGAACATATCCGGTGTCACCCTATATATGCTTTCACCCGACGGTCAAATACAAGGAGTTATTTCCCAAAATCCGTGTGCTCTTGAGTTGTACCGGGTAGCTTATCAGAGAATTAAAAAAATATTTGAGAGCGTGACTTTTAATTTTCCTTCATTTTTATCCGAAGCTTACGGAGTGTCTTTTTTCACCGTCAAAACACCGTATGGAATATTGCTTTGCGGACCGGTAATTCACATTAGCATAAAGGAGCCGTCTTATGCCGAACAATTTGAGGACTGTGAGCTTTCCGTTACCGAAAAGCTCAGGTATATTGAAAGCTTTGCTTTTACTCCAGTAATAGATTATATAAAGTTTGTTGAGTTGGGTCTCATTATTTCAAACCTGATTAACAAGAAGGATATTTCGTTTGAACAGCTTATAATTAAAAGGCAGCTTTTCTTTTTTAAGGATGCGGCAGAGTCATTTGATTTTAACGGGGAAAAATATATTACTTCATTTCCGTTTGAAGTCATAATCCCTATTATGGAGGCTGTCCTGTCAGGAGAAGCATTACAGCTTACAAATACTCTGAAGAAAATAAGCGGCTGGGAATTAAATTCGGCAAAAGGCTTATCGCTTAGGAGCTATAGACTGAATTTTGCCATGTTAGCGGGTGTTATAATGAGTGAGTGCGTAAATGCCGGGCTTGACGAAACCCTTGCATCAAGGTTATGTGAATACTACATAGATTGGTTCGGTCGCTCTAGGACCGTAGAAGAGATTATAGGTGTTTTCTTAAAAATGCTATACGATTACGCCGACAGATTTTATAAAAAAAGGAATAATCGCGTTTCAAAGCTTTCCTCTCAATTCGAAAAGTATGTTTTTTCAAAAATGAGTGAGCGCATATCTCTTTCACAGGCGGCAAGCATGCTTAACGTATCCCCTCAGTATCTGTGCAGAAAAATTAAAGAGGATTTCGGGGTTTCGCCCAATAAGCTGATACATAAAACCAAAATACAAGAAGCCAAACGCTTGCTTAAGGCAAGACGACTGCCTCTTTCGGATGTTTGGCTTCATTTGGGCTATTGCGACCAAAGTCATTTTAATAAGGTCTTTAAGGAATATTCGGGAATGACTCCGGGAGAGTATTTGCTGAAAGTGGGCTAAAATCAGTCAAATTTCTCAAGCCCAACTGCAACTCTTAGAATTTTTCTTACCTCGGGAAGCTCAATCTTACCTGAAACATTAATAAAATCGGCTGCCGATATTTGAGCGGGGTGAAGCGTTTGAAGACCAACCGCACTGCGAAGGGCAAGTCTTGCATCGTCAATTCGGACTTTTCCGTCCGCGTTGATATCACCCTTCAAATAATTATAATATTCGGCTATGACAAAGGTACCGAGCGAATCGGAAGAAAATCTGATATATTTTTTTCCGTCTGAGAATGGGGAAACAATATCCGCATTAAGGGAGACAAGCTGCCCGTTCTCAAGTCTATACGCCTTAAGCAAATCGGGAAAGCTTCCGGCGGGGATGTAAATGTCTGCCCCATCGCTAAGAGGGTAATCTGTGCCGTTAAGCTTCGCTCCGAGTTCATACACCCAAAAATCATAGTAATTATCATTTATTACAAGATCTGCAACAGCATCAAATGTCAGACCGGATGTTATGGACCTTGCATTGAAATTCGTTCCGAGCGCAAACACCGAGGTAGCGTAAACTCCGGTATCCAAGTCAAACCGAAGATCTGCAGTTGCCATTGGATTAAGTCCGAGCGATAAAACATAATCGTGTGAATACGAACCGGCGACACAGTAAATCCCGTCTACAAAATAGTATTCATAATAACCGGGGGAAGACTGAGCGCCCAAAAGTGCGTTTTCACCTATGTCTATAACATTTTTGGGCAAATATATAGAGGCGAGAGTTAAGTTGTGAGCAAGAGCTTCTTTTCCTATGAGTGTCAGATTATCACTAAGGCGAAGGTTTTTTAAGCTCCAGCAGTAAGCAAAAGCAAAATCGCCTATTTCAGTTACATTGTTGTACATATTTATTTTCGTCAGCTCATAGCAATAGCAGAAAGCGTAATCATTTATTTTAGTAACGCTGCGAGGAACGAGAAACTCTCCGCCGACCGCGCCGGGGAAAGCTAAAAGAGTGGTTTTGTCCTTGTTATATAATACGCCGTCCTTACAAGAAAAGGACTGATTATCCTCACTGACATCTATTTCAAAAAGACCGTCACATCTGAAAAAGGCGTTGCTTGCAATTTGCTCTACCGAAGCGGGGAGGTAAAGGTAAGTAATTTCGTGGGTTTCGCCGAAGGCCTTGTCCCCAACAGCGGTTACAGCCTGAGAGTCAATAGTATCGGGGATTATAACTTGTGAGGAAGAGCCGATATAGCCCGTGATTGTAACAGATGAACCGCCTGTAGTTGTATATGTAAAATCTGAAGCGGGGCTCGCCGACGTGTTCGCTCGCTATGCCTCCGATCACCTGTTCAGCGAGATCGACGAGCTCAACGTGCGAGACGGCGCCGACCTCGTGGTGCGCGGGTACGACTTCGCGCCGACGTTCTCGATCTGGACCACTATCGAGGAGTGTCTCAACCCGCCGGTGAT
>MWBL01000078.1 GCA_002069015.1 Firmicutes bacterium ADurb.Bin300 | reverse complement strand
CCCTCAAGTTTTCCCAGAGGTCTGAAATTTTAATGCGTTATTTAACTACTATGAAATTATCATAAATCAGCAACAGTCTTGTCTGTGCCACTTGACATTTGTCGTCTTTTTTTATAAAATTAAAAAGTAAAAAAAAATTAGGGAGCGCCTGCTGATGAGAAAAATCGGAGTATTCGGCGGTTCGTTTAACCCGCCGCACAACGGACACATTAGCATAGTGCGTCAAATCTCCGCTTTATACTGTTTTGATAAGGTTATTGTCATACCCGCCAATATTCCCCCGCATAAAAAAATTGACGGCAAGGTAGATGCACAGCAAAGACTGGAAATGTGTAAGCTTGCCTTTACCGATAATTACATGGTGGTCTCTGATATTGAAATACGCCGCAAAGGAATAAGCTATACCTATGACACACTCGCCGCTCTGGGCAAAGAAAGGGACGAACAGATATATCTTATAATCGGCTCTGACATGCTTATGAATTTTGACAGCTGGTACAGATATATGGACATTTTGAAATTAGTAAAAGTTATAACCGCTTGCAGAACAAACGATATCAGGGAATTAGGGCAGCTTAAAAAAAAAGCGGGAGAACTGAATATGATTTCTCGCGAAGCCATTACGGTGTGTCAGATTAAGGCGTTTGAAATAAGCTCTGCCGAAATAAAGAGTAAAGCAAGGAATAATGAGGAAATAGGGGCATTCGTACCGGAACCGATAAAAAAATACATTATTGAACGGGGTCTGTATAATGATTAAAAGAGAACAGGAGTTTAAGAATGCTATCAGAGCAAGGCTCAGCGATGACCGCTACGAGCATTCCTTGAATGTTGCCGACGAGTGCCGCAAGCTTGCAAAAATGTACGGGGCCGATGAGGATAAAACGTATACAGCCGGTTTGCTTCACGATATTCTTAAAGATACGGAGCTTACAAAGCAGCGGGATTATTTGGCAATAAACGGAGTTACTCTTGAGGATTACGAGCTTATGGCTCCTAAGCTTTGGCATGCCGTTGCAGGAGCTTTTTTTGTCAAAGAAGAGCTTTATGTATATGATAATGAAATAGTTGATGCTATTAGGTGTCATACTACAGGAAGAAGATATATGACTCTGCTTGATAAAATTCTGTATACCGCAGACTATATTAGTAAAGACAGGTCATATGATTGCGTTGACTCCATGCGTCAAAAGGCATATAAAGGTCTTGAATATGCCGTGCTTGAAGGGCTTCAATATACTATAAAGAAGCTCATCAGCGGTCGTTATGTAATTCACCCGGACACAATAGGGGCATATAATCAAACTCTTCGTGAGGTTTTGATTTTAGAGGTTGCCGCATCGTCTGAGGCGGCTAGGGATTCACGCAATGAGGGAGTAATATAATAATGAGCAAGGAATTATGCCAAAGCATAGTAAAAATTCTTGATGATAAAAAGGCGATTGATATTGTCGCTATTGAGATTTCAGAGCTTACAATCGTAGCCGATTATTTTGTTATAGCGACAGCAACCTCGTCAACGCACCTAAAATCACTGTCAGACGAGGTTGAGTTTCGTATGGCGGAAAAAGGGGCGGTCATGCGCTCGATAGAGGGCAAAGCAACCGGTTGGATTCTGATGGATTTTGGAGTTGTAGTCTTACATTTGTTTACAAATGAAACAAGAAAATATTATAATTTAGAACGACTATGGGAAGACGGCTCTTTTTTAGATATTTCAGGTTTCGTTAAAGAATAAAAACGCTTATCGAGAGGGTCGAGAAATGCATTACGATTTTAAAAAGGTCGAGGAAAAATGGCAAAAAAAATGGGAGGAACGCGGCGTATTTCATGCCAAGGACAATACTTCCGAGCCTAAATTTTATGCCCTTGTGGAATTTCCGTATCCAAGCGGCGCAGGGATGCATGTGGGTCATATCAAGGCTTATGCAGGGCTTGAAATTGTTTCAAGAAAAAGAAGGATGCAAGGCTATAACGTCCTTTTTCCGATAGGTTTTGACGCCTTCGGGCTTCCGACGGAGAATTATGCTATTAAAACAGGCGTTCACCCAAGACGGGTAACAGATGAAAACATCGAAAAGTTTTCAAAACAGCTGAAACGAGTAGGCTTTTCTTTTGATTGGACACGCACTATAGATACAACCGAAGAGGATTATTATAAATGGACGCAGTGGATTTTTCTTAAGATGTTTGAAAACGGTCTTGTTTTCAAGGACAAGGCTCTTGTAAATTACTGTCCGTCATGTAAAGTTGTTCTTTCAAATGAGGATTCTCAGGGCGGCAAGTGCGATATTTGCCATAACGATGTGGTTCAAAAAGCCAAGGATGTCTGGTACTTAAGAATAACAGAATATGCCGACAAGCTTCTTATGGGGCTTGATGAGGTTGATTTTCTTCCGAATATAAAGCTTCAACAGGTGAATTGGATAGGAAAGTCCTTTGGAGCATTCGTGAATTTCGAGATAAAGGGAAGAGACGATAAGCTTAGAGTTTATACAACAAGACCCGATACGCTCTTTGGTGCTACATTTATGGTTATAGCTCCCGAGCATCCGATTATCGAGAAGCATAGAGATACAATTAAGAATATACCGCAGCTTAAGGAATATAGGGAGCTGTGCAGCAAAAAAACCGAATTTGAGCGCACTCAGCTTTCTAAAGAGAAGACCGGCGTTGAAATAATTGGCTTAAAGGCTGTAAACCCGGTAAACGGCAAGGAAATTCCCATTTATATATCCGATTATGTTATGATGAGCTACGGTACAGGTGCAATTATGGCCGTCCCTGCGCATGACGAGCGTGATTATGCGTTTGCGAAAAAGTTCGGCATTGAAATAATCGAGGTCATAAAGGGCGGAGATATTGAACAGGCACCCTATCCGGGTGACGGAGAAATGATAAATTCCGGCTTTTTGAACGGTCTGACCAATAAAAAACAGTCGATTGAAAGAATGATAGAATTTCTCAATGAAAAGGGGCTGGGAGAAAAAGGCGTTCAGTATAAGATGAAGGACTGGGCGTTTAACAGGCAAAGGTATTGGGGCGAGCCGATTCCTATAATACATTGTGAAAAATGCGGCATAGTTCCCGTTCCGTATTCACAGCTGCCGCTAATTCTTCCAAAAAGCAACAAAAATTTTGAGCCTGGGCAGGATGGGGAGAGTCCGCTCGCAAAAATCGAAGACTTTGTAAACTGCGAATGTCCCCAATGCGGCGGAAAAGCCGAGAGGGAAACAGATACAATGCCTCAATGGGCAGGCTCCTCGTGGTATTTTCTTCGTTATATAGACCCGCGGAATAACGAGGAATTCGCTAATAGGAAAAAGCTTGATTATTGGCTTCCGGTTGACTGGTACAACGGCGGAATGGAGCATGTCACGCGCCATCTGATTTACTCGAGATTTTGGTATAAATTTCTTTATGATATCGGTGAGGTCCCGCTCCCGGAGCCGTATGCAAAAAGAACGGCGCAGGGACTGATATTAGGTCCAGACGGCGAAAAGATGAGCAAATCAAAAGGGAATGTTGTTGACCCCAACGAGGTTGTCGATGAATACGGTGCCGATGTTCTCAGAACGTATGTCTTATTTATGGGGGACTATGAGAAAGCAGCGCCATGGTCAGAAAGCAGCGTTAAGGGCTGTAAAAGACTTATTGACAGGGTCTGGAGTCTCTATGATATACTTGTGCAGTCAAATGATTACTCAAAAGAGTTGGAGATAGCTTTTCACAAGACCATAAAAAAGGTATCGGAGGATATTGAGACTCTGAAATTCAACACGGCAATAGCCGCGATGATGACACTCCTAAATGAAATATATGAGGTTGGCAGAATTACCACAGCGGAACTGAAGGCGTTTCTTACGCTGCTCAATCCCTTTGCTCCTCATGTAACGGAGGAGCTTTGGGAGAAATGCGGCTTTAAGGGTATGCTTGCAGAAAATCCGTGGTGCACTTACGATGAGGAAAAATGTAAGGACAGCGAGATTGAAATCGTCATTCAGATTTGCGGGAAAAAGCGTGAAAGGATTTTGGTAAGCGCTGATATGCCGCAGGAACAAGTCATAGAAAAAGCAAAAGCTCTCCCGAAAATCGCAGGGGAGATATCGGGGAAAACTTTGATTAAGGAAATATATGTCCCCGGCAAGCTTGTGAATTTTGTGATTAAATAATGTTATAACACAATCGGATGTTCCGGGTATCGAAACATCCGATTGCTTCAGGGCTAAAAGACAGGTTTAGCTTGGAAAGAGTTGCAGCATGTTGATTCAATATTCTTAGGCTGATTTGCACAACATCCCACTTCAATGTTGTTTAGAGAGCAGCAATTATTAGTCTTCGAGTGAAATCTGCAAGAGTCAACGAGGCAACCGATTGTTCTGTTTTCACTTTCTTTTTTCATGTCTTTTCTCCTTTTACCAGAGTATTTGCGGACTTCCGCATTAGTATTTTTTGATTGATTGAATGTTTTATGGGATGTAATAAATGGGCGAATATTATTTAAGAAAATGTTTAGACTTATTGGAAAAAGCAACGCCGATAAAGCATCGTGATTGCGGCAAGCAATGTCTTAAAAGATGCTGTGGCGGCGGGCTCAATGATGCGGTATTTTTGTTTCCGGGAGAAAGGGAGCAGCTTTCCGAAGGTTCATTTGAGTTTTTAAAAACCGAAGCGAATTACGGCTTTGATGCTTTGCTTTGCGGCGGAAAATGCAACAGAAAACACAGGCCTCTCGGTTGCAGAATATTTCCGCTTTTTCCACTTGCGACAGAAGTTAACGACGGAATAAAAATTTGCGTTGTTTTTGACCCGAGAGCTATCAGAATTTGTCCGCTTTCAAAAAATACGGGAATAATATCCCACAGCTTTATCAGGTCGGTTAAAAGAGCCGGCGAATATATGCTATTAGACGAAGAAATGCGAAATTATCTGCTTGCATTATCGGAAGAACTCAGGGAATATGCTTTTTTAGATTATAAACTAGGATGTTCTAACAAGAAAATGCCAATATTTACAGTTTGTTCATAAAGTCACACCATTAATACAATATTTTAACAGTATATATATTAATGACATTGGTTGCTCGTTTCATTTCAATTTTCTCTTTCCAAGTCAGCGCTCCGGCTATAAAACTGGAGCGCTGACTTTTATAATAAAAAGAAAAAAAATCTTGACAAATCGGTACGGGCATGGTATATTATCGGCTGTAAAGGCAAATCTCTTTACAAATATTTCTGATGGCTGTGATTATTGTGGCGAAGAATTTGGAAGTAACTTTACTGCTTGATTTTTACGGTGATATGCTTACTGAAAATCAGCGAAACTTTTTGGGATACTATTACAATGATGATCTTTCACTTTCCGAGATCGCTCAGAATGAGGGTATTACCCGCCAAGGTGTGCGCGACGCAGTAAAAAGAGCGGAAAACCAGCTTTTCGAAATGGAAAACAGGCTGGGACTTGCTAAGAGATTTCAGCAGGTGCATCTGGGTCTTACGGAAATAGTCGCATGCGCTAATGAAATAAACGATTTTAATATGCGTAATATGCTTTCCCGTGAAGTGAATGATGCCGTTGTCAAAATTAGATCCATTGCTTCGTCATTGGTAGAATAAGGAGAGAATATGGCGTTTGAGGGATTATCCGAGCGAATTGAAGCCGCTTTTAAAAAACTCAGAAGTAAAGGCAGCCTTAACGAGCATGACGTTAGAGAAGCTATGCGCGAGGTTAGATTAGCTCTTCTTGAGGCGGATGTCAATTACAAAGTTGCAAAGGAATTTACAAATACCGTTACCGAGCGTGCAATAGGCGAAAAGGTTATGGAAAGCCTTACCCCCGCTCAGATGGTCATTAAGATAGTAAACGAGGAACTTACAACCCTGATGGGAGGAACGCGTTCAAGATTAAACAGCGCTTCCCATCCCCCGACGATTGTTATGATGTGCGGTCTTCAGGGTTCAGGTAAAACTACTCACTGTGCAAAAATTGCATTAAAACTTAAAGCTGCGGGAAACAGACCTCTCCTTGTCGCTTGTGATATATACCGACCCGCCGCGATAAAACAGCTGCAGGTAATAGGGGAGCAAGCGTGCGTTCCCGTTTTTGAGATGGGTACGGAAAATCCCGTTACTATTGCCGGGGAAGCGGTTAAGCTCGCAAAAGAGCAGGGTTATGATTACGTATTTCTTGATACTGCAGGGCGCTTGCATGTTGACGAAGAGCTGATGAATGAGCTTAAAAACATAAAGGCGGCTGTAAAACCGCATGAAATTCTTCTTGTGGTTGATGCTATGACCGGTCAGGATGCAGTAACCGTAGCTACCGCCTTTGACGAGGCTTTAGGGATAGACGGACTTGTGCTGACGAAGCTTGACGGCGATACAAGAGGAGGAGCCGCTCTTTCGGCAAAAGCAGTTACGGGTAAACCGATAAAATTTGTGGGCGTGGGTGAAAAGCTTGAGGATCTTGATGTTTTCCACCCTGACAGAATGGCATCTCGAATTCTCGGCATGGGCGATGTTCTTTCTTTAATCGAAAAAGCTGAAATGTCCTTAAGCGATAAAAAGGTCCAGGAGCTTGAAAGGAAGTTAAATCAAAACTCTCTTGATCTAAATGACCTTTTAGTGCAGCTCAAGGAAATGAAAAAAATGGGCTCGATGAAGGATTTGCTGTCAATGATTCCGGGAGTAGGCAAAAAGCTTAAGGATACGGATATAGACGAGCGACAAATTGACCGAACTCAGGCAATAATTCTTTCTATGACAGTTAAGGAACGCGAGAATCCGAATATAATTAATCCATCTCGCAAAAAACGGATTGCCACAGGCTGCGGAATGAAAGTCGAGGATGTAAATCGGTTGCTTAATCAGTATCGTCAAATGCAAAAGGTTTATAAGCAGTTCAGCGGAAAAAGCAGCAAGAAAAAAATGCGCCGCATGCAAAATTCAATGGGTCCGATGGGTGGATTTGGCGGATTTCCGATGTAAATAAAGGTATAAAGCATAAGCATTATATAAAAACACACTATATTTGGAGGAACAGTATATGGCAGTAAAAATTCGTTTGCGCCGTATGGGTGCAAAGAAAACACCTTTTTATCGTATAGTGGTAGCGGATTCACGCTATCCCCGTGACGGCAGATTTATCGAGGAGGTTGGATATTATAATCCGCTGACAAACCCCGTTGAGGTTAAAATCGATGCCGAAAAGGTTAATAAATGGATTGAAAACGGCGCGCAGCCGACTGACACAGTCAGAGCATTGCTAAAAAAGAACGGAATACTTAAATAAGCTCGCGTTCTTTTATCAGTAACGAAAGGAGATTGAAATCATGAAAGAATTGCTTACAACAATCGCCAAAGGTTTAGTTACACAGCCGGATGCTGTTGTGGTTACCGAGGATGAGCCTAATGAAGAGGGTATAATAGTATATCATCTGCATGTAGGGGATGAGGATATGGGCAGAGTAATAGGCAAGCAAGGCAGAATTGCAAAAGCCATAAGAACCGTAATGCGTGCGGCGGCTGTCCGAAAAGAAGTAAAAATCCAAGTCGAGATTGATTGATTTTGAGCTTTTACCGCCGCTGTTTTAGTGGCGG
>MWBL01000077.1 GCA_002069015.1 Firmicutes bacterium ADurb.Bin300 | reverse complement strand
CCCGCTTCCGCCGCATTATGTTTGCCCGAAGTGCAAGTATTCCGAATTTTTCCGGCACAATGAGGTCGGCAGCGGCTATGACCTTGAACCGAAGAATTGTCCTGAATGCTCAACTCCTCTTAACAGGGACGGTCATGAAATTCCCTTTGAAACCTTTCTTGGTTTCGACGGGGATAAAGCACCGGATATTGATCTGAACTTTTCCGGTGAATTTCAAGCCTGTGCACACAGGTATACAGAGGAGTTTTTCGGGAAATCTCATGTATTCAAGGCGGGTACGATTTCCGCTTTTGGAGATAAAACCGCATATGGCTTTGCCAAGAAGTATTTAGAGGAAAGAGGCATTGTCGCGTCAAAGGCCGAAATACAGAGGCTTGCAAGCGGCTGCCAGGGAGTCAAAAGGACTACAGGTCAGCATCCGGGCGGAATGGTGGTTGTCCCGAAGGAGTATGATATTTGCGACTTTACGCCGGTACAGCACCCTGCCGACAGTGCCGACAAAAACATTATCACGACTCACTTCGATTTTAACTCAATGCACGATACGCTCTTAAAGCTTGACGAGCTCGGTCATGATGTTCCTACGATGTATAAGCAGCTAACCGACCTTACGGGTATTGATGTTATGAGTATCGATATTTGTGATAAAAATCTTATTAAGCTTTTCACATCGCCTGAACCTTTGGGAATTACCAAGGAGGAAATAAACTGGGAGACGGGAACCTTGTCAATTCCTGAAATGGGCACTCCCTTTGTCTGCCAAATGCTCACTGAGGCAAAACCGAAATCCTTTTCCGATTTACTGCAGATCTCGGGGCTTTCACACGGAGAGGATGTCTGGCTCGGCAATGCACAGGAGCTTATTAAAAACGGGGTGTGTACCATATCAGAAGTTGTCGGAACGAGGGATAGCATAATGGTTTATCTCCTTCATAAAGGTCTACAGACCAAGGATGCTTTCAGTATAATGGAAACGGTACGAAAAAAGGATAAATATTTAAGCGAGGAAATGCAAAAAATAATGCGGGAGCACGGGGTACCCGAATGGTATATTGATTCATGCCAAAAGATTAAATATATGTTCCCCAAGGCGCACGCTGCGGCGTATGTAACTGCAGCCCTACGGCTCGCATGGTTTAAGATTTACAGAAAGCTTGAGTATTACTGCACCTATATGTCCGTTAGAGGAGAAAATATTGATTTCGAATCCATAATCGGGGGGAAAAACGCCGTCTCAAGGTACCTTAAGTCAGCCGAAGCTAAGAAGGGGAATGAAGCCTCGGCTAACGAACGGGATAGGGAGGCCACTATGCAGATAGTCTATGAAGCAATGGTAAGAGGAATTGAATTTTTGCCGATTGACATTTATAAGTCTGATGCGAAAAGATATCTTCCCGAAGACGGCCGCATAAGATTACCGTTCTCGGCGATACCCGGTGTAGGCTTAAATGCTGCCAAGTCAATGCAAAATGCCCGGGAGGGCGGAGAATACTCTTCTATAGAGGATTTCCGGGAACGTTCGGGAGCGTCTTCAACGGTAATAGAATTGCTAAAGCAGACGGGAGTCTTTAAGGGACTGCCGGAGAGTGACCAGATGACACTTTTCGATTTTTGAGGTATTCTTATGAAGAATAAAAAGCTGCCCTTACAGGAACGAGCGTGGTTCAAGATTGATAACGCAGGAAAGATTTTTCCCGGTCAAAATAACAGCAAATGGTCGAATGTGTTCAGAATATCCGTCTCTCTCAAGTCGGATATAGACAAAAGCATCCTTGAAAACGCCCTTAAGGATATGCTCCCTCGGTTTCCCTGTTATGATGTAAGAATAAGACGAGGTATATTCTGGTATTACTTTGAAAAACAGCAGGGAGTTTATCCCCCGATATCGGAGGATATAGGCAATCCCTGTCACCGAGTAAACTTCAGGGAAAACAACCGCTTTCTTTTAAGGCTGTATGTATACGGCAACAGACTTTCGGCAGAGTTTTTTCATGCACTCACGGATGCTTACGGCGCGTGTGTGTTTCTGATGACCCTTGCCGCTCAATACTTGAGACTTAAGGGCGCCGAAATACCTTCAGAAGGAATGGTGCTGAACCTCAAGCAAGAGGCGTCAAAGGAGGAGCTTGAGGATTCATTTATCAGATTTGCCAATTCAAAGGCTAAGGTCAAACGGTCCTCCGATTTTGTTTATCACGCAAAGGGTGAAAGAATTGAAAAACACAGAATAAACGTAACTACGGGATATATAGACTGTGACGCGTTTTATAAAAAAGCAAAGGAATATAATGCAACAATAACGGAGCTTGCGTCGGCAATTCTACTTGATATTCATTACAGAAAGCAGCTTCGTGAAAATCGGCGGCAGAAAATCGTGAGCGTTCAAATACCGGTAAATCTCAGAAACCATTTTCCTTCAAAGACTCTGAGGAATTTTTCGCTTTGCTATAACATTAAGCTTGACCCGAAAAAAGGGGAATACACGTTTGAGGAGATTGTTAAGCATGTTGCGCTCAGCTTGAGGCTTGTCAATAATGCCAAGGAGCTTAACGCCATGATGACGAAAAACCTTGCCCTTGAAAAAAACTTTTTTATGAGAATTATGCCGCTGTTTATTAAGAAGGCGGGTATTTACTCCTCATTTGCCCTGACGGGTGAGAAAACCGTAAGTGCACTCTTTTCAAATGTCGGAAGGGTTTCTATTCCGGACCGGATGAAGCAGTATATTGAAAGCATTATGTTGATGACGGGGCCCGGAATTCTTAACGGGGCAAGACTCGGCGCAATTACCTTTGAAAACACTCTTGCAATTTCCTTTGCCAATATATATAAGGATAAAGAAATAGAACGGGAGTTTTTTACCCGTATAGTAAAAATGGGCGTTCATGTGAAGATAGAAAGCAACAGAGAACAGGAGGGTTAAAAATGTCATATTGTGTGCGCTGCGGCGTAGAACTGAGTTCCGGCGCAAAAAAATGTGTTCTGTGCGACACTCCCGTGGTTATCTCCGAGGAGATAAAGTCGAGCGTAAAGCCTCCGTACCCGGAAAGGCTTATGATACCTCCCTCCGTTCGCAAGAGATACGCGGCGTTTCTCATCGGAATTATTTTGCTTATACCAAATCTCGTGTGTCTTTTAATAAATATCCTTATGCCGGAAACGGGGCTGTGGAGCGTTTATGTAATATCCTCAAGCGTTTTCTTCTTTCTTGTTGCTGTGGTACCGCTTATGATAAATAAACCGCACCCCTTTTTACTGTTGTTTATAGATACAGTCGGCGCAA
Source organism: Firmicutes bacterium ADurb.Bin300 (assembly GCA_002069015.1). Lineage (GTDB taxonomy): Bacteria > Bacillota > Clostridia > Oscillospirales > Acutalibacteraceae > DTU089. The sequence goes on along the minus strand of MWBL01000077.1, from coordinate 4,317 downwards.
TGATGTACGCTTATGTTTTCTTTTATATGTATCGTGAAAACGGCTGGTATTTTAAGCTTGCCTTTCCTTTTATCCTGATTTTTTCATTATTTTGCTTCATATTTATAGCATGGTTACGAAAACGCAAAAGAGGAAAGCTTCAGATAATTATAATACTGCTTGCGGATTTAGCCGCCTTTTCTCTTATAGTAGATGCGCTTGTAAACCGTTATTACGAAAACGAGCACCTGTTTTTTGTCTCGGTTATCATTTCCGTTTCCTGTATTTGTCTGATGCTCTTTTTCAGGGCCACCGAAAAGAACAGAAGGTTCAAGGCGTGGATGACCAGGCGGTTTTACTTCTGATTTTATTTGAATGGAGGTACATATATGAGGTACTTTTACGGATTTCTGATTTTATTAGGCGTTTTTACGGTGATAACGCTCATAAGGGCATTATTTTTCAAGCCGAAAAAAGAGCAGGTCAGGGAATGGGAGCCGGAAAGAGTTAACCCGGAACGCTTTCGGGCTAATTTAAGCGAGGCCATAACATATAAAACGATTTCGGACAGAAATCCCGAAAACATGGATTTTAAACAGTTCGAAAAATTTCACAGCTTTTTGGCGAGGGCATATCCTCTTATACACGAATGTCTTGAGCTGGAAAAGGTTTCATATGCAAGTCTTATTTACCGCTGGAGAGGAAGGGACTCCTCACTTGACCCTATAGCCCTGCTTTCTCATCAGGATGTTGTTCCGATATCTAAGGGAACACTTGACGATTGGACTCATCCGCCCTTCAGCGGCTTTGATGACGGTGAATTTATTTGGGGCAGAGGCGCGCTTGATATGAAAAACCATCTTATTGCGGTAATGGAGAGCGTAGAGAGTCTTTTGGAGGAGGATTTTGTTCCTGAAAGAGATGTATATCTTTGCTTCGGTCATGATGAGGAGGTTATGTCCTTGGGCGATTCGGGTGCGAAAACAATAGTGAACACCTTTGCCCAAAGAGGTATAAAGCTTGACTGCGTCTTGGATGAGGGCGGCGCAATACTGCCTGTTAACATTAAGGGTGTCATTAACAAAAGGCTTGCGGGTATCGGCGTAGCTGAAAAAGGGCACGCGGATTTCAGAATTTCTGTCAGGGCAAAAGGCGGACATTCTTCTCAACCGCCGAAGCACTCCGCTTTGGGTAAGCTTGCAAATGTAATAAGACGTATTGAAAGCAATCAGTTTAAGGCATCTTTAACCCCTATGATGCGCTCTCTTTTTGATAAAATCGGAAGAAATGCATCATATCCCGTCCGTGCTGTGGCTTGCAATATTTGGCTCTTAAAATACCCGATACTTGCAATTATGAAAAAAATTCCGCCCGCCGCCTGTATGATAAGGACGACTACCGCGGTAACTCAGGCGGAAGGGAGTCCCGCTCCGAATGTTCTGCCGCAGAAGGCGAGTATTACCGCAAACTTTCGCATTATGCCGGGAGAGACTATAGAGGATGTTAAAGAGCATATTGAAAAGGTTGTGGGTAAGGGAGTTGAAGCAGAGCTTATAAAAGGAGAAAATCCGTCAAACATTTCTCCCTCAGATTCAAGGGCATTTAAGGCAATCGATGAAATATGCCGCTCAATGAATAAGGACAATATTGTAGCCGCATTTCTTGTTATGGGCGGGACGGATGCGAGAAACTATGAGTCAATATGCAACAACGTTTACCGCTATTCCCCGTTTACCGTAAGCACACAGCTGCTTTTAACCTGCCACGGAACAAATGAAAGAATTCCGATAGCTTCGTTTGAAGAGGCGCTGACTTTCTTTAAGAGATACATTAAACAGCTTTCAAAAAAATAAAATGTAACGCTTGGAGATTTCCCCAAGCGTTTTTTGATGCGTTAATTCATTTTCTTCAGATATTCGATTGATTGAGTTATGAGCTTTTCAAAATCAAAACTTTCGTTTTTAAGCGTTTTTTGAAGAAACATTCCGTCCGAAGCGAGCAAAATCAGCCATGAGAGATAATCAGCCGAAACTGAATCAGTGCGCTGTGAAATTTTTTCGGAAATTATATCGGCAAAGGCACAGTACCTTTCAACTAGCTTTTCCCTTATTTCCTCATTTCCCGACATAGCGTCGCTTAGCAGCCGGGCGCGTACGGCGGGAGCGGAAATATCGCGCTCGATAACATATCTGACCAAACGGTGAAGGGATGTGTCCTTCTCGGGGTTTTCGGTCCATTCGACGAGGTCATTCCACTGCTTGTCAAGGTATCTGTCGGTAATATCAAAAAGTATTTCGTTTTTGGATTTATAGTGATAATAAAGCGTTCCCTTTGATATTCCCGCAGCTTTAGCTATTTGGGCAAGAGAAATATCCGAAAGGAGACTGTCCTTAAGTAAATTCTCTGTAGTGTCAAGTATCAGTGTTTTTATGTTTTCTTTTCTCGGTGCCGCCATTGTTTACTCCGCTCTTTTCATGATTGCCGTAATTGTACCACAAAAGATTATTTTTGTCTATGAAGCATCTTGACTTTTTCAAAATGTTCAGGTATTATTGTTTTAAAGTCGGTCAATCGGGCGACTCATAATGTGATTGAGTGTGTGATGCTTAAATGAACATAAAAAAGATTAACAAGAGGTTAGAAAAGAATACCGGGGGAAGGGTTTGCGCAACTTACCGAGACGGTTGTATCGTGCTTGAGGGGCAGCTTGATAATTGGGAAGAAATCGTCAACGCCTGCTATACAGCCGCCCAAAGATACTCAAAAACACACGTTGTCAATGACATTAAGCTGACAACGGCAAAAATCCCGCCTATACGGTTGCCTGTCGTTTCGGATGAGTCGCTTGAAGGGAGTAAATGGGATATTCTTGTTGTCGGAGGGGGAATATCCGGGACGAGCATAGCGCGCGAGCTTTCAAAATGGGATTTGGATATTTTACTTGTTGATAAGGAGCCTGATTTTGCAATGCAGGCATCAGGCAGAAATGACGGTGAAGTCCATCCCGGAGTTGATTTAAGTAAGGGACCTCTAAAGCAACAATATGTCCTTAAGGGCAACAGAATATTTGATAAGGTCTGCCATGAGCTTTCGGTCCCCTTTGAAAGAAAAGGTCAGTATGTAGGCTTTACTCAGGGATGGGTGTATCCGATAATTTTGCTTTACGCCTGGAAAAAACGAAGGTTTGACGGGGTAATTGATACGAAGGTCTTGAATAAAAAGGAGCTTCAAAAGGCACACGGGAAGCTAAACCCAGAATTTCGGCTCGCCCTGTATAATCCTTCGGCAGGGAGCGTGTGTCCTTACGGTTTGACGATAGCTTATGCCGAGAACGCGGTGGCAAACGGTGTCAAAGCGTCTTTGAATACCGCAGTTTTGGATATAGCGGTACAGGATAACGAAATTATAAGCGTTACCACAAACAGGGGCAAGGTATACCCCAAAGTAGTTATAAATGCCGCAGGCGTATTTGCCGAGGAAATCGCAAGAATGGCAAACGACCGTTTTTTTTCAATTCATCCCAGGAAGGGTACAGATTTAATTTTCGATAAAAAAGCGGGCAACCTTTTTACGGGGATAGCATCGATTAAGGATTTATCCCTCAAGCGTTCCCATACAAAGGGAGGCGGCATAGTCCATACGGTGCACGGGAATCTTCTTGTGGGTCCGGACGCAAAGGAAACATATGAAAAAGAAGTCATTTCAACGCAACATGAGAGTGTCAAGAAAATTTTTGAAAAGCAAAAAAGGACGATACCCGAGCTATCCGAAAGGGACATTATTACATATTTTACGGGAGTTCGCGCGCCTACGTTTGAGGAGGATTTTATAATAGAAAAGGGCAGAAAAACCCGTAATATTATACATTGTGCAGGAATACAGTCCCCGGGTCTTACCTGTGCGCCGGTAGTTGCCCTTGACGTTGAGAAAATGGCGGTTGAAATGTTAAGCAGCGGGAGCGTTGTTAAAAGGAATGAATCGTTTAACCCGAGAAGGGAAGGAATTCCCGTGTTAAGAGAAATGCCGTCTGCGGAAAGAGCGGCGCTTATTGGGAAAAACCCCGATTACGGAATTATAGTGTGCCGATGTGAGGAAGTAAGCAAGGGCGAAATATTGGATGCCCTGCGTTCACCGATATGTGTTCCGACAGTCGATGCGGTTAAGAAAAGAGTGCGCCCGGGTATGGGCAGATGTCAGGGAGGTTTTTGTTCGCCGCTGGTTATCGGAATTATTGCAGACTATTTAGGCGTTCCTCAAAGTGAAGTGAAAAAGAGTTATGATGATTCGGTAATAACATATGGGGAAACAAAAAAAGCGCAATCGGAGGCGGGAGAATGA
>MWBL01000076.1 GCA_002069015.1 Firmicutes bacterium ADurb.Bin300 | reverse complement strand
GGGCACAAGGCCCGCCGTTTTTTAAATATTAAATTCTCCTTGACATGAAATATATTCTGATATATAATCGTATGGAATTCGAGAAATTATACCTTCACGTACCGTCGGAGGGAGGGAACATATATATGAGCCAGGTTAAGGTAAAAGAAAACGAGTCGCTCGACAGCGCTCTCAGGAGATTTAAGAGGCAGACCTCAAGGGACGGAGTTATTCAGGAAGTTCGCAAAAGGGAACATTATGAAAAACCTTCTGTTAAGAGAAAAAAGAAGTCCGAGGCAGCTCGCAAACGCAAGTATTAATGAGCCTTGCACAGAAAAACGCAGGGAAGATGGGACTCGGGTTCCGTCTTCTTTTCTTTAATAAATATGCAAAGGACAAACTATGAGTTTTCATAACATAAGCTACAGGTTCCGTTCGGTAAACGAAATAACACCTGAAATATTGCGTGAAATCGGGGTAACGGGTATCGCGGTTGACCTTGACAATACTCTTGTGTTTGACGGAACCATTAAATTCTTTAAGAATTCGGGCGAATGGGTTGAGAGTATAAAAGCAGCCGGCATTCCCATAGTTATTCTGTCAAACGCAATAGGTCTTCGCGTACTTTTCCTTGCAAAAAAGCTAGGAGTAGACTATATTGCGATGGCAAGGAAGCCGTCCCCGAAGGCAGTTTACAAGGCCGCTAAAAGGCTCGGTGTAGACGTGGCGCAGCTTGGCATGGTGGGAGATCAGATTTTTGCCGATGTTGAGGCCGCAAACAGAGCCGGCGCAATTCCTCTGCTTGTAGACCCTAAGGCACCCGAGGTGTTTTTTAAAAAGCACTTTACGGAGATTAGAAAGAAGGAAAAAGTCTTGCTCGAAAAATTTAATAAAGAGGTCGGATATTATGTCGATAAACGGAAAGCTTAAAAAGCTTTTAGGTGACAATACCGGAATTATTATTTCCTCACCTGAAAACAGGCGCTATTTCACCCGCTTCCCGTCAAGTGACGGCTTTTTGCTTGTTACAAGCGACGACGCGGTGTTTTTTACAGACAGCAGATATGTTGAAGCGGCGAAAAAAACGGTTTCAGCGTGCCCGATTGAAGAATTGACTAATGCCGTAAAGCAACTTCCCGCTTATTTCAGGGAAAGAGGAGTAAAAAGGGTTCTTTTTGAGTGTGATAGGCTTTTTATTTCCGATTTTAACAAGCTTAAAGGATATTTCGAAGGTTTTGAGTGCGTTATTGACGGTTCTCTTGACGAATGCATTACCGCCTTAAGAGTTGTCAAAACGAAAAGGGAGATTGACTTAATTAAAAAGGCCCAAAAAATTGCCGAAGCCGCGTTTTTGCATATATTGGAGTTTATAAGAGTAGGAGTTACCGAGAAGGAAATAGCGCTTGAGCTTGATTTTTATATGCTGCGAAACGGCGCCGAGGCCCTTTCGTTTGAGACTATAGCGGTAAGCGGCGAAAATTCCTCCCTGCCGCATGGCGTCCCGTCCGATAAAAAGGTTCAAAGGGGCGATTTTATAACAATGGATTTCGGCGCGGTATATGGCGGCTATCGCAGTGATATGACACGCACCGTTATTCTTAATGAGCCCTCCGAGGAGCAGCTTTTAGTTTATGAAACGGTCCTGTCCGCACAAAAGGCTGCGCTTTGCTCATTAAAACCCGGAGTCAGCGGAATGGGGGCGGACAAAGCGGCGCGCGATATTATAAATAATGCGGGCTATGGTGCACGCTTCGGTCACGGCACGGGACATGGGGTCGGGCTTGAAATACATGAAACGCAAGCTCTTTCGCCGCGCTCAAAGGATATTCTATCTCCGGGCAATGTGATAACGGTAGAGCCGGGAATCTATATCCCGGGTAAATTCGGCGTAAGGATAGAGGATATGGCTGTAATCACAAAGGATGGATATGAAAATTTGACCAATTGCGAAAAAGAGCTAATCTGTCTTTAAGGAGAGTTTATGTATACCGATTTTGAAAGGCTGAAAAGCGACTGTATACGGTGCCGAAACTGCCCGCTTTGCGAAAAGCGGACGAATGTTGTATTCGGAGTGGGCAACACAAATGCCGATATTATGTTCATCGGAGAAGGACCCGGTGAGCAGGAGGACCTTACGGGTGAACCCTTTGTCGGCAGAGGCGGAAAGCTTCTTGATAAATATCTTGAAGCGGTTGACCTTAGCCGCAAGAAAAACATTTACATAGCAAATATTGTTAAATGCCGCCCCGATAATAACCGTGACCCGTTGCCACAGGAGCAGGAGGAGTGTATTAAGTGGCTTCGCGAGCAGGTAAGGCTCATAAGGCCGAAAATAATAGTCTGTTTAGGCAGAATATCAGCACAGCGGCTTATATCCCCCGATTTTAAGGTGACGCAAAGTCACGGTGAGTTTATCGAAAAGGGAGGGGTTTTAATGATGGGTACCTTCCACCCCGCCGCATTGCTGCGTAACCCTAATAACAAGCCGGCGGCACTTGAGGATTTTTTCGCATTGCGAGAAAAGTTAGCGTCTTATAAATAAAAAATAAAAAGGGCAGCATATCGCTTTTGATAAGCTGCCCTTTAATATTTAGGAAAAACGCCGTCAGTTTTTAATGATAAAGAAAGCAAAGCTTTGGTCAGCATATGTAACTCTTGCAAAGCTGACATCCTGATTAACGGTCAAATAATATGGGAACAGATTGTTTTCGGCTAATGCTATATCCTCTTTTTGATTTAGGGTTTTATAAGGAACGGTGTCATTAATTTTAAGCTGTTCATAAAAGCGATTTATATAATCATTATAGATTTTGAAGTTTTCAAGCCTGCTTGTGTTTTGTACAAAAAAATCGTCATACTCGCAATCGAATAACGCAATCTCAATTATTTCGGTTTTTTTACTGAAGGCATCATAAACAGATAAGGATTTCAGATAGGAAATCGTATTTTTCATTGAGGGGTAAACATAAAGGTTATGAATTGATGAATCGGATTCGTATGTAAACGAAAGAGACGTGGAACCACTCATTTGGAACAGTGAAATTGCCCCTAGGGGAGGTTCATCGGGCGTATAAAAATCCTTTGAGGAAAGGTTTGATAAATCCTCGGCAAGTACATCCAGCAGCTTTTCAAAGCTTTCGGGTGTGAGCTTTGCAGTTATGTCGGTATTCGCAAAGTTATTGCACGGACGAAGAGATACATTTATATTATTTAAATGGAGCCAGTCTATATCTCTAAGTTGGAATGAGGAATCGAACAGTCTTTCTCTGTATAGCTGCGGATATGAATATTCCGAGCCCCAAGAGGATTTATCAGCTATTTGTGAATATATATAATCCTTTACTGTTTTGCAGTCGTATAGCTTTGTCGTTTCTAACAGGATGTCATCAGCAATACCCTTGTACTCTCTGAAGATCTGCTTTTTGTTTTTTAGATTATATGCTACCAATATGCTATGTGAATTACTTTTTGATGATTCGCTTTTGACTAATAGACTATGAATATCCGTAACTATAGCCTTCTCCGAATCTGTTTCGAATCCGGATAAAACATAAAAAATTGCAGAACCCGAAACATCTACAGTATATGGAAAAGATATTACTATCTTATCAACATCCGCGCTTGAGGGAATTCGGGAAGAAAAACCGAAACCGCCGAAAAGACAGCATATCGGAACAACATACAAGAGCAGCAAAAGAGAGGAGCGCTTAAGCAATACGGTCAAATTGCGGCGTCCCGTGGAAAAAACAAAGACGCTGATAATACAAGCAATTACAGTAAAAATAATCAGCAGAATAAAGGAGCATAGTGGTAAGTTTGCTGAAATAATTTGAAAACCATCAATCTCTCGTGCGAGCAGCATTGAGATGTCCGCAAAGGAAATTACTGCAAATGAAGACAGAATAAATGATGCAGGTTTCGAGGATTTATACAATCCGCATATTTCTGCCCTGCGCTTTATAAAAAGCCGGCGGGCAATAAGCAGTATAAATAAACAAATAAATATCCAGGCGATGAACAGTAAAAAATCACGAGGCAAAAAGGTTGTAACCGCTTTTGCATATTCGGGATTCTCCGTAAACGATTTGGATAAAATGTTTCCCCTGTCATACCAGATGGAACCCGACAATAGGTACACCGGATTTTTTGTGTCAAGGCTATAACAGTAGCCTTTAAGAAAGATGCTGAAGCATATATTAAAGAATTGTATTAGAACATACGGAAAAGAGATAATGCCTATTCCTAATAACGAAGACTCAAGTACCGTTGCACACAAAGCGCATGCAAGCACAGTGACTGCAAATCCTATTAAAAGTACGGTAAAGAAGCTTAAAACATATAGTAAATATGTTTTTATCAAATAATCCGTTATCCCTATATAGCGGGCGTTTGCGAAAAATGTCACTGTAAAAGGAACAAAAACCGCAAGGAGCAACGCTGCTGTTGAGGATAGCAATCTGTTTGCAAACAGCTGATTTCTTTTAAGTCCGAAACTCATTATTATATTGAGTTTCGCTCTGTTAACCAGAAAACCGAATTGAAAAAACGCGGTACACATCCCCGCTGCAAGAAGGAAAAAATACATCAGTCCGCTTATAAAGGTATCACCACTGATAAACAAAAGTTTATACACTGAGGCGTCAAAAGAAAGCTTTGACAGTACGGGTATACAGGACTGTGTTGCCGTCAAAGTCATTATCACGACCGCCGTAAATGCGGCGGTAAGGCAACAGCGCAGAAAATCGTAACGAGATACGCTTTTCAAGTGTATATTCACAGCAAAAACCTCCTGAAAAAATCCAAGTTATTTTTTAACTATATAAACAGCCTCATTACCATCGGAATATGTGACGAGCGCATAGCTGACATTTTTGCCGATTGACAAATAAGCAGGATGAAGTTCTCCGACAAAAGAAGCTACATCAGTAGCGTTTGCATAGACAGCATAGGGTATTACAGTTTTTTTACCCTCCTTGGCAGCTATATAGGCAGACGCTGTGCCCTTTATAAACTCAGTTGGTCTTTGTCTGTAAAACTGCACTGCATTACACTCATACAAGGCTACACTTGTGATTTTGTTTTCACTTTGAGTCTCACCGGGCTTTAAGGTATTAAGAAAAGACAGAGTGTTTTCCATTGAAGCATAGATGTATAGCCTATAAGAGGTTATAATTTCATAATCGTTCACCACATTGTCTTCAAATGCATTAACAAGCAGGATATATTCACATGGTTTTTCAGGGAAATAGTAATCCTTTGCGGTCATTTGACGATAATCCCTTGCTATTGACTGTAAAAGCTTGTCATACTTCTCTTTATCCACATAAGGAAGAATATCAACTATTTCAGCGCTTTCGGACAATTTGAGATTTACTCCTCTTATGTTTTCGAATTTATTAACAGGTAACTCCCTCATTAACTCGGTTATATCTGTAAAGGGGTTTTCATTAAGATATTTTATTAATTCCTCTGTAGTAAACCATGAGCTCCTGTCGCTCAGCCTTTTATAGAAATATTCCTCTGTGGTATCGCTGTCAAAAAGATTTAGCGCTTCAAGCAAAGCCTCATTGGAATATTCCGGATAAAATCTAAGGACCTCCTTACCGTTTTTAAGCTTGTATGTGATTTGAATGTAACAGGGCGCCTGTTTAATTTCGCCTTCAATCAACAGTCGGTGAAGAGAAATAACAAGCTGTTTATCTTTCTCGCTTTGAAAACCCGACAGACGGGCAGGATAGTCGCTTTCAGCTTCCAAAACAGACTCAAATATGCACTCTTTAGGTGCGAAGGGGTACTGCACAACAATTTTTTCGATTTCATCATCATTCGGAATTCTCTCGGAAAACCCGAAACCGCCCGTCACACATATTAAGGGCACAATAAGAGTTAAAAGAACAAGCGGCGAGAATTTCAGACGAGAAACAAATCGTCTTAAATTCATCGAATAGACGAGCATACAAATGAGCAGTGCAATAAGTCCATACAGTATCATTTGTGACAATACTACAAATTTTTCGTAGCCGCCCATCACGTAAAATGAGCTGTCGGCGCTTTCCATATGTGTTCTTGCGTTAAATATTCCAAAGGCAAGACCAAGCCCCGATGCGTATATAACGGCTGTAACGCTGATTATAGCGGCGACAGCCTTTGAACTGTTAAACAGCCCCGTGATTTCCGCTTTTCTCTTCTTGAGCAGGTGTCCGGATATAATGAGGATAAAAATACTCACAATCAACCATACAATAAACGGCAGATATTCTGAAAAGTCCAAATAAGCGGGCTGTTGATATGATGCGTACATGTGCAGCTTGGAGGGCAATACCAGCTTTCGTTCGTCATAACTTTCCGAAAATGTCATCAAAAGCAAATTACAATAACGCATCAAAATCGGATTAATTCCGTCTAAACTAAAGAAATCAGATGAAAGGTAAAAAGAACCGCTTTCATACATCACATAATAGCCTCTAAGGAAGAACTTAATACAGGAAAAAACAAATAAAATTATACCATGGGGCATAACGGCTAAAGCAAAGCTTGTAATTGCCGCTTCCGTCTTTGTACCGGCAAGGATCGCCGAGAGTGTACCGATTGAAAATCCGACAAAAATTATAGAAAAAGAACTGATAATAAGGAAAATATAAACCTCAATCATATATACGCTGACGCCGTATGCTTGTATATTAATGGCAAGTGTCATTGTACAAGGAGCTATAACGGCAAACAGCATTTCTGAGAGAAGCGCAAGGCATCTGTTCCCAAGCAGAGTTTTTCTTTTTAGACCAAGGCTTAAAAGGACATTTACATTTTGTCTGTTCCCAAAAGACCGAAACACAAATAATCCTGAAAAAATTCCTGCTATAATCAAAAATACTGTTAAAATCATTTCTGCGTCATAATCATCTTTTAAAAATGCCAGGGCATAGTGTTCTTTATATTTTGTGGTTAACACCAAACTACTGAATGTAGAGGAAAAAAGCAAGATTATCAGAACAGCAAACGAGGGTATTATTCCGCTTTTTAAGGAGCGGACAAAATCATAGGTTTTATCACTCTTTATCAAAGAACCCTTGAACTTCAAGAGAATCATCCTCCATTTCATTCAGGAATATTTCCTCAAGCGTCATTTCGAAGGTTTCAAGGCTTACGGGATTAAGCGAATTCAAATACTTTATACCCTCGTTAATATCACCCCGAAGAACAAACAATGCGCTTGTACCTTGGGTTTTCAGCTTTTCTATGCTTAACGGTGAGAACATATCCTTTTGTACTTCCTTAGCAAGTATTATCCGAACCTTGCGAATGTTCAGACCCAAATCCTCTGTCAGGCTGTTTATAACAAGTCTTTTGCCGTTGATAAGACACACTCTGTCACACAGATTTGCAAGCTCGGATAGGTTGTGAGAGGATATTATTAATGAGCATGAGGACTCTGCCATATATTCAAGCAAGAGCTTTTTTGTAAGATCCCTTTTTTGCGGGTCAAGCCCGTCAAAGGTTTCGTCAAGCAGCATATATTTGGGCATGGAGGAAAGTGCAAGGATTATTTCCGACTGCCGCTGCATTCCCTTTGAAAAGCTTTTTATTCTCGTTGCCGTATCAAGGGAAAACAGTTTTGTAAGCTTATTAAATACCTTCATATCAAAATTCGGGTAATAGCCTTTATAATAAGCTGACATTGTTTTAAGAGTTGATGAGGCGGGAAAATAAAGTTC